>NZ_JAFCLR010000043.1:0-69816 GCF_018131065.1 Bradyrhizobium sp. AUGA SZCCT0431 | reverse complement strand
GTTGCGAAGACGTAACGCGACAGAGGCGTACGGCGAAGGCGCGTGGTCCTGACACCCCGTTGCTGGTGTCAAGTTCCCGAGAAGCCAAAAGCTGATCGGGAGCGACGGTGGCAAGAAAGCCCGTTCACCGGGGAGATCGCGTTATAAGCCGTAAAGCCATTGCGCAGGGAAGGCCGGGTGTTCTCCGCTGCCCTGTATGCTCGTGTGCAGCCTACCAAGTGCAAATCGCACACGAGACCGCGGGTGCAGCGCGCACCCGGTCTTCCCTGCGCCCTCTCAATCGAGGGCGGGAAGTTTCCAGCAAACCTCGGGCGCAATGCGTCGCGAGAACGCCAACTCATATTCAGTGTCATCGCCCGGCTTGACCGGGCGACCCAGTATTCCAGAGGCGTCAGTGACAGAACCGAGAAGCCGCGGCGTACTGGATCCCCGCCTTCGCGGGGATGACGAACTCCCGACGGTGCGCGATCATCGCCTTAATGTAGCAATATCAACACCATAGACCGCCGTTAACGACGCAATGCAGCCTCCACCAACATTCCATGGCGCTTTGGCTGCGAATGGCCTAAAGGGAGCCTATCTCATTCAAATCGTTCGGGTCATCGGACCCGCGCATCCTCCAGCCGGCAGCCTCAATCGTATGGTTCGAGGCGTTGTCAGGCTTTCCGGCGCAGATGCGCCCATTAAGGTTCTGATCTCGTGACATCCCTGACCACAAGTCCGCCGCTCGCCCGAGCCCTGGCCGAGCGCAATTTCGATTCCCTGACGCCGGTCCAGACCGCCGTGCTGGCAAATGACGCTGCCGGGCGTGACCTGCTGGTGTCGGCGCAGACCGGCTCCGGCAAGACCGTCGCCTATGGCCTCGCCATTGCCGCCGAGCTGCTCGGCGAAGCCGAGCGATTCGAGCGGGCGGGCGCGCCGCTGGCGCTGATCGTAGCACCCACGCGCGAACTGGCACTTCAGGTCCATCGCGAACTCGCCTGGCTCTATCAATACGCCGATGCGCGCGTGGTTTCCTGCGTCGGTGGCATGGATCCGCGCCGTGAACAGCGCGAGCTCGCGGCCGGCGCCCACATCGTGGTCGGCACCCCGGGGCGGCTGTGCGATCACTTGAGGCGCAACCGGCTCGACATTTCCGAATTGAAGGCCGTCGTGCTCGACGAGGCCGACGAAATGCTCGATCTCGGTTTTCGCGAGGATATGGAGTTCATCCTCGAGACCACGCCGGAGACAAGGCGCACGCTATTGTTCTCGGCAACCCTGCCGCGCGTCATCATCGCCTTGGCCAAGGAATATCAGCAGGAAGCGTTCCGGATCGAGGTCGGCGGCGACGAAGGCGGTCATGCCGACATCGATTACCGCGCCATCCGGATTGCGCCCGGCGACGTCGACCATGCGGTCGTCAACACCTTGCGCTTCTTCGAATCGCCGAGCGCGCTGGTGTTCTGCAACACCCGCGAAGCGGTGCGGCATCTGCAGGCAACATTGTCGGAGCGCGGCTTCTCGGTCGTGGCGCTGTCCGGCGAATTGACCCAGAACGAGCGCACCCACGCGCTGCAGGCATTGCGCGACGGACGCGCCCGCGTTTGCGTCGCGACCGACGTTGCCGCGCGCGGCATCGATCTGCCGAATCTCGATCTCGTCATCCACGCCGATATTCCGAACGATCCCGAAGTCATGCAGCACCGCTCCGGCCGCACCGGCCGTGCCGGCCGCAAGGGTGTCAGCGTCCTGCTGGTGCCGCCGGCGCGCAAGCGGCGCGCGGAAGTGCTGCTGAACCTGGCCGGCATCGATGCGATCTGGGGCACGCCGGCGCAGGCCGATGAAATCCGCAAGCTCGACCAGGAGCGCATGCTGAAGGATGCGCTGTTCGCCGAAGAAACCACGCCCGAAGATCTGATGCTGGCGCAGGCCCTGCTCGCCGAGCGCTCGGCCGAGGATATTGCCGCGGCATTGGCGCGGCTCTATCGCGCGCGGCTGCCGTCGCCCGAAGACATCATCGATCCCGGCGAACATCGCAGCCGGGGCCGCGAGGATCGGGGCCGCGAAAGAGATAGGGATAGTCGTGCGCCGCGCGGTGACGACCGCAACGCCGGTCCACGATCCAAGTCGAAAAAGCCGTCGGCGCGCCACGTCATGGGCGAGAACAGTGTCTGGTTCCGCGCCTCGATCGGCAGCCGCAAGAATGCCGAGGCGCGCTGGCTGTTGCCGATGATCTGCCGCCGCGGCGGCATCGACAAGACTGACATCGGCGCCATCCGCGTCATGGACACCACCACCGAGTTCGAGATTTCCGCGCGCGCTGCCGACAAATTTGTCGGCAATCTCCGCCGTCCCGACAAGGAAGACAATATCCGCATCGAGCCGCTGCCCGAGGGCCCGCAGGGCGAGCCCGCGGCCGAGAAGCGTCCGCCTGCGCGCGAGCGTGAGGAGAGGGCACCGAGGCCGCACGGCAAGCCGTGGCAAGACAAGATTCGGCAGGACAAGCCCAGAGACGACAAGCCGCGCGATGAAAAACCTCGTGACGAAAAGCCCTGGAGCAACAAGCCGCCCGGCGGCAAATCCCGCGACAGCAAGCCGTATGACGACAAGCCTCGCAGCGAAAAGGCCGGATTCGACAACGAAAGACGCTACGATAAGAAGCGGCCATTCCGGGAGAAGCCCGCTTACGCCGCCAAGCCGAAACATGCCGGCGCTGCGAAGCCTGCATTCGGGAAAACGAAGAAGAAATTCCGCGACTGAGGCGGCGCCGGCAACCGCCCGGAGCGATTCACCCGACGCTCATATCCTCGTGAACGGCAGGAAGCGGAAGCTCCTTCGATTGAATTGATGACGGTCGTCATATAAAAAATGGCTGATGGACTTCGAGCGCAGGAGAGATGGATGGGAACGGCGATAATCATCGGTGTCGGGCCTGATCAGGGCCTCGGCGCGCAACTCTGCAAGCGGTTTGCCACTGAGGGCCTCAACGTTCTGGTTGCCGGCCGCACCAAGGCGGCGCTCGACGCCGTCGTTTCCGACATCGTCGCAGCCGGCGGGCGCGCTACGGCGGTCGTCGCCGACGCCACCAGTGAGGCCGATACCATCGCGTTGTTCGACAAGGCCGGTTCCGACCTCGAACTGGCGATCTACAACGCCGGCAACAACACCGCGGGCAAGATCATCGACATGACCGCCGATTACTTCGAGCAAAGCTGGCGCGTCGTGTGCTTCGGCGGCTTCCTGTTCGGCCGCGAGGCGGTCCGCCGCATGGTTCCGAAGGGCGCGGGCACCTTGCTGTTCACCGGCGCCAGCGCCTCGCTGCGCGGCCGCTCGGGCTACGGCGCCTTCAATTCATCGAAGGCGGGCCTGCGCACGCTGGCGCAGGCGATGGCCAAGGAATATGCCGGCGACGGCATTCATGTCGGCCATGTCGTGGTCGATGGCGCGATCGGCGGCGAAAAGATCAAGACGCGTTTCCCGGAGGCCGCCAGCCGCGAGGAGCGCCTGATCAGCATCGAGGGCATCGTCGACGGCTTTGTGTTCCTGCACAAGCAGCCGCCGCGCGCCTGGTCGTTCGAGCTCGATGTCCGAACCATGCACGAGAAATGGTGATCGACTTTCCCAACGGGCAATGATTGTGGCATGAGTCATTCCAGCGAATTGCCTGCAGGAAACGACATGCCCGCCTTTCCGACCTCGACCACCGTCCTTGACTCCATCCTGTTCCGCGACGCCTTCGGCACGCCGGCGATGCGGGAAGTGTTCTCGGATTTCAGCCTGATCTCGCGTTACGCCGAAGTCGAGATCGCGCTGGCCAAAGCCGAGGCGCGCTGCGGCGTCATCCCGGCGGAAGCGGCCGGGGAGATCGCAAAGCGCACGAACGTCTCGGCATTCGATTTCGACCTGCTGCGCAGCGAGACCGATATCGTCGGCTACCCGATCCTGCCGCTGGTCCACCAGATGGTGAAGCAATGTGGCGAGGCCGGCCGTTATGTGCATTGGGGCGCGACCACGCAGGACATCATGGACACCGCCGTGGTCCTGCAGGTCCGCGCCGGGCTCGAAATCATCGAGGCTGATATCGCCGCCCTTCGCGGCATCCTCGCCGAGCTGTCCAAGCGTTATCGCGATACGCCGATGGCGGGCCGTACCCATCTGCAGCAGGCGCTGCCGGTGACGTTCGGCTACAAGACCGCGATCTATCTGGCGATGTTCGATCGCCACGCCGAACGCCTCGCGCAATTGAAACCGCGCGTCCTTGTCGGCCAGTTCGCAGGTGCCGCCGGCACGCTGGCCTCGCTCGGCGACAAGGGGTTTGAGGTCCAGAAGGCGCTGTGCGAGGAACTCGGGCTCGGCGTGCCCGTCTCGACCTGGCATGTCGCGCGCGACGGGCTGGCGGAAGTGATCAACTTCTTCGGCCTCGTCACGGGCTCGCTCGGCAAGATCGCGCTCGACATCATGATCATGGCCTCGACGGAATTTGCCGAACTCTATGAGCCGTTCGTGAAGGGCCGCGGCGCGTCCTCGACCATGCCGCAAAAACGCAACCCGATTTCATCCGAACTGATGCTGGCGGCGTGCAAGGGCGTGCGCCAGCATGCCGGTTTGATGCTGGACGCGATGGTGCAGGACTTTGAGCGCGCCACCGGGCCGTGGCATGCCGAATGGATGGCGATCCCGGAAAGTTTTGTCCTCACCGCGGGAGCGCTGCATCAGGCGAAATTCGCGTTGGGCGGCCTGATCGTGGACGAGAAGAAGATGGCAGAAAATCTCGATATCAGCCGCGGGTTGATCGTCGCCGAAGCCGTCATGATGGGCCTGGCGCCCGACATCGGCCGGCAGGAGGCGCACGACGTCGTCTATGACGCCTGCCGTGTCGCCAACGAAAAAGGCATGACGCTGGCGGATGCGCTGTCCGCGGATCCGCGGGTCGCATCTCGGATCGATCGCGCGACCATCGACCGCCTGACCTCGCCGAAGAATTATCTCGGTCTCGCGCCCGAGATGGTCGATCGCGTATTGGCGGCGTCGAAGCGTTGAAGGTTTCAGCCGGTTCGCCTATCTCTGTAGCAACGATTGATTTGAGGGCCCGTCATGACCGCACACGAACGTAATTTTTCGACGCCGATCGATCCCGTGAAACTCGACCGCCTTGCCGAGGTCGCCGTGAAGGTCGGCCTGCAGTTGCAGCCGGGCCAGGACCTGCTTTTGACCGCGCCGTCGGTGGCGCTGCCGCTGGTTCGAAAAATCGCCGAGCATGCCTACAAGGCCGGTGCGGGTCTGGTGACGCCGTTCCTGTCGGACGAAGAGATCACGCTGTCGCGTTATCGCTACGGCCACAATGACGGGTTCGATCGCGCCGCCGGCTGGCTCTATGAGGGCATGGCGAAGGCGTTCGGCAATAACACCGCGCGGCTGGCGATCGTCGGCGACAATCCGATGCTGCTGTCGGGCGAGGATCCGACCAAGGTGGCGCGCGCCAGCAAGGCCAATTCGATGGCCTATCAGCCGGCGCTGGAGAAGATCGTCAATTTTGAAACCAACTGGAACATCATCGCCTATCCGAGCCCGGCATGGGCGAAGCAGGTATTTCCCGACGTTGCGGAAGACGTCGCGGTGGCCAAACTGGCGGACGCGATCTTCGCGGCCTCGCGCGTCGATCAGGACGGCGCGGTCGCAGCGTGGGAAAAACACAACGCGGTGCTGCGCGAGCGTACGCAATGGCTGAACGGCCAGCGCTTCCACGCGCTGAAATATTCGGGACCGGGCACTGATCTTACGATCGGTCTCGCCGATGGCCACGAATGGGAAGGCGGGGCATCGATGGCCAAGAACGGCATCACCTGCAACGCCAATATCCCGACGGAAGAAGTCTTCACCACGCCGCATTGCCGGCGCGTCAGCGGGCATGTCGTCAGTTCCAAGCCGCTGTCCTATCAGGGCACCCTGATCGACAACATCGCGGTGCGGTTCGAGGAAGGCCGCATCGTCGAGGCCAAGGCTTCGCGCGGCGAGGAAGTGCTCAAGAAGGTGCTCGACACCGATGAGGGCGCCGCGCGCCTCGGCGAAGTGGCGCTGGTGCCGCACTCGTCGCCGATCTCGAAAAGCGGATTGCTGTTCTTCAACACGCTGTTCGACGAGAACGCCGCCTCGCACATCGCGCTCGGCCAATGCTACTCGAAATGCTTCATCGACGGCGGCAAGCTGACGCCGCAGCAGATCGCCGCGCAAGGCGGCAACAAGAGCCTCATTCATATCGACTGGATGATCGGCTCGGCCGAGACCGACATCGACGGCATTCATGCCGACGGCAGCAGCGTCCCGGTATTCCGCAAGGGTGAATGGGCGTGAGCGGGCGCTCACGCCTGTCGTGAGTTAGGCGAGCTGCAACTTGTAAAAGTCCGTCGCCGTCTTCGAGAACATCGCCGTCTTCTCGGCCTCGCTGTATTGCGCCGCGAGCCGCTTGAAGGCGTTGAAGATCACCTGGTAGCTGCACTGGCCCTTGTCGGGGGGGAAATTGCTCTCGAACATGCAGCGGCTGGGACCAAAGGCCTCGATGCACGTCTCTATATAAGGGCGCCACGCCGCGGCAGCCTGTTCCGAGGTCGGCGGCTTCGGCCGCAGATGAAAATCAAAGCCGAGCAGGGCCATCGCAAGCCCGCCGAGCTTGACCACGACATTGGGACATCTGGCGATCTCCTGGATCGAAGCCTTCCAGACCGGAAAGATCTCCTCGCGCCGGCCCGCATAGCTGCCGATGCCGATCGGGCCGCCGCAATGGTCGAGCACGATCCTGGTGTCCGGAAAGGCGCGGGCAAGGTCGGTGAGTTCGCCGATCTGCGGATGAAACAGCCAGCCTTCGAAACTGAGGTCGAGTGGGGCGAGACAGGCGAACCCCTTGCGGAAGGTTGCGTCGAGCAGCAGGCCCTGCGGCCGTGTTGCATACATGCCGGCGACATCGGGATCGGCATCCCACGCCGCGGAATGCCTGATGCCGCGGAAGCGGCCATTGCCCGCGACGATCTCCGCCTCCAGCACCGGTCTGGCGTCCTCGCCGAGCAGCAGATTGACGTGGCTGACGATGCCGGCGCAGATCGCAGCCTTGCCGTAACCACCACTTGCAGCCATCGCCGCGACGCCGTTGGCGAATTCTACTTCGCCGACCGGGCGAAACGCCTCGGGCCCGTGCGCGCGGTACATCGCGCGGCAATCGACATAGACGGTGGCGATGATGTTGTGGCCGGATGCGATATCGGCCGCCATCTCCTCGATCATGTAGCGCTGCCCGCCGCGGTCCCACAGATGATGGTGGGGGTCGACGATCGGGCGGTCGGGGTCGATGATCTCCTCGGTATGTTGCGCCAGCCAGTCTTCGCGCGGATCGGCATAAAGCCCGCTTCTGGAGGCGGGTGCAGTGCTGACGGCCATCGATGGTCGCTCCCTGATTCTTGTCGTTGCTCTCTCGTCATTGCGAGCGTAGCGAAGCAATCCATCTCTCCGCTTGCCGCACTATGGATTGCTTCGCTCCGCTCGCAATGACGGCGGTGACATTCTGGCCTTCGCCTCACACCCCGTCGAGAATGATCACGGTCGGCGTGCTGGGCAGCGTTTCCCGCGAAATCTTCAGGGTTCGCTCGGTGCGCTGGTCGATCTCGAATTGCTTGCCGATCAGGCGCATGAATTCGTCGAGCGGGGTCGCGAAGCGGTGCATCGGCAGCACCACGGAGGCGCGCAGGCGCCTGGTGATTTCGGAGACGCCGTCGAGCGACATCGTGAAGGTGCCGTCGATCGGAACCATCACGATGTCGAGGCGGCCGATCGCGGCAAAATGGCTGTCGTCGAGCTTGTGATGCAGATGGCCGAGATGGCCGATGCAAAGCCCGGCGACCTCGAAGATGAAGATCGAGTTGCCGTCCCTGATCATCTCGCCGCCGGCGCCATCGCCGTAGTACCGGCGGATGTCGGTGGTCACGTTGCGGATATAGACGTCGTCGACGCGCAGGCCGACCAGCGCAGGCTGTCCTTTCTCGCCCCAGCCGTGCAGCACATGCTTGATCTTGGGATCGGGAAACAGCGTGAAATGCGTCGAATGCGCCCGGTTCATGGTGACGACGTCGGGCAGTCGCCCGGTCTGGTAGTAGCCGTTGAAATCGGTCCCGATCCGCACACCGCCGGGCGTGTCGATATAATAGGTGGAATGCCCGACATAGGTGATCGCGACCTCCTCCATCTTGGCCGCGGTGCGGCGGAGGCTGACCGGCACTGCCCGCGGCGGTGCGTTGGCCATCGCCAGGCATTCGCTGCGCAGCGGCGCTTGCGCCGTCGCCGGAATGATCAGCGAACCGAGGAAGGCAGTGGCAAGCACAAGCGATCGCAGCATGGCATGACCCGTATGCGGCAACGGCCGCTGGCATACTGTATCGCCGAATTCAGCGCCCGTCATGATGTCAATCTCGCACAGCTCCTGTGCCGCATTTGCTTCACCGGCGTTAGGCGATACCGTATGGCCGGATGCCACAACGGAGTGACGCCTTGACCGAGCAAGCCTCAACGCCAGCCCAAAATGCCGCGCGTGCGCCATCGTCGAAACGGCTGGAACCGCTACGCTCCATCGATGCCGGCGTGCTCAAGATCGCCTATTACGAGGCGGGTCCGGCCGATGGGCCGGTCGTGATGCTGATGCACGGCTTTCCCTACGACATTCACGCCTATGTGGACGTGGCGCCGCAGCTTGCCGCCGAAGGCTGCCGCGTCATCGTTCCCTATCTGCGCGGCTACGGACTGACCCGATTTCGCGACAAGGCGACGCCGCGGTCGGGCGAGCAGGCGGCATTGGGCGCGGATTTGATGGCGCTGATGGACGTACTCGGCATCAAGCGCGCGGTGTTCGCGGGCTATGACTGGGGCGGCCGGGCCGCCTGTATCGGCGCGGCATTGTGGCCGGAGCGCTGCATCGGCCTGGTCTCGGTCAACAGCTACAACATCCAGGATATTGCAAAAGCCATGGTGCCGGCGCCGCCCGCCCGCGAGGCGCCGCTCTGGTACCAGTATTATTTCAACATCGAACGCGGTCGCGCAGGCCTCGCCGCCGACCGGCGCGGCATCGCCAAACTATTGTGGCAGCAATGGTCGCCGAACTGGCAGTTCGACGATGCCTGCTTCGAGCGGACGGCAGTCGCGCACGACAATCCTGATTATGTCGACGTGGTCATCCACAGCTATCGCCATCGCTACGGCCTGGCCGAGAGCGATCCGCAATATGCGGATATACAGCGCCGGCTGGCGGCGCAGCCCGTCATTACCGTGCCGACCATTACGCTCGACGGCGACGGGGATGGCGTGAGCCCGGCCACCGACGGCAGCAAGAGCGCGCCGAAATTCGCCGGCCGCCGGGTTCATCGGGTGGTGCCGCGCGCCGGGCATAACCTGCCGCAGGAAGAGCCCGAGGCGTTTGCAGCGGCGGTGCTGGAATTGATCAAGGCGTAAGCCGACTTTGCCGCATGGCCACATCTGTCGAAAACTTCTATCCTGCTGCAAAAGCAGAATAATTTTCACGGGGCGGAATTCGATGGCGAAGCGTTTTGTCGTGCTCGCGATATGGCTCGCCTCGATCTGCGCGATCGCGCCGGCCTCGATCGTCAAAGTCCTCGCCGAGGAATTCCCGACCCGCCCGATCACCTGGGTCGTGCCGTTCGCGCCGGGCGGAATCACCGACACGACCTCCCGCATTGTCGCCGAGGAGATGGCAAAGACGCTCGGCCAATCCGTGCTGATCGATAACCGCGGCGGCGCCGGCGGCACGGTCGGCACCGAGCAGGTGGCGCGCGCCAAGCCCGATGGCTACACAATGATCTACGGCACACAGGGCACCATGGCGGCCAATGTCACGCTGCGGAAGGAACTGTCCTACGATCCGCTGAAGAGTTTTGCGCCGGTGCACCTGGTCGGCGAAAGCCCGAACCTGTTCGTGGCCTTTGAGGGCGCGCCGTACAATTCAGTGCCGGAGTTCATCGCCTATGCCAAAGCGAATCCGGGCAAGGTGACCTTCAGCTCGTCGGGCGTCGGCACCGCGACACATCTGGTTGCCGAACTTTTCAAGACCGTGACCGGCATCGAGATGCTGCACGTGCCCTACAAAGGCAGCGCGCCCGCGCTGAACGACCTGATCGCCGGCCGCCTCGATGTGATGTTCGATTATCCCGTTTCGGTCGGGCCGCATGTCGAAGCAGGCAAGCTCAAGGTGCTGGCTACCACCGCGCCGGAACGTCTGCGCGCGTTTCCGAATGCGCCGACCATGGTTGAACTCGGCCTGAAGGAGATGACGACGCAGAGCTGGTCGAGCATCATGGTGCCGGCGGGAACACCGGCGCCGATCGTCGACCGGCTGGCGGCGGCAGCGCACGCCGCGCTGACGTCGGAACGCGTTCGCACCCATTTCGAAAAAGTCGGCACCCGCCCGATGCTGCTGCAAAAGGCCGAGATGATCCCGTTCATTGAAAAGGAGATCAAGCGCTGGGGCGACGTGATCGAGCGGGCGAAGCTGGAGAAGCAGTAGCCATCAATCCCTTCGCGGGCTGATCTTCCACGTCCCGGCCAGCATCAGCGCAGTCATGGCGCCACTGATGACGGCGGCAATCGGGATTGTGACGGCGAGGATCGCGGTCGCCGCCCATCCGATCGAGCAGAACGCTTCGGCAAATGTCGCGATGCGTGACGAGGTCTGGCGGCGGCGAAACTGGCTGCGTTTGGCCTGGACGCGAAACCACAGCTGGATCGCGGCCGCCGACACGGTGGCGATGACGACGAAGATGGCTGTGACCGCTGCCTGTACGGGTGAGGCCAAGGCCAGTGCAGCCACCAAGGGAGCGAAGATGACGCCGATCGCGATCATCACCACCTCGACCTTGGCCCGGATCACGCTGCCGGGCGGCATCGGCGCGGTCGCGACCAGATCTGCCGCGTCCTCGCCTGAAATCGTCAGCCAGGCGAGACCGCCGGCGAGCTGGCCGGCGGCCATCACGATCACGGGCGTGATCAGCACGGTCGCGGCCGAACTATCGGAGAAGCTGCGCCACAGCATCAGCGCCGGCGGCACCAGATAAAGCAATTGCATCAGGCTCTGCGACACCAGCCAGGGATCACGCCGCAGCAGCATGAACTCCTTCCAGCGCAGCGCGGCCTGCCGCGAACCGCGGCGAAACGAGGTTGCGCGCGACCCGCGACGGATCGTCGTTGCTGTTGCCGAAGCGCTGACGACGGTGCCGGCAAATTTCGGCGAGAAGACCGCCATCACGCCGCCGAGCAGCACGAGGCTGCCGGCCAGCAGAAGCGAGAGCATTTCGCCGTCCCCGATCGCAGCGCGCGCCGGCCACCACAGCGGGCTGTCGAAATCGGGGGCATAGGCCGCGGCGGCGTCCGACGTCAGCACCGTGAACCGCGACAGCGTGCCGTAGGAGAGGATCGCGGCGACCTGGAGCGCGATGACAAAACCCGCGCCGATAACGGCGGCAAGAATTTGCGCAGCGAGCCGCGTCCGGCTCGGACCGATCAACCGAAACATTAATACCGTGATCGCAATCGCAACCGCCGCGGCCGATAGGCCAATGGCGATGACGACGCCAAAAGCCGAGAACCACCGGATGCCGCCGCCGATCATGAGAACGTCGACAAAGGGGCTCGACAACAGCAGCGCCATGGCCGTGACCGAGAGCGCGATTGCCGCGATCCGCACCGAGAAGATGTTGGTCAGCCTGACCGGTGACGACATGATCAAATCGAGGTCGGCGCGCGCATAGAACACCCGCGTCACCGATTCGATCGCCTGCGACAACATCAGGGCCCAGGCCAGGAAGATCGTTGCTGACATGACGATCAGCGTCGGCTTGTCGAGCGGGGCTTGCAGATCGGCAAAGCGGCCGATCACCGCATAGGCCGGCAGATGCAGGAAGGCGGCGAGCACGAGCAGCCCGATCACGGCGCGTGTTCGTTTTCGCCGCGCGCCCGTCATCATGGCGAGCCATTCGCGCCACGCCAGCCGGATTTCGTGCCGGGCAAACCAGGTGAGATCGGCGGCCGAACTCATGCGGCCGCGTCGGTGTCGACGAGTGCAATGAACATGTCTTCGAGGCTGGTGTCGTTGCGGCCGTTCTGCTGGCGCAATTCGGTGAGCGTGCCCTCGGCCACCAGTTTTCCCGCGGCGATGACGCCGATCCGGTCGGCCATCCGCTCGGCGACTTCGAGAATATGCGTCGTCATGATCACGGTGCAGCCGGCGCGGACGCGTGCCTGCAGCAATCCCTTGACGTGACGCGCGGAGAGCGCGTCGAGGCCGGTGAGCGGTTCATCGAGGATGATCAGGCGGGGGTCATGGACCAGTGCACCGGCCAGCGCCACCTTCTGGCGCATGCCTTTCGAAAATCCTTCGCATCGTTCGTGCAGATGCGGCTGGAGCCCGAGCGACACCAGCAGATCCTGCGCGGAGGATTCGGCAATCGATGCATCGACGCCCCAGAGGCCGGCAACGAATTCGAGATATTCCAGTGGCGTCAGCTTGTCATAAATCATCGGCTCGTCCGACACCCACGCCATGATCTGTTTGGCGGCGACGGGATCGGCGAGCGCATCGATGCCTAATATAGAGACAGCGCCGGCGTCGGGCCGCAGCAGGCCGGCCACCATGCGCAACGTCGTGGTCTTGCCGGCACCGTTGGGGCCGAGCAGGGCGTAGAATTCGCCGCGGTGGACGGTGAGATCCAGCGCATCGACCGCAGGGCGGTCAAAACGCTTCGTTAACCCTCGCACCTGCAGCGCTGATACATCGGGGTTCATGAGGTCGGGACGGTCCGGGTTTCATGTGTCGCCGCGAACCATGGACCCAAGAACTTTCGGTGCGGTGAATCGAAGACCCCAAATCGCGCCGATATGAAGGCTTCCAAGGCCCCTTCGAAGGCCACTTCCGCCCTGCGGCATTTCTGCGCAATTGTTAACGCAGGCCGCAACCAGCGCTCTGTTGACAGTCGTCGGCGCTTTGGTCTCAATGGGGACGGACATATGTGGCTTTCAGCGCTTCGACACAAGAGCGCGAAGGCAGGATGCGTTAAGGCGATCCGTAGAATCGCGGGGCATCCGGGGGAGGGGAATCAATGCTGGACTTCGTTCAGCAACTGGTGAGTGGCATCGCACTTGGCTGCGTTTACGGCCTGATCGCGCTCGGCTTCGTGCTGGTGTACAAGGCCACCGAGGTCGTCAATTTCGCTCAGGGCGATTTGATGATGCTGGGCGGTTTCTTCGCCTTCACTTTCATCGGTATGCTCGGCCTCAATTACTGGCTCGGATTCGCCGGCGCCGTCATCTGCATGGCGCTGTTTGGCATGCTGGCCGAACGCGTGGTGGTGCGTCCGATCCTCGGCTATCCCCAGTTTTCCATCATCATGGCGACGATCGGGCTCGGATACTTTCTGCGCTCCATCGCCGGTATGATCTGGGGCACCGACGATCTCAAGATCGAGACGCCGTTCAGCCAGGGCGTGTTGCGGATCGGTTCGCTGGTGCTGGCCCACGACAAGCTCTCGGTGATCGCCGCGACCGTCATCCTTTGCGGGTTGCTCTATCTGTTTTTCAACCGCACCACGCTCGGCACCGCGATGCGCGCCAGTTCCGAGAACATGCTGGCTGCCTATTACATGGGCATTCCGGTCAAGCGGGTGGTGTCAATCGTCTGGGCGATCAGCGCTGCGGTCGCTACCGCCGCCGGCGTGTTGCTGGCGCCGATCACCTTCATTCATTCCAACGTCGGGCTGGTGCTGGGATTGAAGGCGTTTCCCGCCGCGGTGCTCGGCGGCTTCGGATCGATTCCAGGTGCGGTGGTCGGTGGCGTCCTGATCGGCGTGATTGAGAGCATGGCCGGCTTCTATCTGCCGCAAGGTTGGAAAGACGTCGCGCCTTACCTCGTTCTCCTCGTGGTGTTGCTGCTCAAGCCCGAAGGCCTGTTCGGCGTGCACACACGCAAGAAGGTTTAGGGGCCGCGATGCGTTTTCTCTTCAAGACCGACTACGAAGACGACATCCGGCTGATGCCGCACAGCGGCTATCTGGTCACCTACGGCGTGCTGCTGGCACTGCTGGCGGTCGCACCGTTTGTGCTGTCCAGCTATATCGTCAGCCAGCTGGTGTTCGTCTGCATCTACGCCACCGTCGGTGTCGGGCTGATGATCCTGACCGGCTTTACCGGGCAGGCGTCGCTGGGCCACGCCGCCTTCCTCGCCATCGGCGCCTATACGGCGGCCTTCCTGCAGCAATACAACGTCCCGTTTCCGGTATATTTCCTGGCCGCAGGCCTGCTGACCGGCGTGGTCGGCGCGCTGGTCGGATTCCCGGCGCTGCGGCTGCAGGGCATCTATCTCGTCATTGCGACAATTTCCTTTGCCTTCATCGTCGAGGAAATCCTGGCGCGCTGGGAAAGCGTGACCCATGGCAATGAGGGCATGCGCGTCAAGACCATGCAGTTGTTCGGCATGGCGATATCGCGCGATAGCCCGAGCTTCTATTTCCTTTGTCTGGGTTTCCTGATCCTGACCATCGTCGGCACCCTGAACCTCTTGCGTTCACCGACCGGCCGCGCCTTCGTCGCGATCCGTGACAGCGAGACGGCGGCGCGCAGCATGGGCATCAACGTGTCGCTCTACAAGGTGAAGTCGTTTGCGATCAGCGCCGCGATCACCGGGTTCGCAGGCTGCCTGTTCGCGCACAAGCTGTCGTTCATCAGCCCGGAAATGTTCACGCTGCTGCTCTCGATCGAGTTCATCATCGTGATCCTGATCGGCGGCTCGTTCAGTCTGCACGGCGCGGTGCTGGGCGCGATCTTCCTGGTCATGATCGATCCGCTCCTGACCTATCTGAAGGACGACTTGCCCGGCATGATCGCGGGCGTCGCCTCGACGTTTGGCGCGGGCAAGGAGAGTGCGTCTCAGATTCAGGACAAGGCCGCCGCCATCGCTTCCGCCAACGGCCTCAAGGGCGCGATCTACGGCCTGATCATCGTGCTGTTCGTGCTGTTCGAGCCGCTTGGCCTCTACGGACGCTGGCTGAAGATAAAGCTCTTCTTCCAGCTGTTCCCGCTCTACAAGCGCGCCACTTTCAAGCGGCAGAAAATCTATGTGAAGTCGGAGCGGAACCGATGAGCTATTTCCGGGCCGAGGACCTGTCCTTGCACTTCGGTGGCCTCAAGGCGGTCGATGCCGTCAGCTTCGCGGTGGAGAAGGGCGAAATTCTTTCGATCATCGGTCCCAACGGCGCCGGGAAGAGCTCGATCTTCAATCTGATATCGCGCATTTACCCGCCGACCTCGGGCAAGATCTACTTCGAGGATCAGGACATCACCCAGCAGCCGGCTTACGAAATTGCCGGCCTCGGCATTGCCCGCACCTTCCAGAACATCGAATTGTTCGAGAACGCGACGATGCTGAGCAATCTCTTGGTCGGCCGGCACCGCCACTCCACCACGCAGCTGTGGCAGGAGTTGCTGTTCCTGCCGAGCGTGCGCGCCCACGAAAAGGCGCATCGCCGCCGCGTCGAGCAGGTGATCGAGTTCCTCGACCTCGAAGTCTATCGCGACAAGCTGATCTCGGGGCTGCCCTATGGCGTCCGCAAGGTGATCGAGCTCGCGCGCGCGCTGTGCTCGGAGCCGAAGCTGATCCTGCTCGACGAGCCGTCCTCCGGGCTGAATGTCGAGGAGACCGGCGACATGTCGTTCTGGATCCGCGACCTGAAGACCGACCTCGGCATCACCGTGCTGATGGTCGAACACGACATGTCGCTGGTGAACCGGGTGTCGGACCGGGTGATCGCACTGAACTACGGCAAGGTGATCGCGATGGGTTCGCCCAGCGAAGTGCAGCGCCATCCCGACGTCGTCGCCGCCTACTTGGGTGCATGAGGATGTTGCCATGAGCGCTCCCGACATCATCCTGAAGCTCAGCAATATCGAGAGCTATTACGGGCCGATTCAGGCGATCAGGGGTATCAGCCTCGAAGTGCCGCGTGGCAAGATCGTCACACTGCTTGGCGCCAACGGCGCCGGCAAGACCACCGTTCTGAAAACCATTTCCGGCATCCTCGATCCGCAGAAGGGCACGATCGAATTTCTGGGCAAATCGATCCAGCGCGTGGAAGCCGACAAGATCGTGCGGCTGGGCCTAAGCCACGTGCCGGAGGGGCGCGAAGTGTTCCCGTTCCTCTCCGTGCGCGAAAACCTGATGATGGGCGCCTATCCGCGTAAGGATCGCGCCGGCGTCGCTGAGGACCTCGATCGGGTCTACGGTTATTTTCCGCGGTTGAGAGAGCGGATCAACCAGCCGGCCGGACAGCTCTCCGGCGGCGAACAGCAGATGCTGGCGATCGGGCGTGCATTGATGAACCGGCCGACGCTGTTGCTGCTGGACGAACCCTCGCTCGGGCTGTCGCCGATCCTGGTGAAGGAGATTTTCACCATCATCAAGCGCGTCAACGAAGAGCAGGGCATGTCGATCCTGCTGGTCGAGCAGAACGCCAAGGTGGCGCTGGAGACGGCGCATTACGGCTATGTGCTGGAAATCGGCCGGGTCGTCATGAACGACAGCTGCGAGCGGCTGATGCATTCAAAGGACATCCAGGAATTCTATCTCGGCGCCAAGGAAGAGGGCGCTCGCGGTGAGCGACGCTGGAAAAAGAAGAAGACATGGCGCTAAACGACGCAGTTAAGACCTTGGCGTTCCTAGTGATTTGGAGCTAAATTCGAGCCTGCTTCGAAAACAAGACCGGCTGACAAGACCGGCGTCGGACGCAGGCGAGAGAGGGAGGAAGACGCATGGCCAGACCGGCAGTGCTGACGGTCGCCGACACGATCGCGAAGAGTTTTTTGCTGGCCGCGGAAACGCGCGGCGACCGGCCGGCGATCCGCGAAAAGACGTTCGGTATCTGGCAGCCGACCAGCTGGCGGCAGTGGCTGCAGATATCGAAGGATATCGCCTACGCCTTGCATGCCACCGGCTTCAAGACCGGCGATGTCGCCTCGATCATCTCGAACGCGGTCCCCGAGTGGGTGTATGCCGACATGGGCATCCTCTGCGCCGGCGGCGTCTCATCCGGGATCTATCCAACCGACTCGTCGGTCCAGGTCGAATACCTCATCAACGATTCCTCGACACGAGTGATCTTCGCCGAGGATGAAGAGCAGCTCGACAAGATCCTGTCGTGCCGCGAGCGCTGCCCGACCTTGCAGAAGATCGTCGTGTTCGACATGGAGGGCCTCTCTGGCTTCAGCGACCCGATGGTGATGTCGCTGGCCGAATTCACCGCCTTCGGGCGCAACCACAGTCACGACGATCCGGCGCTGTGGGATGCGATGATCGCAAGCCGTGGCGCGGGCGATCTGGCCATCCTCGTCTACACATCCGGCACGACCGGTCCGCCCAAGGGCGCGATGCATTCCAACCGCAGCGTCACGCACCAGATGCGCCACGCCAACGATCTGTTCCCCTCCACCGACGCCGAAGAGCGGCTGGTGTTCCTGCCGCTCTGCCACGTCGCCGAGCGGATAGGTGGCTATTACATTTCGCTGGCGCTGGGATCGGTGATGAATTTCGCCGAAAGCCCGGAAACCGTGCCGGACAATCTGCGCGAAGTGCAGCCGACCGCGTTCCTGGCGGTGCCGCGGATCTGGGAAAAATTCTACTCCGGGATCACGATTGCACTCAAGGACGCGACGCCGTTCCAGAACTGGATGTACCGCCAGGCGCTGGGAATCGGCAATCGCGTGACCGAGAGCAAGCTCGAGGGTAAAACGCCGCCGCTGACCTTGCGGATCGCCAATCAGTTCGCCTATTGGCTGGTGTTCCGCAACATCCGCCGCATGCTCGGGCTCGATCGCTGCCGTCTGGCCTTCACTGGGGCTGCGCCGATCGCGCCGGATCTGATCCGCTGGTATCTCGCACTCGGCATCGACATGCGCGAGGTCTACGGCCAGACCGAGAATTGCGGCGTGGCCACCGTGATGCCGCCCGACCGCATGAAGCTGGGTTCAGTCGGCAAGGCCGCGCCCTGGGGCGAGGTCGCGATTTCCCCGCAAGGCGAAATCCTGATCAAGGGCGACTTCCTGTTCATGGGTTATCTCAACCAGCCGGAAAAGACCGCCGAGACCATCGACGCCAAAGGCTGGCTGCACACCGGCGACGTCGGTTCGATCGACAATGAGGGTTTCGTCAGGATCACGGACCGGATGAAGGACATCATCATCACCTCGGGCGGCAAGAACATCACGCCGTCCGAGATCGAGAACCAGCTGAAGTTCTCGCCCTACGTCTCGGACGCGGTGGTGATCGGCGACAAGCGGCCGTACCTCACCTGTCTCATCATGATCGACCAGGAGAATGTCGAGAAGTTCGCGCAGGACCACGACATTCCCTTTACCAACTACGCGAGCCTGTGCCGTGCACCCGAGATCCAGGACCTGATCCAGCGCGAGATCGAGGCGGTCAACGTCAACTTCGCGCGGGTCGAGACCATCAAGAAATTTTTCCTGATCGAGCGTCAGCTGACGCCCGAGGATGAGGAATTGACGCCGACCATGAAATTGAAGCGCAGTTTTGTGAACAAGCGTTACGCGGCCGAGATCGGCGCCATGTACGGCGAACGGGCGGTGGCGTAACGGACGAACTTTGAGCAAAATTTGTAGAAACGGCGAAGGACAAGAAGGCCCCACCCTTCGCTCAACACGGGCCAACGAAGAGGAGACTGCAATGTCGAAATCGTCTAGGGCGTTGTGCCTTGCGGTGAGCGCCCTCGCGCTGACCCATTTGCCGGCCCACGCCCAAACCAAAGTCACCAATGAAGGCGTCTCGGCGAGCGAGATCGTCATCGGCACCCATCAGGATCTGTCCGGCCCGATCAAGGGCTGGGGCGTTCCGGTTTCCAACGGAATGAAGATGGCGGTCGAGGAAGTCAACGGCGCCGGCGGCGTTCACGGGCGCAAGATCAAGTTGGTCCTGGAAGACTCCGGCTACGATCCGAAGCGTGCGGTGCTGGCGTCGCAGAAGATGGTGGAGCGTGACAAGGTGTTCGCGATGGTCGGACCGATGGGCTCGCCCACCGTGCTCGCCTCGCAGGACATTCTGTTCGATGCCGGCGTGTTGCAGCTGTTTCCGCTGACCGCGGCCGAATTCACCTACAAGTTCGACCCGGCCAAGCCGCAGGAACGGCTGAAGTTCAATAATCTGCTGCCCTATGTCGAGAGCACCCGCGCTGCCGTCAAATACATGATCGAGAACAAGAGCTTCAAGAAGCCCTGCATCATGCATCAGGACGACGAGTACGGCAAAAACGTGCTCGATGGCTTCAACCAGCAGGTCGCCGCGATGAAGCTGACGCCGGCATCGGTGACCAGCTACAAGCGCGGCGCTTCCGACTTCAGTGCGCAGGTCGCCAAAATGAAATCTGACGGCTGCGATATGGTGGTGCTCGGCACGGTGCTCCGCGAGACCATCGGTGCGATGGGCGAAGCCAAGAAGCTCGGATGGGACGTGACGTTCCTCGGCGCCACCCCAACCAACGTGCTTGAAGTGCCGGCGCTCGGCAAGGAAGCGGTGGAAGGGCTGTATGCCGCCTCAGGCTTCGAAATTCCCTACGAGGACACCGCGAAGGGAAAAGTGAAGGACTGGCTCGTCAACTACAAGAAAATGTTCGGCACCGACGCCAACACCCAGGCGATCATTGGCTACAATGCGGTGATGACGTTCGCGCATTATGCCAACAAGGCCGGCAAGGACCTCTCCGGCCAGAAGATGCTCGATGCGCTGGAGTCCGGCGACAAGTTCCAGGATATCTTCAGTTCGCCGCCGACCGTGTTCTCGAAAACCAACCATCTCGCCACCACCATCACCCAGGTCCAGCAGGTCAAGAACGGCCGCTGGGTGTTGGTGAAGGAAGGCCTGATGTTCTGAGGAAGGCTCACCTTCTTCTTCCAAACGGCAAAGGGCTGCGCGATTGTCTCGCGCAGCCCTTCTCTTTTGTTGGCGGCTATCTCCGTCATGCCCGGGCTTGTCCCGGGCATCCACGTCTTGGCGACTTCAGAAAGAAGACGTGGATGGCCGGGACAAGCCCGGCCATGAAAGGTAATGATTCGCTAGAGCGGCCACGGTATTGAAGCACGATGACGCGATCAGTTCGGATATTGTTATCGGTTCTAGGAGTGCTGGCTTCCGTTGTGCTCGGGTTGGCAGCGCACGAAGTAGTGATTTTCGCCACGAGTACCGAAGCGAGCGCGCGGGACGAAGCCAAGCAAGGCTTCCTCAGTGAATGCGAACGTCGTCGGTTGGATCCAGATGAATTCAAGGGTCCGCAACGAATCAAATCGCGAGAGAGGACGTATGGATTTGTTTGGATGAATCCATCGAGCGGGGATCAGATCGTGACTATGGTTCGGTATTTTCCTGCGGGAGTAGAATCCTGGATGAGCCGCGCGCGGGACGGAAAGTTCGAGCCTTACTGCGACGTGAACGGTCGAGCCTGTCAGTAATGCTCTCGTCCTAACGAGAAAAACAAAGGGCTGCGCGATCATCTCGCGCAGCCCTTCCTTATTCGGCTTGAAGCCGCTTCGTTACTGCTTCGGCTGTCCCGCGGCTTCGGCGGGCTTCGGCCGGATTGCATCCGCCGTGCCCTGGATGAAGGCTGCGATCTTCGTCACGTCGGCCTCGGTCAGCTTGCCGGTGAAGTCAGGCATGCCCTGGTCGCGGAACGGACCCTTGAACACGAAGTCCTTCAGGTTCTCGATCGTCTCCTTCGGAACATAGCCGAGGTTACGGACATTGCCGCCCTTGTCTATGCCGGGCACGCCGTGGCACTGGGCGCAGGCGGTGACGTAGAGCGCGGTACCGTCCGGCACGTCCTTCGGGTCGTACTTGACGCCGGCGAGCAGGCCTTCGGTCTGATACTTCACGAAGGCCGGCAACGGCGCCTTGCCGTCGACCGCAAAGGTGTAGACCGTGCCCGGGCTCTGCAACTCGGTGGCGCGCATCGCAATCCCGTACACGCCGCCCCAGCCGACCGCGATCGACACATATTGCTTGCCATCGAGCATGTAGGTCGAGGCCGCCGCGACCACGCCGGTGCCGGTCGGCGACTCCCAGAGCTTTTCGCCTGACGTGGCGTTGTAGGCGATGAAGCGACCGTCAGCAGTGCCCTGGAAAACCAGATTGCCCGCGGTGGTCAGCGTGCCGCCGTTCCATGGCGAGACATATTCGGCGCGCCAGGCTTCCTTCTGCTTCACCGGGTCCCAGGCGATCAACCGGCCGAACGGTGCTGATTTCGGCGGCGTCGCATTCAGCATGAAGCCGACATTCCAGCCCGCAGCGGACGCGAATTTGCCCGGCTCCTGCGCATTGTGCTTGAAGGTCTTTTCCGGCGTCAGATTCACCGGAATGTTCTGCGCCGGCAGATAGACGAGGCCGGTCTGCGGATTGAACGACATCGGGTGCCAGTTGTGGGCGCCGTACGGGCCGGGAATGCTGTCATATTGTTCTCGCCCGCGCGCCGCCGGCACTTCGATCGGTCGACCATTGGCGTCGTAACCGGTCGCCCAGTTCACATCGACGAAGTTCTTGGCCGAGATGAACTTGCCGTTGGTGCGGTCGACGACGAAGAAGAAGCCGTTCTTCGGCGCATGAAGAATGACCTTCCTTGGCGCGCCATCGATGTTGATGTCCGCCAGGATCATCGGCTGCGTCGATGTGTAATCCCAATGATCGCCGGGGGTTTCCTGATAGTGCCAGACGTACTTGCCGGTGTCGGCATTCAGCGCCACCAGTGACGCCAAATAGAGATTGTCACCGCCGGATGGGCTGCGGATGTCCCGATTCCATGGCGAGCCGTTGCCGGTGCCGACATAGACCATGTTCAGGTCGGGATCGAAGGTGATGGTGTCCCACGCCGTTCCGCCGCCGCCGTTGAGCCAGTATTTCCCGGCCGGATCCCAGGTCTTGGCGGCTGCCGCCATCGATTCATCTTCGAACGGCTTTGAGGGATCGCCGGGCACCGTGAACCAGCGCCAGGCCTGGTTGCCGGTCTCGGCGTCATAGGCGGTGATGTAGCCGCGCGCGCCATATTCGGCGCCGCCATTGCCGATCACGACCTTGCCGTTGAATACGCGCGGCGCGCCGGTGATGGTGTAGGAGTGCTCCTTGCTGACGATGGTGTCCTTTTCCCAGACAACCTTGCCGGTGACGGCGTCGAGCGCGATCAGGCGGCCGTCATAGGCACCGAGGAAAACCTTGCCCTTCCAGAGCGCCACGCCGCGATTGACGACGTCGCAACAGCCCTTGTAGCCCTTCTCCTTGTCAATGCCGGGATCGAAGGTCCAGAGTCTCTTGCCAGTTCGGGCGTCGATCGCGTGCACCACGCTCCAGGAGGCGGTCTGGTACATGATGCCATCGACGACCACCGGGGTTGCCTCGACACCGCGGGAGGATTCGAGCGGATAGCTCCACACCAGGCCGAGCTTCTTGACGTTGTCGGTGTTGATCTGGTTCAGCTTGGAAAAGCGCGTTTCCGCATAGTCGAGGCCGATGGTCGGCCAGTCGTTCGATGTCGCGGTGTTGGCCTTGATCGAGGCGCCGTCGACTGCCGAGGTGACGGCCTTGATGTGCTCCGGCGATCCCTTGGCGGGACTTTGCGCGAGCGCCGCCGCGGAGGAGATCGCCAGCCCAAACCCGATCGCCAGCGCAAGGCGAACCGGCCGATGCAAATTGGAAAAGCTTTCAGGAAAAAAACGGCAAACAGAGTCACCGCACGGCGAACGCGTCATCCTAGTCCCCTCCAATGATCTCTAGCGGATCTGTCGGGATGGTATGCCGGTGAGAATGACGGCGTCAATCAAGCGCGAGCGCGAAAAGAAAAAGAGAAAATTTGTATCGTCATGCTTTCGCCAAACAGAATGCAGCGTGCGTTCCGGCTGCACTGCAGCATGGCATGATGACTCTCGTTGATCACGCAATGAAAATTGCGGGACGCCTTGTATCCGATATTCCAGATGCGCGATCATGGATCGCGCGGCGCGACGTCCAGTCCGGTCGGCTGCAGCGAGGCGTGAAGCGGCACTCAGTTGCTCAATCGTCGCCGCGGATGAAATTGCGGCCGGATTGCTGTCAATCGGCTTTCGTCGGAACCTGATTGGCAGGCGCGACAAGGCCGGGCGCTGCCAGCGCGCTGATGACGACCGGCGCTTCGGGATTGCCGGATGCGGCGGTGAGCAGGGGCGCATCGGTGTATCGCATGACGCTGTGCTGATCGATCACGAAGGTGGGCCGGTAATTCCGGATGTCGGAATCCTCAACCATCGCCATGCGGCGGTTATCGAGCGTCAGCCAGCGCCCGTCCAGCCGCGCCGCGGCAACGGCATGGTCCCCGCCGTGAATGGTGTCGCGCATGATCACGATTCGCAGATCGCCGGGCGCAATGCCGGCCAGGCGCAACGCCACGAATTTCGCAATCGCGTAATCCTCGCAGTCGCCGCCCCGCGTCAGCGTCGCGAGCGGCGAGGCCCAGACGTCGAGTTCGCCATATTGTGCGAGGTCGCTCATCGGCTTGACCGCAAGGTTGACGGCGCGGTTGATCTCGCCGAGCCGGGCGCGGCCCTCGCGGAGCTTGGCGGCATCGACGATCGCGAGGAATTGCAGCGCCGCTGGAGAGACGCAGCCTTCGCGGTCGCCCTCGCACAGCGCGAGCTGCACCATTTCGTCCTCAAGGCGGCGCTGTATGCGCTGCCATTTCTCGTGCAATCCGCCGTCGAAAAGCATGGCGGTGGGTTGGCCGAACGGCTCGACGGATTTCTTGATCAGGACCGCAGCGCCAGGTGACAGCAGCGTTCCGGCGGCCGCCGGTCCGAACCAGGCCAAGCCGCTTATGGACAGGCCGCACGCGAGGAAGGCTGCGCGCAACGCACGCGGATAATTTGAGATCGCCATCTGACACCCCTAGTCCGGGCATTATCGGCAGGCTCGCTAACCTACTCGTGACCGGATCATTTCGCTGGGGGCATAGTGGGTAGGTGGGCTTTTGATCTGCTTAAAACCGACGATTTCAGGCTGGAAAGCGCAAAACAGCTTAAAATTAGTCTCGCCGGTTTCTCGAAAATTTTATCGAACCTTTGTGGAGCCGTGACTGCCCTATCCATGGGATGGTGCTTAACCGTGCGTTATCGTTGTTTTCAGGTTAATATGACTAATCTGGTCAGATTCGCGTGAGTTGTAAGCCAAGTCACAGTTTTGACTTGGAAAATCGCATCATATGCCGGGGTTATACGGGGGAAGAGAATTGGTATGTATAAATCGAAGACGTTTTACTGCGAATACCTCAACTAATCTCCCTGGTGCTCAAGCTTAACTATGTATTCCTCCGTGTATGGCAGAGGAGTACTAGATCAGCTTGAGAAAAAACAGAAGACTGATCTGGAAAACGGCTCTAACCTAAGCAAACTGCACAAAAAATGGATGGTTCCGTAGAAGACCATCCGTGATATGCAAGCTTAGATCTTTGAATATTGTATTTGTATTAACCTTAGCGGCGGCGGGGCTCATTTGACTTTGGCCGGTAAATTTACCGACGTGCTGCCTGACGGCCACGGCGCTCACCTCCTGGGTGGGCACCTCCAGGTCGACAGTGTTTCCACGCATGCGCCGTCGGGCGCCATTATCGTTCCAGACGCCCATTTGCTCTTCACCGGCGATTTCAAGCGCGCGGGTGTCGACCTCGTTCTATCAGGCGACGGCCGCGAGCTCGTGCTGCATGACTATTTCAAGGGCGAGAAGCGCGCAGCCCTGGCATCACCCGATGGCGCCCATCTGACCGGCAATATTGTCAACGCGCTGACCGGTCACACCCAGCTGGCGCAGGCCGACGGCAGCCCGAGCGTGGCCCAGGTCATCGGCCATGTCACCAAGCTGGTCGGCACCGCGACCGCGATCCGCAACGGCGTTTCGATCATTCTGAACAATGGTGACAACGTCAACAAAGGCGACGTGGTCCAGTCCGGTTCCGATTCGACGCTCGGCATCACCTTCATCGACGGCAGCGTGTTCGGTCTCGCATCGAACGCCAAGATGGTGCTGAACGAAATGATCTACGACCCGAACGGGTCGAACAATTCGTCGCTGATCAGCCTGGTGCAGGGCACCATCTCGTTCGTCGCCGGCGCGACCGCCAAGAAGGGCGACATGAAGGTCGACACGCC
Source organism: Bradyrhizobium sp. AUGA SZCCT0431 (assembly GCF_018131065.1). Lineage (NCBI taxonomy): Bacteria > Pseudomonadati > Pseudomonadota > Alphaproteobacteria > Hyphomicrobiales > Nitrobacteraceae > Bradyrhizobium > Bradyrhizobium sp. AUGA SZCCT0431. The sequence goes on along the minus strand of NZ_JAFCLR010000043.1, from coordinate 44,580 downwards.
GGTTGCGACCATGGGCATCCGCGGCACCGCGGTGCTGGTCGAAATCGATTTCGTGGTGCCGGGCCAGGGTGGCGCGCCGCCGGCGAAATTCCAGGTCCTGGTCGAACCCGACGGCACCACCGGCTCCTACATCCTGTTCGACAAGACCACGATGACGCCGATCGCGACCGTCAATCAGGCCGGAACGCAGACCATCGTCAGCGGCCAGGGCACGGTCAATTTTCTCTCCTCCGTGCAGCTGTCGCCCGATGCGCAGAAGATCATCTCCGATGTCTTCCAGCTGAAATTCACCGACCTGAACAATCCTCAGCAGCTGCACCGGTTCACCGATACGCCGGTTCCTATTACGGATTTCGTCAGAACGGCGAGCTTGCAAGACGCCCTCGTCACGTTAAAATTCACCCAGGTTACGGACGCTCCCCTCGTTACGACCACCCCCACGACCGTCAAATCGGGCGACCACATTCCGGGGAAGCCTGACGTCGTCACCTCCAATGCGGCTTTCACCGAGCGCGCAGGCCTGACCGGCAGTGCCGCGCAAGATACATTGACCGGCGCGATCGAGTATTCCGACCTCAATCCGGGCGACGTGCCGACCGCCCAGGCGAGTTTTGCCTCGTTCAAGTATGAGAACGCGCAGCACAGTGACGTCACCGCAACGCTGACGGCCGAGCAGATAGCCGCGATCAAGGCGGTAGAAGTGCCGCTTATCGTGGTGCAGGATCCCAACCAGAAAAACCGCGGCACGGCGACCTGGACCTACAGCGTCCCGGACGGCGCCTTCGACTTCCTGGCCGCCGGCGAGACCCTGACGCTGACCTATCTGGCGCGGGTCGACAATAATTTCGCGGCGAACAACGAGATCACGTTCAAGACCTTCACCATCACGATAACCGGCACCAATGACGCGCCGACCGTTGCCACCAGCGGCGGCACCGTCATCGAGCGGGACGGCACCGGCAATACCACCATCGATACGATCTCGGGCACCGTCACCTTTACCGACACCGATTTGACCGACCGTCCGGTGGTGAGTGCGGCGCTCTCGACCAACGAGCCGTTCCGATATCTCGACGCGCAGGGGCATAACGTCACCGCGACGCTGACGCAGGCGCAACTGGACGCGATTGCGACCGTCAAGGTTCCCTTGAAAGTGGTACAAGGGGGCGGAAACGGCCATAACGGTTCGGCGACCTGGACCTACAGCATCGCCGACCATGCCTTCGATTTCCTCGCCAAGGGCGAGACGCTGATCCTCAACTACGTCATCAAGGTCGACGACGGCCATGGCGGCGTGGTGTACACGCCGGTCAGCATCTCGATCAACGGCGCCGACGTCACCGTGATCGGCACCAACGACGTCCCCACCATCGCGACGACGGACGGCGCGTTCGACGAACTGTCGAACCCGGCTCAGCCAAATCCAACGGGATCGCCGACGCCGGATACGGCATCAGGCACGATCACCTTCACCGACGTCGATTTGACTGACCGTCCGGTGGCGAGCGCGGCCTATACTTCCTACGCCTACATCGACGCTTCCCAAAGCGCGCGGTCGCTGACGGCGCAGCAACTGGCCGACGTGGCCGTGACGCTGGGTGTGACGCAGACGCCGGGCAACACCCATAATGGTTCGGCGAGCTGGTCCTACAGCGTCGCCGACGGCAAGTTCGACTTCCTCGCGGTCGACGAAATCCTGACGCTGACCTATACCGCGACCATCGACGACGGCCATGGCGGGGTGGTTACGAAACCCATCACCATCACCATCACCGGCACCAACGATACACCTGCGATCACGGGCGGTCCGCTGGTCGGTACGACCACGGAACTTGTCGACACGCACGATTCGGCCGCGCCGGATGAGGCCTATGGCACGATACAGTTCGCCGATGCCGATTGGAGCGATACCCACGACGTGACCATCACCGGTGTCAGCGCATCAGGCGTGACCACCGGCCTTGCCGGTTATAGCTATGGCCTGCAACTCGGCTGGCTGTCGCTCGATACGCTGGTCGATTCCACCGGCGGCGTGACCGGCACACAGGACTGGTCGTTCTCGGCGTCGGATCATTATTTCGACTATCTCGCCGATGGCGAGTGGGTCAATCTGACCTACACGGTGAAGATCGACGACCATCATGGCGGCATCACGACACAGAACGTTGTCGTCACCGTCAACGGCAGTAACGACGCGCCGGAAGTCGCCGCAGATGTTTCCGGCGACGCCGGGACGGCGTTGCACGCGATCGCCGAACAGGCTGATGTCACCGGCGATTCCACTGTGCACATCGCCACGGGCTCGCTGGCGTTTCGCGACGTCGATCTGAGCGACACGCATGCGGCTGTCAGTTCCAAGCTGGAATTTGGCTGGCTGAATTCGAGCAATGATACGTTGTCTTTCGCCCAGGAGGGCATGCTGACGGCGGCGAGTGCGCTGACGCTGACCCTGAACGGCAGCAACGACAGCACCGGCACCGGCCTCGGCTCGGTTGATTTCAGCTACAGCGCGGTCGATAGCGCTTTCGATTTCCTGGCCTATGGCGAAACACTGACAGTCACCTACGACATCACCGTATCCGACGAGCATAACGTCGCCTCGACCCAGCCGATCACGTTCACCATCACGGGCGCCAACGACGCCGCGACGATCGATGGCGATTCGACCGGCAGTCTGGTGGAGGATGCGACCACCACGATCAACAGCGGCGAAGTCGTGCCCCTCGATACCGTCAGCGGCATGCTGACGGTCCACGATGTTGACCACGGCGAAGGTCATTTCGGGGCGGTTGATCCGGGCGCGCTCACCGGCACCTACGGCACCTTCACGTTTGACAGCGGCACGGGCGGCTGGGCCTACCAGGTCGACAGCTCCAAGGTTCAGTCGCTGGGCGACGGCGTCCACGTAACCGACACGCTGACGGTGACGTCGGCCGACGGCACCACGCACGAGGACATCGTGGTCACCATCACCGGCACCAACGATACCGCGACGATCAGCGGCGATTCGACCGGAAGCCTGGTGGAGGATGCGACCACCACGATCAACAGCGGCGAAGTCGTGCCCCTCGATACCGTCAGCGGCGTGCTGACGGTCCACGATGCCGACAGCGGCGAAGCTCATTTTGCGGCGGTTGCGCCGAGCGCGCTCACCGGCACCTACGGTACCTTCACGTTTGACAGCGGCACGGGCGGCTGGACGTACCAGGTCGACAGCTCCAAGGTTCAGTCGCTGGGCCAGGACGACCACGTAACCGACACGCTGGCGGTGACGTCGGCCGACGGCACGGCGAGCGAGAATATCGTCGTCACCATCAACGGCACCAACGACGCGCCGGCGTATTCGAATACGTATCTGGACTCGACCTACCATGCCGGCGACGCTCCGGTCGCGATTGTGGGCAGCGGCGTTGCCGTAAGCGACATCGACAGCGACAACTATGCCGGCGGAACGCTGACGGCGACGGTGATCGACGGAAGCCACGACGGCGACACGCTATCGATCGCCAGCGATCATATCTCGCTCATCGTCGCGAGCGGCACCACCGTGATGTATGATGCCGACGGCATTGGCGGTGCCGATGCGATCGAGATCGGGACGCTGACGAATTACGACTACAACAGCCTCTTGGTGACGCTCAATGCCGATGCCGGCGATGCGGCCGTTGCCGCGTTGACGGAGGCGATCAAGTTCTCGAATTCGACCGGGAACCCGGCCGCCGGCACCCGCACGGTGGCGTTCACGCTGCATGATGGCGGCGGCACCGCCCATGGTGGGCACGACAGCGACTATTTCGAAGCGCATGTGACGGTGCCTGAGAGTGCAGGGGCGGCGCCCGTGATCCAAACGGACCTGTTCACCATCTCCCAGGAAGGCCTTACAACGACGGTTGCCGGGCTCTACGTCACCGATACCGACGCCACGGGCGACGACGGCTTCGCGCTTCACGCAACGACGGGCGCGCCCGCGCAAAGCAGCGTCGATCCGTCGTCGAGCTCAGGCTATTTCTCGGATATCAACACGACGCTGCACGACGGCATCACTTACTATGCCGGCGAGATCGATCAGCCGGAGACGGACTCCGTCACCTTCACCGTGACCGATGGCTTGGGTCATTCCGACACGGTCAATTTCATCTTCAACGTGACTGGCGAAGGCAATGTCGAGCTGACCGGTACGGACGGGAAGGATGTTATCTTCGCGACCGGCAATACCGATGCGCTGACCGGTGGCGCGGGCGCGGATCAGTTCGTGTTCCGGGTTGGTGACGGCGACGACACGATCACGGACTTCACGCCGGGGCAGGACCACATCGACCTCAGGGCGTTTTTCGCAACGGTCGATGCCGACAACATCGCTGACTGGCTTGCTTCCAGTAACGTGACGACCAATGCCGGCGACACCCTGTTGAAGCTGGGCGATGACAGCATCCTGTTGAAGGGCGTCGATCTCCAGATCACGAGCCTCACGGCCAACGACTTCATCCTTCATCCCGGCCACATCGTCTGATCGCGCAGGCGCTTACAGCAGCCGTGGAATCCCGAGCCGCTCAGCCTCCTCCCGCACCGTCGCCGCGTTCTGATAACCCGCGCCAACCTTGCTTTTCGGATCCTGCAGCTTGATGGTCGCTACGTCCGGCACAGCATAATATTTGTCGTGAACCAGGCAATGGTTGCGGATCAAGGGCCACAGCATCAGGCCGAGCATGCGCTGGTCGTGGCCATATTTTGCCGTAGGCCCGGCGACGAAATAGCGGCGCATCAGTTCGACGACATCGATGCCGCAATCGGTCCGGCCGGCCCACATGCCGCCCATCATGAGTTCATTGTGCATGACATGGTCGCGGGCGACGTGGAACGGCAGGTCGCTGTCGATCCATTGTCGGACCAAATCGGCCTCGGCCTCCGATATCCGCGCATCGCAGTCGCGTACCAGAAACCGTCCGACCGTGGAATCGTTCATGACCAGGAAGCGCTGGAACAGTCCGACGCCGGGATACTCGTCCGCCATGTTGCGCAGCTCGGCGCCATTGTCGCGCAGGAACGCAATGCAGGGGGGCGGCACGGTGTCATCGACATAAAACCGGCAACGCCAGGCGGGATACACCGTGCGACTCAGCACCAGGTTGATCATGGCGCCGTAGCTATAAAAGGGTGTCGTGCCCCACAGCGAAAAGGAAAGGACGTTGTCGCCGGCAGGCGGCCCTTGCGGCGCCTTCAGCGCGAAGGGAAGCGGATTGCGGCGGGCTTCCGCGTCCCGCAGATCGAGCGCCCGCTGTCCGTGCCGGATCGCCTCCGCCGTCTTGCCGGTGTGGAAATTGGCGACCTTGAGCGTGTCGAGGATGGTCAGGTCCTCGCCGTGCCGCGCGACGTAATGCGAGGCCTTCTCGATGGTCTCCTCGTAGCGTTTCATGTTCGAGAGCGTGGCGATCAGGCCTTTCTGTAATCGCGGACTATCCGGCTGGCGGCGAGCCAGTTCCTCGGCCAGCACCAGCGCCGGCTGCCATTGTCGCTTCTGGAAAAAGGCGTCGAACAGCAATTCCTTCGCGGCCAGATCGTGGGGATGGGTGAGGATAACTGCGCATAAATGAACGATCGCGGCGTCGTTTTTGCCGGCCCGCAGCAGCGCGCGAACAGGATCGTGAGGCCGTGGCGGCGGCCGAAGGGTCCCGCCTGCAGTGTCTGGTTTCATCAATCTAGTTTGTCCTCCATGCCACCATAGCCAGCCATGGCCCGCCGGGAAAGCGGGCGAGCGCAGCCCTTTGGAAGCGTCGGGGTCCCATAATGCCGCGGCGCGAGGGCGCAACCCGTTGGAACAATCTGCCTGACCGTGATACCGAAGCAGCATGAAGCGGCTGAGAGTATTTTGGCGGTGGTTCAAGCGGCGCTTTGGCTATGCCCGGCTGGCGTGCGTTGCGCTGCTGATCGGGTTTGCCGCGCTGCGCGTGCTTGACCCGGCTCCGGTCGAGGAGATCCGCGTTCGAACCTTCGACGCCTTCCAGCGCGTCGACCCTCGGAAGAAGACCGCACGCCCGGTCACCATCGTCGATATCGACGACAAGAGCCTGGAAAAGCTCGGACAGTGGCCGTGGCCGCGGACGCGGCTTGCGGATCTGGTAACGGAGCTGACCAATCTCGGCGCCGTCGTGATCGCCTTCGACGTGGTGTTTTCGGAGCCCGACCGGCTCAACCCGGAATTCGTCGCCGATAGCTTCCGTAATCTCGACGAGGAAACCCGCAGCCGGCTGCGCGCGCTGCCGAGCAACGACCAGGTTTTCGCCGACGCCATCCGCGCCTCGCGCGTGGTGCTGGGTGAATCGGGTTTGCCGGAAGAACTCGGTGTGCTCGACAAGACGCTTCCGGTGACCGGGCTTGCGATGCTCGGCGAGGAGCCGCAGCGCTTCATGTTCGAATTCCCGGGCCTGCTGCGCAACACCAAGGTGCTGGAACACGCCGCCGCCGGACGCGGACTCTTCACCATCCGGCCCGAACGCGACGGCATCGTGCGGCGGGTGCCGATGATCATGCAGGCACAGGGCCAGACCATGCCCTCGCTGAGTTTCGAGATGCTGCGGGTCGCCACCGGTTCGGGCACGATCCTGATCAAGGCCGAAAAGGCTGGCATCAAGAGCCTCGGCATCAAGGGCTTTCAGCTGCCGACCGACGGCAATGGCCAGCTTTGGGTCCATTACGCCCGGCACGATGCGACGCTCTATGTCCCGGCAATCAACGTGCTGGAAAAGACCGTTGCGCCCGAGAAGATCGCCGGCAAACTGGTATTGATCGGCACCTCGGCCGTCGGTCTCAACGATATCAAGACCACGCCGGTGTCGCGCGCCATGCCCGGCGTGGAAATCCACGCCCAGGTGCTCGAGACCGCGCTGACCGGGGAGGTGATCTCGCAGCCGATCTACGGCATCTCGATCGAATTCGGCACCGCGGTTTTGTTCGGATTGCTGGTGATCGCGTTCGCGCCCCTGTTCGGACCGGTCACGCTGGTTGCCCTCGGTGCGGCGTTTGCCACCGCGCTGATCGGATCGTCCTGGTATTTCTATTCGCAGCATCGGCTGCTGATCGATTTCACCTATCCCTTGATATCGACGACGTCGATCTATCTCACGCTGATCTTCTCGAGTTTCGTCCGGGAGCAGCAGCAGCGCAAACAGATCCGTAACGCGTTCTCCCAGTATATGTCGCCCGCGCTGGTCGCCCAGCTGGCGCAGTCGCCGGAAAAGCTCGTGCTCGGCGGCGAGGAGCGCGAGATGACCATCATGTTCTCCGACATGCGTGGCTTCACCTCGATCTCGGAGACCTACAAGCGAGACCCGCAGGGCCTCACCGCGCTGATGAACCGCTTCCTGACGCCGCTGACCAACGCCATCCTCCACCGCAAGGGCACCATCGACAAATACATGGGTGACGCCATCATGGCGTTCTGGAACGCGCCGCTCGACGACAAGGATCACCAGATCAACGCCTGCGAGGCGGCGCTCGATATGCTGGAGCGTGTCGACGAACTCAATCAGGAGCGGATGGAGGAAGCCGAGGAAGAGGGCCGCCCGTTCATTCCGCTCAATGTCGGCGTCGGGCTCAATACCGGAACCTGCGTGGTCGGCAACATGGGATCGGACATGCGGTTCGACTATTCGGTGTTCGGCGACAGCGTCAATCTGGCCTCACGGCTGGAGGGCCAATCCAAGGAATACGGCTTCCCGATCATCGTCGGCTCGAAAACCGCGCTCGCGGTCAAGGACAAGTTCGCGATCCTCGAACTCGACTTCATCATGGTGAAGGGCAAGAAGGAGCCAGAGGTGATCTACGCGATCGCCGGGCGGGAGGACACCGCGCAGTCCGGCCGTTTCCAGCGCTTGCGCAACCTGACCATCGAGATGCTGGCCTGCTATCGCGGCCGCGACTGGGAAGGCGCGCTGGCGGCGATCGAACGCGGCCGCCGCACCGACGAGGTGCGGTCGCTCGAGCTGTTGTTCAATCTGTACGAAGCGCGAATTCGCAACTTCGAGCAAGCCCCGCCGCCGGAAGACTGGAACGGCGCGTTCGCGCTGCTGACGAAGTAGCTTCTGTCGTCCCGGCCTTGAGCTCAGATGCGCAATTGCGCATCGGGGGACCCATACGCAGCGGCCCATCCTTTGAAGAACGACGTTCGACGACTTGCGCATAACCACGAATGCCTGTGGTTATGGGTCCCGGCCTTCGCCGGGACGACAACTACCCTCAATCCAGCCCGATCGTCGTCAAATCCTGAAACCAGTGCTGCGCCTGCACGAATTTCTTCACCTTGGGCGAAAGCGCATGCGGGTTGGTGTCGTGCACCACCCACACCAGCACGGCGTCGTCGACGATCTGGGCGTGGGCCTGCGCCAGCAGCTCGTCCTGCTTGGTGGCATCGAAGGTCTGCTTGGCTTCGTCGATCAGCGCGTCGACCTTCGCAGACTTGTAGCCGCCCCAGTTGACGCCGACAGGCGCGATCTGGCCGGAGTGGAAGAAGCGCACGATGGCGTAGAGCGGATCCGAGGTGACATAGGCGATGTTGTTGGAGGTGATGCCGGCGTTCATCTCGTCGGCCGCGCCCTTGCGCCAGGCCGTATACAATGTCTCGAGCTCGACCACCTTGAAGTCGATCTCGATGCCGATTTCCTTGAAGCTCTGCTGCAGGAATTCGTTCATCGGCAGCGACAGCATCTGTCCGGTGCCGCCCTGCGCGATGATGAAGGTGGCCTTCAGCGGCTTCTGCTTGGAGTAGCCGGCTTCCTCGACCAGTTTCTTGGCCGCCGCCACATCATGTTTAAGCTCGAAGCTGGGCTTGCCGAACCACGGGCTCGACGGATCGACCTGACCCTTGGCGGGCTTTGCCAATCCGTTCATCAGGCCGACGACGCCTTCACGGTCGATCGCAAGGTTGAGCGCCTTGCGCAAGCGGATGTCGGTCCAGGGCGAACCCGGCAGCACGCTGAGATGATAATTCCAGACATGCGGCGTGATGTTGTCGACGATGCGCATCCCGGCGGATTTCAGCTGCGGCACCGCATCGGGGGCCGGCGTTTCGATCAGATCGACCTGGCCGGCGAGCAGCGCATTGGTGCGCGTCAGCGCTTCCGGCATCGGAATCAGGACGATCTTGTCGGCCTTCGGAATCCGCTTCTTGTTCCAGTAATCCGCATTCTTCGTGAGCTCGGCGAGTTCGCGCGGCACCAGCTTTGTCAGTTTGAACGGCCCGGTGCCGGAAGGCTGGCTGGCGAACTTGTCCCAGTCCTTGCCGAGCTTTTCATATTGCGCGGGGCTCGAGACCAGGAACCAGAGCATCTGGTAGGGGAAGAACGAATCCACCGTCTTGGTGGTGATCTCGATGGTGTCGTCGTCGATCTTGGCGTAGCTCGCGACCGAGGGCAGGCGGGTCTTCACCTGCGCGCTTTGGCGCTTGTCGAATTGCGGTGCCTTTTCGTTCAGCACCTTGTCGAGATTCCAGATCACCGCGTCGGCGTTGAACGTGCTGCCGTCATGGAATTTGACATCCTTGCGCAGACTGAAGCGCCATCTGGTCTTGTCCTTGTCGTCGACTTTCCATTCAGTCGCGAGCCCCGGCACCAGCTTGCCGGGCCGGTCAGCCACGTCCATTTCCCAGGCCACCAGCGGATCGTAGATCGTGTAGGCGCTGAACTGATAGGCGCCGGCGCCGCGGTCCGGCTGACCCGTGGTCAGGGGAATATCGGCCATCGAAATGCCGTAGCGCACCACGGATTCGGCCTGCACCGGCGTGGCCGGCAGGGCGCCAATGGCGAACGCCATAGCGGCGACGAGTAGCATCGAATTGCGGGTGCGCATGAACTAAGCTCCGTTGGCAGTATGCTGAATACCTAATGCCAACTTGCAAGCTTGATGCCAGAATAGGCATCACTGGCTTTTCTTCGTGCGGAGCGGGAAGAAACCATATGTCACATGGCTATTTCGCGAAGAACTATCTCTTTTGGCATAGGCGTTGCATAACTTTGCATAAGAAATAGTCACCTGAAGTAGAGAAGGGATTGCTGCAAATGCGTTACGAGAAATCAAAGAAGACAGCGACGGCGATCGCGCTGGCGATGGCACTGGCGGCGGGATTGCCGCTGGCCGCCAGCGCTGAAACCGTGCTGCGCATCGGCATGACGGCTGCCGATATTCCGCGCACGTTGGGTCAGCCGGACCAGGGCTTTGAGGGCAACCGTTTCACCGGCCTCACGATGTATGACGCGCTGACCATGTGGGACCTCTCCTCGGCCACCAAAGCGAGCGTGATGATCCCGGGGCTTTCGACCGAATGGAAGGTCGATGATGCCGACAAGAAGAAGTGGACCTTCAAGCTGCGTCCCGGCGTCACCTTCCACGACGGCTCGCCGTTCAACGCCGACGCCGTGGTGTGGAATGTCGAGAAGGTGCTGAAGCAGGATGCGCCGCATTTCGACGCCAGCCAGGTCGGTGTCACCGCCTCGCGCATGCCGACGCTGGCCTCCGCGAAAAAAATCGACGATCTGACGGTGGAATTGACCACCAAGGAGCCCGACAGCTTCCTGCCAATCAACCTGACCAATCTGTTCATGGCGAGCCCCTCGAAATGGCAGGCGTTTTACGACAAGGCTGAAGGCGCCGACGCCAAGGCGAAATCGCAGGCCGCCTGGGCGGCATTCGCGAGGGAGGCGTCGGGCACCGGTCCCTGGAAGATGTCGAAGTTCACGCCGCGCGAGCGGCTCGAACTCGTCAAGAACGAAGGCTATTGGGACAAGGCGCGCGTGCCCAAGGTCGACAAGATGGTGCTGCTGCCGATGCCGGAAGCCAATGCCCGCACCGCGGCGTTGCTCTCCGGTCAGGTTGACTGGGTCGAGGCGCCCGCGCCCGATGCGGTCAAGGAAATCAAGGCACGCGGCTTCGCGCTGCAGGCCAACGAATCGCCGCATGTCTGGCCGTGGCAGTTCTCCCGCATCGAGGGTTCGCCCTGGAACGACATCCGCGTGCGCAAGGCGGCCAATCTCTGCATCGATCGCGAAGGCCTCAAGGAGGGGCTGCTCGCCGGCCTGATGGTGCCGGCGACCGGCACGTTCGAGGCCGGTCATCCCTGGCGCGGCAAGCCGACCTTCGAGATCAAGTATGACCTGAAGGCGGCGCAAAAGCTGATGCAGGAAGCCGGTTACGGTCCGTCGAAGAAGCTGACGGTCAAGACCCAGACCTCGGCGTCCGGCTCCGGCCAGATGCAACCGCTGCCGATGAACGAATATCTGCAGCAGGCGCTGGCTGAATGTTACTTCGACGTCCAGCTCGACGTGATCGAATGGAATACGCTGTTCACCAACTGGCGCCGCGGCGCCAAGGATGCGTCCGCCAACAACGCCAACGCCACCAACGTGACCTATGCGGCGATGGATCCGTTCTTCGCGCTGGTGCGCTTCCTGCAGTCGTCGATGGCACCTCCGGTGTCGAACAATTGGGGCTACATCAACAATCCCAAATTCGATGAGCTGGTGACCAAGGCACGCCAGACCTTCGACCCCGCGGCGCGCGATGCGGCGCTGGCCGAACTGCATGCGGCCTCGGTCGACGATGCCGCCTTCCTCTACGTCGCCCATGACGTGTCTCCGCGCGCCATGAGCCCGAAGGTGAAGGGTTTTGTGCAGCCGAAAAGCTGGTTCGTCGACTTCTCGCCGGTGACGATCGCGCCGTAACTGCCACTACCAGCGACGGCGCGTTCCCCCTCTCCCCTTGTGGGAGAGGGTGGCGCCTCACGAAGTGAGGCGACGGGTGAGGGGTTCTTTCCGCGGGCGCTTCTCTCTCGTTCGATATGACCGTATCCGCGGAGAGAACCCCTCATCCGCCTTCGATGCTCTGCATCGAAGGCACCTTCTCCCACAAGGGGAGAAGGAAGGGAGTGGCACTCGTTGCCGATACGGCAACGCTAGTGTCTATATTCTATAATTGTGCGAACGGATGACCCGATCTACATTGGGTCTGTTCGACCTCGGCCGTTCGCGCGCAAGGTTGTCCGGCGATAACTGCCGAACCTCATCCACGCGGCGGGGTTGGCCATCAGAGAAACCGTATGGACCAGCCGAAAATCGCGGTATTCGCCTTGGGCGGAACGATCGCAACGCAGCCGGGGCAATCCGCCGGACTGATTCCGACACTGACCGGAGAAGCTCTCGTCAGAACCGTGCCCCAGCTGGCTGAGCTCGCGCGGCTCGAGGTTGCCACGTTCAGGCAACTGCCGGGCCCCGACCTTGCCTTCGCGGACCTCGAAGCGCTCGCGGCCGCAATCGAGAACGCGGCAAGTGAGGGCGCCGATGGCATCGTCGTCACGCAAGGCACCGACACGATCGAGGAAACCGCCTTCGTGCTCGACCGTATCGTGGCAAGCGATATCCCGGTCATCGTCACAGGTGCGATGCGCAGTCCGGTCGCGCCCGGCGCCGATGGGCCGGCCAATCTTCTGGCCGCCGTTCGGGTTGCCGCAAGTCCGGCAGCCCGAGGCCTTGGTACGCTCGTTGTGTTCGATGACGACATCCATGCGGCACGCTTCGTGACCAAGGCGCACACCAGCAGGCCGTCGGCGTTTCGATCGCGCCCCTCCGGACCCCTCGGATTCGTCGTGGAGCAGCGCGTCCGCATGGTGGCCCATGTCAACCGGTTGCCGCCGATCGGCCGGTGTGCGGCCCCGCAGCGCCATCGTGTTGCCCTCGTGACCTTGGGGCTCGATGACGACGGCGCGCTCATCGAGCTGGCTGCAAATCAGGGATACGCGGGCATCGTGATCGAAGGCTACGGCGGTGGTCACGTGTCAGGTGTGGCGGCGCAGGCCGTCAGCAGGGTATCGCCGAACATTCCAGTTGTTATCGCATCCCGTACCGGAGCCGGCGAGGTGCTCAGCTGCACCTATGGCTTTCCGGGTTCGGAGATCGATCTTGGTAAGCGCGGCGCGATCCGCGCCGGCTGGCTTGACGGAATCAAGGCGCGCATTTTGCTGACTCTCTTGCTGCGGCATGAGGCGAACGACATAGCTCGTCACTTCGCATTGTGGGGTGGCGGCACAGCCGCTTAGCCTGAGCGCAGACTTTCGCGGTGATCCTGCCATCCGGCGAGCGGATCTCGGAGCGATCCTAAGGAGAATAGTATGTCAGAAGTGCGGGTCTTTGGCGCCGGCGGCTATCGGTACGCCGAGGGCGTGTTCCAGTATTCTGCGGGAGTTGCCGCCGAGCCTGGTTTCGAGATCGAGCGTGCGCAATTCCAGGAGCCGGTGCCGATTTCGGTGGGGTTCGCCGCCATCGAAAGTCACCTCAGGGCAAGAGGCCGGCCAACGACCGCATTTTGCGCATGCGAGCTGCGTTCGCCTGGCCCGCTGTCCGATCAGGATTTCCTCAGCTTCAACCGGGACTATATCAGAACGCTCGAACGATGGGGCCTCTATCGCGACGGGGCGAACCCGGTCGCGCGCACCAATGTTTGCCCACAGATCAATCCGCCACCGACGCCGTCGCTTCTGGCATTTTGTTACACCGTTCCCGCCGCGCGCTCGCGGCTGGAAACGTTCGTGGTGGCGGGCGGCGGCGAGGCCCCTGAAGGCAAGCCGAATTACCGCGACTACATTGTTCGCCGCGGGGACCTGACGGCGGACGGGCTGCGCGAAAAGGTACGTTTCGTCGTGGTCGAGATGGAGCGTCGCCTGACGGCGCTTGGCTTCGGCTGGCGCGATGCGACATCGACCCAGGCCTACACCGTGCACGACGTTGGCGCGCTTCTGATCAACGAGGTGTGGGCGCGCGGCGCTGCCCCTCGCGCGGTCGCGTGGCACTACACGCGACCGCCGATCGCCGACCTCGAATTCGAGATGGATGTACGCCGGACGGCCCGCGAGATGTTGATCCAGCAACCGTGATGCCGCCTTCAACGGTCGATGGCGCGCACCAATTCACTCAGGTGTTTCAGAAAGCGCTCGGAGGCGATCGGAAGTGGTCTCAGCCGGAGCGTGAAAGCCTCGAAGAACGCTCTGGTCAGAATTGGATCCGTCAGGGGAATTTTCACCAGGGTGTTCGCCTTCAAATCGCGCTCGATCGACAGGCGCGGCAGAACGGTAACCCCGCCGTTCTGGCGTGCGAACGCCCTCAGCGCTTCGATCGAATTGGTCTTGACCATGGGGCGTAGATGCAGACCGTTTGCCTTGCAGGTGGTGTCGATCAACTGCCGAATTCCGAAAACCGACTCCGGTACGGCGATGGGGTATTGGATCAGCTCGGCAAGCGAGAGCCGCTTGCGGCCACTGGCCGGATGATCCGGCGCCATCACCGCGAAAAGAGGATCCCGTATGCGAAACGCCGTCGTAAAGGCCTCGTCGGGTTGCGGATGGAACGCAATGCCGATGTCTGCCTCGCTGTTCGCGACGCTTTCGGGCACCTGTGCCGTGCCCTTGACGGTCACACTGAACTCGATACCCGGATACAGCTCTCTGAACGTCACGATCGCGCGGGTCAGGAGATCGCCGACGATACCTTCGATCGAACAGATGCGCACAAGACCGGAGCGAAGCTCCTTGAGATCGTCCAACTCTGAAACGACCCGCTCGATCGCGAGCTTGGTGTTGCGCGCATGGCGCAAATACACCTCGCCGGCAGGTGTCAGTTCGACACCATATGCCTTGCGTTCGAACAGGCGAACGCCGAGTTCGTTCTCGAGCTTTGTGATCTGACGACTGATCGCCGAGGCGGCGATCCGGAGTTCCGTGGCCGCTCCGTTGACGGAGCGGCTGTGTGCAACCGCCATGAAATAGCGCAGCGATGGCTCCATCTGCGGTCTCCCCCTTGTTGGCGCAGGGCTCGCCGAGCCTAGATGCTGATTGCCGATAAGGCAACGCTCATGTCTATATTATATAATTGTGCGAATGGGTGGCCCGCTCTAAATTGATGCCATCGGCGGCTTGGGCGGCCTCGGCCGTTCGCGCACCAAGGCACCCGTCGGGAATAATTGCCGGACTTGAACTGCGCGGCCGGCTTTGGCCTTCGGAGTAACCGCATGAACAGACCTGCATCGGCGATCTTGATGTTGACGATCATGTCGGTGGTCGCTCTGCCGCAAATTGCCGGCGCCGAGACCGTTTTGCGCATCGGCATGACCGCCGCCGACATCCCCCGCACGCTCGGACAACCCGATCAGGGATTTGAGGGCAACCGTTTCACCGGCGTGACGATGTACGACTCGCTGACGATGTGGGATCTGTCCTCGGCCACCAAAGCCAGCGTCGTCATTCCCGGACTTTCGACCGAATGGGCGGTGGACGCCGCCGACAAGACGAAGTGGACCTTCAAGCTTCGTCCCGGCGTCACGTTCCATGATGGCTCGGCATTCAACGCCGATGCCGTGGTCTGGAATGTCGACAAGGTCCTCAAGCAGGATGCACCGCAGTTCGATGCCAGCCAGGTCGGCGTCACCGCATCGCGGATGCCGACACTGGTCTCGGCCCGCAAGATCGACGACCTGACCGTGGAATTGACCACAAAGGAGCCGGACGGTTTCCTGCCGATCAATCTCACCAACCTGTTCATGGCGAGCCCGGCGAAATGGCAGAAGCTCTACGACGGCGCGCCAGGCGCGGATGCCAAGGCGAAATCGCAGGCGGCGTGGACCGCGTTCGCGCGGGACGCGTCGGGTACCGGTCCCTGGAAAATGTCGAGCTTCACGCCGCGCGAGCGGCTGGAGCTGGCGAAGAATGACAATTACTGGGACAAGGCCCGCGTTCCCAAGGTCGACAAGATGCTGTTGCTGCCGATGCCGGAAGCGACCTTGCGCACCGCCGCACTGCTCTCCGGCCAGGTGGACTGGATCGAGGCGCCCGCGCCCGATACCGTTGCGCAACTCAAGAAGCGCGGCATCGTCATTCAGGCCAACGAGCAGCCTCATGTTTGGCCGTGGCAGTTTTCACGCGTCGAAGGCTCGCCATGGAATGACATCCGCGTCCGCAAGGCCGCCAATCTCTGCATCGATCGTGACGGCCTCAAGGACGGCCTGCTCGCCGGCCTGATGGTGCCCGCGACCGGCACCTTCGAGGCCGGGCATCCCTGGCGCGGCAAGCCCGCCTTCGAGATCAAGTACGACAAGGCTGCGGCGCAGAAGCTGATGCAGGAGGCCGGATACGGTCCGTCCAGGAAACTGACGGTCAAGACCCAGACATCGGCGTCCGGTTCCGGCCAGATGCAACCGCTGACGATGAACGAATATCTGCAGCAGGCGCTGGCCGAGTGTTATTTCGACGTCCAGCTCGACGTCATCGAATGGAACACGCTGTTCACCAACTGGCGGCGCGGCGCCAAGGATCCCTCCGCCAACGGCTCCAGCGCAACCAATGTGAGCTATGCGGCGATGGACCCGTTCTTCGCCATGGTGCGTTTCCTGCAATCGTCGATGGCGCCGCCGGTCTCGAACAATTGGGGCTTTATCAACAATCCGAAGTTCGATGAACTGGCGAAGAAGGCGCGCCAGACCTTCGAGCCGGAAGCGCGCGACGCGGCATTGGCCGAATTGCATGCGGCCTCCGTCGACGACGCGGCATTCCTTTATGTCGCACATGACGTCGGTCCGCGTGCCATGAGCCCCAGGATCAAGGGTTTTGTGCAGCCGAAGAGCTGGTTCGTCGATTTCTCGCCGGTGACGATCGCGCCGTAATTTGCGGGCTTGCGCTCTCCTCGTTATGGTCGGGCGCGCTGCTCCTTCACCCCTGTGGAAGAGGGGGCCTTCGCAAAATGAAGGCGGGTGAGGGGGATCTCGTTCGGGAACGCCCCTTGGCACGGACTTCGCATAGCCGATCAGAGGTCGGCGTCCTGTTGAAAATGGCGGCGGCCACCTATGGCCACCCTTTCCCACCGGGGAAGGGGAAGCAGAGTGAAAGTGATCTATGCTCGTCTATATCGCCCGCCGTATCGTCTATGTGATCCCGATCGTGGCCAGCGTGGCGTTGGTGTGCTTCCTGCTGGTCCACATCACGCCGGGCGATCCCCTGGTGGCGGTGCTGCCGGCGGACGCGAGCCAGGAACTCGCGGCGCAATTGCGCACCGCCTATGGCTTCGACCGCCCGCTGCCGGTCCAGTTCGGGCTCTGGCTGTGGCGTGCGCTGCACGGTGATCTCGGCAATTCGATTGCGACGGGCCGTCCGGTGCTGTCGGAGGTGCTGCGCGCGGTTGGCAACACGGTGACGCTGGCGATTGCCGCGGCGTCGATCGGCTTCACGTTGGGGCTGTTTTTCGGCCTGATCGCCGGCTATTTCCGCGACACCTGGGTCGACAAGGTCGCGACCTCGATCGCGATCGCCGGCGTCTCCGTGCCGCATTACTGGCTCGGCATGGTGATGGTCATCATCTTCTCGGTGCAGCTCAACTGGCTGCCCGCGGTCGGCGCCGGTCCCGGCGGCTCCGGCGCCTGGGGCTGGGATTGGGAGCACATGAAATATCTCATCCTTCCCGCGATCACGACATCCGTCATTCCAATGGGCATCGTCACCCGCACGGTGCGCGCTTTGACCGGCGACATCCTGAGCCAGGACTTCGTCGAGGCGCTGCGCGCAAAAGGCCTGCGCGAGACCGATGTGTTCCGCCATGTCATCAAGAACGCCGCGCCGACGGCGCTTGCGGTGATGGGGCTTCAGCTCGGCTACATGCTTGGCGGCTCGATCCTGATCGAAACCGTGTTCTCATGGCCGGGTTCGGGGCTGCTGCTGAATTCGGCGATCTTCCAGCGCGACCTGCCGCTGCTGCAGGGCACGATCCTGGTGCTGGCGTTGTTCTTCGTGGCCCTCAACCTCCTGGTCGATATCGCGCAAGCGTCGATCGATCCGCGCATCAAGCGGAGCTGACATGAGCGCGATTACAGATACCGCCCTGCAGGCGGCACCGGCCACCCAGGCGCGGGGCTATTGGGCCACCGTCGGCCGCCGCATCCGGCGCGACAAGGTCAGCATGGTCTGCGCCTTCATTCTGGTGCTGATCTTCATGTCCGCGCTGCTGGCGCCATGGCTGGGCCTCGCCGATCCCTATCAGGGCTCGATGATCCGCCGGCTTCGCCATATCGGCACGCCGAACTATCCGCTCGGCACCGATGAGCTCGGCCGCGACATGCTGGCGCGGCTGATCTACGGCGGCCGGCTGTCGCTGATCATCGGCATTTTGCCTGTTATCCTCGCCTTCTTTATCGGCACCTCCCTGGGGCTCGTCGCCGGCTATGTCGGCGGCAAGCTCAACACTGCGATCATGCGCACCGTCGATGTGTTCTACGCATTTCCCTCGGTACTGCTGGCGATCGCGATCTCGGGCGCGCTCGGCGCCGGCATCGTCAACTCCATCGTCTCGCTGACCATCGTGTTCGTGCCGCAGATCACCCGCGTCGCCGAGAGCGTCACGACCGGCGTGCGCAACATGGATTTTGTCGAGGCCGCGCGTGCCTCCGGCGCCGGGCCCTTCACCATTATGCGCGTGCACATGCTCGGCAACGTGCTGGGCCCGATCTTCGTCTACGCCACCGGCTTGATCTCGGTGTCGATGATCCTCGCCGCCGGCCTGTCGTTCCTCGGCCTCGGCACCAAGCCGCCGGAGCCGGAATGGGGCTTGATGCTCAACACGCTGCGCACCGCGATCTATGTCAATCCGTGGGTCGCGGCGTTGCCCGGCGCCATGATCTTTGCGGTGTCGATCTGTTTCAATTTGCTCAGCGACGGCATGCGCAGCGCCATGGACATCAGGAACTGACGCGATGAACGAGAGCAGCCCATCGGTAGAACTGCTGGAAAAGATCGAGGACGTCGGCGGCGCCGCACAGCCGCTGCTGCAGGTCAACGGCCTGACCAAGCATTTTCCGGTGCGCGGTGATCTGTTCAGTGCGCGCAAGACGGTCCGGGCGGTCGACGACGTCTCGTTTTCGATCGCCAAGGGCGAGACCGTCGGCATCGTCGGCGAATCCGGCTGCGGCAAGTCGACCACCGCGCGGCTTCTGATGCATCTGATGAAATCAGATGCCGGCGATATCATCTATGACGGCATGCAGGTCGGCCGCGCATTGTCGCTGCGCGATCTGCGCCGCGGCATGCAGATGGTGTTTCAGGACAGCTACGCCTCGCTCAACCCGCGCCTCACCATCGAGGATTCGATCGCGTTCGGCCCGAAGGTGCATGGCATGGCGGATGCCGCCGCGCGCACGCTGGCGCGCGAACTGCTGGGTAAGGTGGGCTTGCGGCCCGAGACCTTCGCCAACCGCTATCCGCACGAGATTTCCGGCGGACAGCGCCAGCGCGTCAACATCGCGCGCGCGCTGGCGCTGTCGCCGCGGCTGGTGATCCTCGACGAGGCGGTGTCGGCGCTCGACAAATCGGTTGAAGCCCAGGTGCTCAACCTGCTCGCCGATCTCAAGCGCGAATTCGGGCTCACATACCTCTTCATCAGCCACGATCTCAACGTGGTGCGCTATATCTCGGACCGCGTGCTGGTGATGTATCTCGGCGAGGTCGTCGAGCTCGGCCCGGTCGACAAGGTGTGGGACGAGCCGGCGCATCCCTATACGCGCGCGCTGCTGGCGGCGATGCCGTCGGCCGATCCTGACAATCGCACCCAGACGCCGCCGATCACTGGCGATCCGCCCAACCCGATCGATCCGCCGCCGGGCTGCCGGTTTCACACCCGTTGTCCATATGCGGAGCCGCTCTGCTCAAATGCGACGCCAAAACTCAGCGACCTCGATACAATGGGCCACCAGGCGGCGTGCTACATGGCCATTCCCGGCTCCGGGCACAGCCGCGCACCGGCTAAAGAAAAGCAATAAGGGAGAGGATGTTCAGATGACAAAACCCAGTCCAAAAGAGGTCAAGGTCATGACCGATGTCGCGGGCGTGCCGGCGAGCGCCGAAGTCGCCGAGCGGATCGCCACTTCCATCGGGCCGGCGTTCGAAGGCTTTGCGCCGGTCGCCGGCACCCTGCCGTTCGATCTGGAACCCGCCAGCTTTCTTCTGGTGCAGAACCTGAAGGTGTCGAAATGAGCACCGAACCGGCCCTGATGTCGCTGGTGTCGGTCGCCAGGGCGATCGCCAGCAAGGAAGTTTCATCGCGCGAGGTGACAAAATCCTGTCTCGAGCGCATCGCGCAATGGCAGCCGCGCCTCAACGCCTTCATGGCGATCGAGGCGGAGGAGGCGCTGGCGGCGGCCGACGCCGCTGATGCTGATCTTGCCAAAGGCAAAGCAAGAGGTGTGCTGCATGGCGTGCCGCTGGCGCACAAGGACATGTATTACGAGGCCGGCAAGGTCGTCACCTGCGGTTCGAAGATCCGCCGCGACTTCGTCGCCACCACGACCTCGACCGCGCTGCAGCGCCTGAAGGACGCCGGTACCATCAGGCTCGGCTCGCTGCAGATGGTCGAGTTCGCCTACGGGCCGACCGGCCACAACCCGCATTACGGCGCGGTGCGCAATCCCTGGAATGTCGATCACATCACCGGCGGCTCGTCGTCCGGCTCGGGCTCGGCGGTCGCCGCACGGCTGACCTTTGCGGCGCTGGGATCGGACACCGGCGGCTCGATCCGGATGCCCGCGCATTTCTGCGGCGTCACCGGGTTGAAAACGACGGTCGGCCGCGTCAGCCGCGCCGGCGCGATGCCGCTGTCGCAATCGCTCGATACGGTCGGCCCGCTGGCGCAGAACGTGGAAGATTGCGCGCAGCTGCTCGGATTGATGGCGGGCGCGGATCCCGATGATCTCACCGCGTCCACGCTGCCGGTGCCGGACTATATGGCGGCGACCAAAGGCTCGCTGAAAGGCCTCAGGATCGGCGTGCCGACCGCATTCTATGTCGACGATCTCGATCCCGAAGTGGCGCGCGTGCTCGATGAGACGATCGCGACGCTGAAGAAAGAGGGCGCCGAGATCGTCTCGGTCGAATTGCCGGACCAGCGCCAGCTCACGGCCGCCTGTCAATTGGTCCTCGCGACCGAAGCCGCCGCGTTCCACAAAAGATGGATGATCGAACGGCCGCAGGATTACGGCGCGCAGGTCCTGATGCGGCTGCAGAACGGCCTCGCGATTCCCGCGGTGTCCTACCTCGAAGCAATGCGCTGGCGCGGTCCGGCGCTGGCGGCGTATCTGGCTGCGGTCACCGGCACCGATGCGCTGATTGCGCCGGTCGCGCCGATGCCGGCGGCAACCATCGCCGAGAGCGACGTCGGCAACAGCCGCGACGCCGAGGCCGTGATCCAGCGGATCACGAAATTTACCCGCCCGGTCAATTACCTCGGCCTGCCCTCGCTTTCGATTCCCGCGGGCTTCACCAAAAGCGGTTTGCCGGTCGGCCTGCAATTGATCGGCCGCTCCTTTGACGAGGCGATGCTGCTGCGGATCGGCGCGGCGTTCCAGCGCGCCACGGACTATCACAAACAGGTACCCAAACCGGCATGACCAACCTCGTCGAAATCCGCGATCTCAGCATCCGCTTCACCGGCGAGCGCACCGTGCATGCCGTCAACGACATCTCGCTCTCGCTCGGCGAGGGCGAGGTGCTCGGCCTCCTGGGTGAATCCGGTTCGGGCAAGAGCGTGACGTTGCGCGCGCTGATGCGGCTATTGCCGAAGAAGCGGACGCAGATTTCGGGCAGCGTGAATGTTCTCGGCCGCGACGTGCTGGCGTTGAACGACGAGGAATTGTCGGCATTTCGCGGCCAGACCGTGTCGATGATCTTTCAGGAGCCGGCGCTGGCGCTCGACCCGGTCTACACCATCGGCCGGCAGATTTCCGAATCCGTGATGCGCCACGAAGGCAAGAGCGAGAAGGAGGCTACCGCGCGGGCGCTGGAAATGCTCGAAGTCGTACGCATTCCCTCGGCCAAGCGCCGCCTCGATGCCTATCCGCACGAAATGAGCGGCGGCATGCGGCAGCGCGCGATGATCGCGCTGGCACTGGCCTGCAAGCCGAAGATCCTGTTGGCCGACGAGCCGACCACGGCGCTCGACGCCACCGTGCAGATCCAGATCCTGCTGCTGCTGCGCGAATTGCAGCGCGAGTTCGGCATGTCGGTGATTTTTGTGACCCACGACATCGGCGTCGCCATCGAAATCTGCGACCGCGTCGCTGTCATGTATGCCGGCCAGATTGTCGAGCAGGGCAAGCTGCGCGACATCGTGCGGACGCCGATGCATCCCTATGCGCGCGGGCTCCTGGCGTCGACCACCCACGGCGCCAAGCGCGGCCAGCGGCTGGAGACCATCCCGGGCACACCGCCATCGCTCGACAAGGCGCCGGTGAACTGCTCGTTCGCACCGCGCTGCAGTGTGGCGCAGCCGCGCTGTACCGAGCAATTGCCGCCCAATGTGCAGGTTGCGCCGGATCGAATCGCGCGCTGCGTCCTGGCCGAACCGGCCGCAGCCGCCGCGACCTGAGCTCGGGCGCTACCCACCCAACCCCGGATCCGCCCATTGTTCGATTTGGGCTGGCCCCACGATCTGCTTGGGCTGGTGCGGATTGAGCGTGCCCGCGCTCACAGACCAACCCTTTGCCAGAATCTGCATCGCGAACAGCTTGGCGTCGACTTCCGATTTAAATTTGCGGGTCGAACGGACCATGCTCGTCGCACTCTCGTCGGTCCGCTCCGGCCCAAAACTTACATACCAAATATCAGGTTGCGTCATTGCCGGATAACGCGGATTGCGATTGACAGTTCCACCACAGGCGGCGTGGCGGGCAGATTCAGGTCGTCACATCGGGGAATTGCCGGTAGTCTAAAACCGCGGGCGGATGACGCGCGCGAAGCGGGGATTCTTAGGTGCACATATCCAACCAGGGCATTTTGGTCATCCTGTTTATCGGGCTCGTCGCCGGCTGGCTGGCCGGCAAGATCGTCCGCGGCACCGGTTTTGGGCTGATCGGCGACATCCTCGTCGGCATCGCCGGCGCGCTGGTTGCAAACCTTCTTTTGCCCAAGCTCGGCATTCACATCGGCACCGGCGTGATCAGGGAGATCATCAATGCGGCGATCGGTGCCGTCATCTTGCTGCTGGTGGTGCGGCTGGTGCGAACCGGCGGCCGTTTCTGACGTCGCGCTACCCATTGGCGCGGCTGACGGCGTCTGCGATCCATCGCCGCACCGCGGCAATGCACTGGTCCCGCGCCTGCCCGGTGCGGGACGCGAGATAAATTGTATCGTCCTGCGTTGCCTCGAAATCAAACGGGGCGACCGGCTTCTTGCCGGAGTCTGGCCGAGCCTTTGACGGGCGTCTTTGCTGGCGCGACGGCGAGCGCCACGAGGCCATCGATGGCCTGATCGACGTCGCTGAAGCCCAAGCGCGTCAACAGGGTTCGCAAGATGAGAGCAGTCGCGCTGTGATCCTCGACCACCAGAATCGGCATCGACAAACTCACAGCCATTGTTTTTCTCCCGTTCGCCGCCGTCCCACCCAGCCTACAGCAGCCGACCGGATCTTAAGCGTTTGGGCCCGCGGCGTTGCAGCGGCCGGGACAGTTATCAACGTGCCGGAACACTGCGCTCAATACAGGCAATATGTCCGGAACTATACGGGTTCTAAGATTTACGCATTCTTTAGCATATCCGGTTTAATCTCACTTCCATATCCGATTCTGCCGCGCGACGGATAGTTGGGAATTCCGCGCATGAGGAATTCCGATCGGGCTCCCCGACCAGTTCAGTGGATGCTGGGGTGCCAGCGCGTTCAAGCCATATCAGGGCAAGAGAAACGGCGCTCCGCAATGAATCTCAACATCCGGACCCGGCTAAACGTACTCGTCGCGGTGGCCATCCTGCCGTTGCTGGCGCTGGCGGGCGGCTTTCTGTTGGAGCGAATCAACGCCGACTACGCCGTTGCTCGGGCCGATGCCCGCGAAGCGGCGCAGCTCAGCGCGGCGCGCATCGACGATTATTTCGACCAGATGAATACTTTCTTGATCACGATCGGTCGAATGATCTCCAGCGATCCCGCCGACATCGAGAAGAACGATGCTCTTCTCCGGTCCGTCAAAGCCGACCTGCCGGCTTCCCTTAACAACCTCCTGATCTTCGATCTCAAAGGCAATAACATCGGAACGTCGCAATGGCCTTTGACCGAGACGAGCCGCATGTTTGCTGGCGATCGCCCCTATTTTGCCGCCGCGCTGCAGAAAAGAGTCACGATCAGCGAACCGATCGTCAGCCGGATCGGCCACAATTGGGTTGTTGCCATAGCGCGGCCGCTGATTGACGATGCCGGCGTCGTTCGAGCCGTTCTGGTTCTCGGCACCAACCTGGCGCGCATCAACGCAGTGACCGATGCGGCAAGTCTGCCGCACGGCAGCGCGGTCAGAATTCTCACGGAGCGTGGCACTATCGTTGGCCGCACCGATCGCCCCGACTGGACCGGGCGCGACGTCGGAAAAGATCCGATTGTCGTCCGCCAGCTTGCACTCGGAGAGGCTAGCGAAGAGACGGGTTGGCTCGACGGCACTATGCGCATGACGGCGTCGGCCAGGGTGCGGTTCGTCCCGTGGGTTGTGACGGTAGGGCTAACCAAGGATACAATTGCGAGGGCATCTGAGCGCGCGCAATGGTGGCTTTTCCTGATCTCCATTGCGATCGGCGCGGCATTTCTGCTTGCGTGGTCGTTCTCATCGGGCATAGTTCGCCCGATACGGCAATTGCAACGGGACGCAGATGTTATCGGAGCTGGTGAGTTCGGCCATCGGTCACACGCCAGGGCCACGGGCGAGCTGGCGCATTTGATCGAAGCCTTCAACAAGATGGCGGATTCGTTGCTGCAGGCCAAGGAGACGGCCGAGGCGGCGACGAAAGCCAAGTCCGAATTCCTGAGCGTCATGAGCCACGAGATCCGCACGCCGCTCAATGGCGTGATCGGCATGATGGGGCTCCTGACCGATACCAAGCTCGACCCGAAGCAGCGCAACTACGCTGAGATGGCGAGGCAGTCGGGAGAATCTCTGCTGGATGTGGTCAACGATGTTCTCGACTTCTCGAAAATCGAAGCCGGCAAAGTCGAGCTCGAAATCATCGATTTCGATCTCTACGACATTGTCGAGAGCGTTACCGGCATGGTGGCCCTGCGCGCCGCCGCCAAGGGGCTGGAGCTGGCCAGCCTGATCGACCACGATCTGCCAGAGACCCTTCATGGCGATCCTTTCCGCCTGCGTCAGATCCTCGCCAATTTTGCCGGCAATGCGATCAAGTTCACCGAACGGGGCGAGGTGGTGTTGCGCGCCAGGCGGCACGCCGGGACCAAGGATGGGGTGACGATCCGTTTCGAAGTCACCGATACGGGAATCGGCGTCTCCCCGGAGCAACAGTCACGCCTGTTCGAGGCGTTTGCGCAGGCTGACCTTTCGACGACGCGGAAGCATGGCGGAACCGGTCTCGGTCTCGCTATCTCCGCGCAGCTCGTAAGACTGATGGGCGGTGAAATAGGTGTGGATAGCGAACCCGGAAAGGGCAGTACATTCTGGTTTTCTGTTCCGCTGGGTCTCTCGTCCGCCCAGGCGCGGCGTCCACACATGGACCTGCGCGGCTTGCGCGTGCTTGCGATCGACGACAACGCGGTCAACCGTACGATTCTGCATGAGCACATTGTCGGTTGGCAGATGCGCAACGGCAGCGCCGAATCCGGTGCCCGTGCTCTCGAGATGCTGCGCGCGGCAGTGGCGCGGGGCGAGCCTTACGACGCGGCGATCGTCGACATGCAGATGCCGGGCATGGACGGGATGGCGCTCGCGCGCGCCATCAAGGCGGACCGTTCGATCGCAGGTACGCGACTAATCCTCCTGACCTCGATCGGTCAAATCGGCGGCGACCCGAACCACGATGGATTTTTCGATGCCTGCCTCACGAAGCCAGCGCGGCAATCGGAGCTTTATGACTGTCTGGCGCGCGTCATGGCGGGTGCCGAACCGGCCGAAGGCGAATTCCTGCGTGTTGAAATCCCTTCGGCCTCTCAAAAACGCGCGAAGAGATTGGTAAAGCCGCGGGCCGGGCGTATCCTGATCGCCGAAGATAATGTCGTCAATCAACAGGTAGCGATCGGTGTCCTCGCGACGCTTGGCTATCGCGCCGATGTCGTGGCCAATGGCCGCGAAGCCGTCGAGGCCGTGGACCGCGTGCCTTACGCTGCGATCTTGATGGATTGCCAGATGCCGGAGATGGATGGCTATCAGGCGGCCCAGGAGATCCGGCGACGCGAAGGAACCGGCCGGCATACCCCAATCATCGCGTTGACCGCCGACGTGTTGAAGGACGCGCGTGGCAAGAGCTTGTCAGCGGGAATGGACGACCACATCACCAAGCCTCTCAACCCGCTGGAACTGGCCGCCGCTCTCGACCGATGGCTGCCGGGTGTTGACGAACTCGAAAGCCGAGCTGTCGCGGCTGCGCCGCGACCCGAGGGCGCCGTCGATCACACCGTGCTTGACGATTTGCGCGAACTCGAACGCGCGGGAGCGCCCGGATTGGTGAAAGAAGTAACGGATCTTTTCCTTCAGGATACGCCGCGGCAACTGGCCGATCTGCGAGATTCCCTGCAGGAAGGCGATTCGGCCCGTCTGGTTAAGGTCGCCCATACCCTCAAGGGAAGCGCCGCTAATCTGGGCGCCCGCGAAATGGTTCGGATATGTGCCGAACTCCAGGAACTCGGGGAAGCTGAAAACATCGGTATAGCACCGTCGCTGGTCGCCGACCTCGAAAGACAGTTCGAGCCAGTTCGCGATGCGCTCTTGTCCGAGGATGCAAAGGGGTAAGCCATGCGCATCCTTGTTGCGGAAGACGACGCCGGCTCACGTCGGATCCTCGAAGCCGCGGTAACGTCGCTTGGTCATGAATGCGTCGCAGCAATCGACGGTGAAGAGGCCTGGCGCCTGTTCGAGACTGTCGATGTGGATGCCGTCATCAGCGATCGCATGATGCCCGAAATGGATGGCATCGAATTGTGTCGCCGAATCCGGGCGTCTGGGAGAGACACATACACCTATTTCATCTTTCTGACGGGATTCGACAAAAAGGCAGACGTGCTGAGCGGCATGGAAGCCGGCGCGGACGATTATCTCAGCAAACCTCTCGACCTCAATGAGCTGAGGCCACGACTGCTCGTCGCGTCGCGGGTCACATCCCTGCACCGGCAACTATCCCAGCAGTCAGCGCAACTGGAGCGACTCAATCGTCAGCTCTTCGAGCAGGCACGTACCGACCCGCTGACCCAGCTTGGCAGCCGGCTCAAACTGAGCGAGGACCTCGAAAACATCCACGCGAGGGCGGATCGCTACGGCCACAGCTATAGCGCCATCATGTGCGACGTCGATTTTTTCAAGGCATATAACGACAGCAAGGGGCATCTCGCCGGCGATGACGTGCTCCGGGCCGTGGCGCGGACACTCATGAATACGGCTCGGCGCGGCGACCAGCTCTATCGTTACGGGGGCGAGGAATTTCTGATCCTTTTGCCCGAACAATCCCTCGACGACGGATTGATGGCGGCCGAGCGCTACCGGCAGGCAATCGAGGAATTGGCGATCCCGCACGATTCCAATCCGACGGCCAAGGTCGTGACCATCAGCGCCGGGGTGGCGTTGCTATCGCGCATTAAGGGCAAATCGGTGGGTGCATGGTTGAATGAGGCGGACGCCGCGCTCTACCGCGCAAAACAGCAGGGACGCAACCAGGTTGTGCGGACCGACGCGGAATGAGGCCATCGACAACACGCTGTGGGCAGCGAACGAAGACCAGCCTTGCGCCACCGTGCGGGTGACACTGTCGCGCGAGCGCGCGGTGGAAATCCCCGGATTTGCCGACGAGACAAGCGAAGCCGTCGATCCCACGCGATATCCGCTGCGCGCCTTGAAAGCCGCCCACGGCCGGCCGTGGTTCATGGACGCCATGGAGGCGCGCGCCGGCGATGGTGTCGCCTGGTTCCGCCTCAACCACGCGATAATTGACGGTGCCGGGCCGCTCTCGTCGGTGCTGGGGCCTGCGGATTGGACCCATGGCATCGCGCGGCCGTTCCAGAACGTGGTGACGGATCCCAACCCGAATCTGACGGCTCAGGCAGCCCAAGGCGAATGGGTGGGGGTTCGCGCCCAGACAACGTGGCGGCCCGCTGCCGGCCTCGGAATCGGAAGCGGCGTGCTGCTGGACCTGAACGGCGAGGTCGGCCGGGTCGCGATGTCGGTGATCCTGGTGCCGTTTCCGAAGCCGGAAACGGCAGCAAAGCCCGCGCCGGCGCCGATTTAGGCCGTTTTATCGGCTGATTTCCCCGTGTCCGCGCCAATGTCACGGGATGAACCGCATTCAGGTTAACGTGACTTAAATAGACGCTGGCCACAAACATCGGTAGAACCAGCCCGTTAGCTAATCCCTTTTGCAGAGACACGAATTGATGGCAGCTGCTCCCGGTGTCCGGCGGTCCGAACTCGGTATTGCGCTGCGCGCCTGTCGCAACGCGTTTATCGGCGTCGGCATCATGAGCTGCATGATCAACTTGCTGTATCTGACCGGCTCGATTTTCATGCTGGAGGTCTATGACCGCGTGATTCCGAGCCGGAGCGTGCCGACCCTGATCGGCCTGGTCGTGCTCGCCGGGGGACTATACGTCGCCCAGGGTGGCCTCGACCTGATCCGGGGCCGGATTCTCGGCCGCATCGGCACCGCGCTCGATGAAGCCATCAATGCCCGCGTGTTCGATACCATCGTGCGCCTGCCGCTGATGGTGGGCGCCCGCAATGAAGGCCTGCAGCCGCTGCGCGACCTCGATAACGTGCGCTCCTTCCTCGGCAGCCAGGGGCCGGGCGCGTTTTTCGACCTGCCCTGGCTGCCGTTCTACCTCGCCATCTGTTTTGCATTCCACTGGCTGCTGGGCCTGACCGCGCTGGTCGGCGCCATCATCCTGGTGATCCTCACCGTGATCACCGAAGTGATGTCGCGCCAGCCGGCCAAAGACGCCATGACACTGGCGGCGCGGCGCAACGATCTGGCGGCAACCAGCCGGCGCAACGCCGAAGTGCTGGTCGCGATGGGCATGGCCGGACGGCTGACCAAGCGCTGGACCGAGGCCAACGAGACCTATCTGGCCGGCAATCAGCGTGCCAGCGACGTCGCGGGAGGCCTCGGCGCAATCGCCAAGGTGCTGCGCATGATGCTGCAATCGGCGGTGCTGGCGGTCGGCGCCTATCTGGTGATCCATCAGGAGGCGTCCGGCGGTATCATCATCGCAGGCTCGATCCTGAGCGCGCGGGCGCTGGCGCCGGTCGATCTGGCGATCGCGCACTGGAAGGGTTTCGTCGCGGCGCGCCAGAGCTGGCATCGCCTCAACAAGCTGCTTGAACAGATACCGGCGCAGAACACCCAGACCTTGCTGCAGAGCCCGTCGAAACGATTGTCGGTCGAGGGCGTCACCATCGTGCCGCCCGGCGATCAGCGGGTCATTGTTCAGGATGTCACTTTTGCGGTCGAGGCCGGCACCGGCGTCGGCGTGATCGGCCCCAGCGGATCGGGCAAGTCGTCGCTGATACGCGCACTGGTCGGCGTCTGGATGCCGGTGCGCGGCAAGGTGCGGCTCGATGGCGCCGCGCTCGACCAATGGTCATCCGATGTGCTCGGCCGTCACGTCGGCTATCTGCCGCAGGACGTCGAATTGTTCGCCGGCTCGATCGCCCACAATATTTCCCGTTTCGATCCCGACGCCAAATCGGATGCGATCATCACCGCGGCCAAGGAGGCCGGCGTGCATGACATGATCATCAAGATGCGCGAGGGCTATGACACCCAGATTGGCGAGCAGGGGACCGCGTTGTCGGCCGGGCAGGCGCAGCGCGTCGGGCTGGCGCGGGCGCTGTATGGCCATCCCTTCCTGATCGTGCTCGACGAGCCGAACTCCAACCTCGATACCGAGGGCGACGAGGCGCTGACCCGTGCCGTTCGCGCCGCGCGCGAGCGCGGCGCCATCGTGATCGTGGTGGCGCACCGGCCGATCGGCATCGAGGCGGTCGATCAATTGCTGGTGCTGAAGGACGGCCGCATGCAGGCGTTCGGGCCGAAGGAAACCATTCTCGGCCAGGTGCTGCAGCGCGCCGTCCCGGCGCCGCCCGCGCCGATCAAGATCGTTGCCCCTGGAGCCAAATCATGAGCGAGGAGTTGAAAGGCGCCCGCCGTTCGATACGGTCGCATCTGGTTGTCGGCCTGGCGCTCATGCTGGTGCTGGTGGGCGGATTCGGCGGATGGGCCTCGACGGTGCCGATCTCAGGGGCGCTGATCGCGCCGGGATCGGTGGTGGTCGATTCCAACGTCAAGAAGGTGCAGCACCCGACCGGCGGCGTGGTCGGCGAAGTGCGGGTGCGCGACGGCGATACCGTCAAGGCCGGCGATGTCGTGGTCCGTCTCGACGAGACCGTGGTCAAGGCGAGCCTTGCGATCGTGGTCAAAACCCTCAACGGATTGTTGGCGCGGGCGGCGCGGCTGGAGGCCGAACAGCGCGGCACCGACAAGATCAAGTTTCCCCCGCTGCTGGCTGATCGTGCCGACGATGCCGACGTCAGGGACGTCATGGCGAGCGAAACCAAATTGTTCGAGGTTCGTGTCCACGGCCGCGCCGGGCAAAAGGCCCAGCTGCGCGAGCGGGTCATGCAACTCAATGAGGAAATCGAGGGCCTCTCGGCGCAGGAGAAAGCCAAGGACAAGGAAATCTCACTGGTCGAAAAGGAACTGGTCGGCGTCCGCCAGCTCTATGACCAGCGCCTGATCCAGATCTCGCGCCTGACCACGCTGGAGCGCGATTCCGCCCGCCTGTCGGGCGAGCGCGCGCAATACATCGCCTCGCGCGCCCAGGCCAAGGGCAAGATCACCGAGACCGAGCTGCAGATCATCCAGATCGACAAGGAACTGGTCAGCGAGGTTTCAAAGGATTTGCGCGAGACCAACGACAAGATCGGCGAGTTCGTCGAGCGCAAGGTCACCGCGGAAGATCAGCTCCGCCGCATCGACATCCGGGCGCCACAGGCCGGCATGGTGCTGCAATCGACGGTGCATACCGTCGGCGGCGTGATCACCGCCGGCGACGCCATCATGATGATCGTGCCGCAGGCCGAGGATCTGTCGGTCGAGGCCAAGGTCAATCCGCAGGATATCGACAAGCTGCAGATCGGCCAGAAGACATTGCTGCGGCTATCGGCCTTCAACCAGCACACCACGCCGGAGCTGAACGGCAAGGTCACCAGGGTGTCGGCCGACGTCACCACCGAGCAGCGCACCGGGCAAACCTATTACACGATCCGCGTCTCGTTGCCGCCGCAAGAAGTCGCCCGCCTCGGCGACAACAACAAGCTGATCCCGGGCATGCCGGTGGAAGCCTTCGTGCAAACCGGCGACCGCACCATGTTCTCGTATCTGATGAAGCCGCTGAGCGATCAGCTGATGCGCTCGTTCAGGGAGAAGTAGTTCGTCGTCCCGGTTTGGGTGGATCTCGTCGTCCCGGCGAAGGCCGGGACCCATAACCACAGGCTTTAGTGGTTGGCAAAATTCGTCGAACAGCGTCCCTTAAAGCGAGCGACACGGCGTATGGGTCCCGGCCCCCGTGCGCAATTGCGCACTAGGCCGGGACGACACTGATGGCCGATCAATAGCACCGCGTGATGTTGATGGTCGTCTGGCCGTTACGTCCGGGAACCGTGACGGGCTCCGAGGAACAGCTCGACACATAGGGCCGGTCGGACGGCACAACGTTCGGCGGATAGCGATGCGCCCAATCCCAGGGCACGTCATAGGTATAGGTGTAACGGATGTCGCGCGTGGTGGACTGCGGCGCCTCGACCACGGTCTCGCCATTCGACGGCGAATAGTAATAGCCGCCGCCTCCCGGCCAGTAGGTCCCGACATTGTGCCGGCGGTGATGTCCGAAACCGTGGACGCCCGGCGAATGGGGCCCCGAACGCACGCCACCTGGCGCTGTTCCTGATCTTGCGAATGTATCGCCCGCGGCAAGCAAAATTACGGCTGCGCTGAGAGACGCGACAAGCGCCGAATGCATTCTATACGCCATGGCACATACCAATCGTTGGTTTCCAGGCGGCTCCCCCAAGCCGCTCCCTGACGTACGCTAGGTCGGGCCTTTCGGGCCCGCAAACGCATACTTAATGATTGGTTAAGATGTAACGTTAATAGGGGCGTCTTTCGAGTGAATCCTGCCGTCCTGGCTCAATAAACCTCCGTCGTCCCGGCGAAGGCCGGGACCCATAACCACAGGCGCTCGTGTGGCGCGAAAGCTGTCGAACAGCGTCTCTCAAAATATGGGCCGCGGCGTATGGGTCCCGGCCTTCGCCGGGACGACGTCAAAATTACCGCCTGTCATATTCGTCCGGTCCCATCGCCCAGGCCCATTGTTCGTGGCCGGGCGCGTAGGTGCGGTTGGTCTCTGCCGGGTTGCGATTGACCAGCGGCCGCATGAACATCGGGTGCGTGGCGCTGCGCACCTCGTGCTCGACCGTGAACAGATGCTTGCCGCTGTCGAGGTCGACGATGTCCTTGAAGCGGTACTGGTACGGGTTGTCTTCCTGCGAGACCAAATTGCGCTCCAGGAGCTTGCGGTAGGGGCCCGAGAAGTCAGTGATGTAGATCTGCACGTGGTGGCCGTCGAATTCCGGCTGCTTCCGGTCGGTCTCGCGGAATTGCAGATATTGATCCTTGCCGACCTTGACGCGCGCCGTGGCGCCGTCGCCGTTTTTGAGTTCGGCCGGCATTCCCATGATCTCGGGGTAGAAGCCGCAAATGGCTTTCGCGGAGCCGACCGGCACGTCGAATTCGACATAGGGAATGCCGAGCGTGATGCGGCCGAAGCGCGCGGCGTCGGGTTCATAGCAGCGTACGCGATTGCCCCACGGGCAGATCGCCTCGACATAATCATTGTGTTCGCGATACGCGAATTTGGTGCCTTCGAGCTT
The DNA here is from genome assembly GCF_018131065.1 of Bradyrhizobium sp. AUGA SZCCT0431. Classification (NCBI taxonomy): domain Bacteria; kingdom Pseudomonadati; phylum Pseudomonadota; class Alphaproteobacteria; order Hyphomicrobiales; family Nitrobacteraceae; genus Bradyrhizobium; species Bradyrhizobium sp. AUGA SZCCT0431. The sequence continues at coordinate 11,622 of NZ_JAFCLR010000043.1, read as the reverse complement.
TTTGGCGACCGACGCCAGCCGTTCGAGCAGCGCCTCACGGCCTGATATCACGATGCCGGTATGGCCGCGCAGCACCTGTGCCTCACCGCTCGGCAGATGAAACTGGCTCTTGCCGACATTCACCCACATGTTGCTGTCCGACACCATCAGATAGGGATCGCGCGTCAGTCCGAGCCCGGTGACATAGAACAGCGTCGCCAGCCGCTGATCGGGCACGAAGACATTGACGTGCTCGAAATGGATCGAGTTGCCGAGGTCTTCGGCGGCGCGGTCGAACGGCTGTTGCATGGCTGCGATCCCTGGAGGTTCCAGCGGATTATAGTCAGGCGCGGTGCCATGATCCAGCCGTCGCCGCGACGGCAGAGCAGGTATCTTCCCCGAGCGCATCACGGGCATCGCCGATCAGACATTCAAAGGGTGCGGCGGATATACCCAGCCGGTCGTGCAGGGATTGGTGATAGGATAGCTTCGATAAGTGAGCGATCGGAAAGCCGGGATGCTGCGGCGCAGGCCGTCGTCGCGGCGCGACCACAGACGGGAGCGGGTGCCGAGATGATCACAATCCCCCAATTGACCGCGCAAGCCCTGGGTTCGTTCCTGTCACGGGAAACCGAGGGACGGTTCGGCGCCTCGCATTCCGATTTGACGAAACTATTGCCTTTTGCCGCGAGGCTGACCCTGGAGTGCATCGGTAACAGCGATGCGCTGTATCACAACATCGAGCACACCATGCTGGTGACGCTGGTGGGCCACGACATCCTGGTCGGCCGCGCGCTGGCGCGCGCCACCACGGCCGACGATTACGCCAACTTCATCATGGCCTGCCTCGCCCATGATATCGGATATGTCCGCGGCGTCGTCCAGGGCGACGAGGATGATGCCTTTGTCGCTGATCTCAGCGGCCGCAAGGTCCATCTGCCGGTTGGATCGTCCGACGCCGCACTCGCGCCCTACCATGTCGACCGCTCAAAGCTGTTCGTGATCGAGCGGCTCGATGCGATGGAGGAAGTCGACGCGGGCCGGATTTCCCGGGCGATCGAATACACCCGCTTTCCCTACGCCACTGGTCCGAACGACGGTGACGACCTCAACGAGGAGGAGGGATTGCTGCTGCGCGCGGCCGATCTGATCGGCCAGCTCGGCGATCCCAATTACATGCGCAAGTCGAATGCGCTGTTCTACGAATTCGAGGAAATCGGGCTGAACAAGACGCTGGGCTACGCGACGCCCGCCGACATCGTCTATCGATTCCCGCAGTTTTATTGGACTAACGTCGCGCCGCAGATCCAGCTTGCGATCCGCTATCTCAATGTCACCTCCAGCGGCCGGCAATGGATCGCCAACCTGCACAGCAACGTCTTCCGGGCCGAGCGGGAGGTGAATCTGTCGGGACCGCAGCGATAAGCGTCGCGCGATCAGGGTCTGGCGCATATTCCGGCGTCGTCCCGGCCTTGAGCCGGGACCCATAACCACAGGCATTAGTGATTAGGCAAAGTCGTCGAACAGTGTCTTTCAAAAACAGAGGACACGGAGTATGGGTCCCGGCTCAAGGCCGGGACGACGATGGTGGTTATCGCGACACATTCTCCAGCAACAGGCCCAGCGCCGTGCTCGCAAACTTCTGCATGTTCGCCTGGCGGTCCGCGCTGCCGGTCTCGAGCGTGAACACCGCATTCTGCGGGCCCGCGACCGCCATGCAGCTGTGGCCGGCGGCGTCGCCGTAGCGGTTGCCGGTCGGTCCCGTGGCGCCGGTCTCCGACAGGCCCCAGTCGGTGGCGAAGCGCTGGCGCACCTGGCTCGCCAGCAGTTTGGCATAGGGCTCCGACGCCGAGCGGAGGCCCTTCATCGCCTCATCGGAGATATCCATCAGGATGCGCCGCGCGTCGCGGGTGTAGACCACGCCGCCGCCGAGGAAATAGGCGGATGCGCCGGGCACCGAAAGCAGCGCCGCCGAGATCAGGCCGCCGGTGGAGGATTCCGCGATCGCGATGGTCTGTTTTCGCTCGATCAGTTTGACGGCGATCTTCTCGGCGATCGTTACGAGTTCTTTCATTCCTCAACTCCGGCGCAGCATTCGTTTCAGCAATGACTTCCTGTCGGGCTTGTCCGCCAGCGAATGATAGACGACGCGAATGAAGTTCTTGGAGGCGAGCTCCGTCGGCGCCCATTTCTTGTCGAGATCGGCGAACGGTTTGGCGGCCAGCACGTCGTCTTCGCTCTTGCCTTCCTTCACCAGGACAGCCATGCGGTCTCGCGCGGTCACCAGCATGGCGCGATATTCGGTCAATGCCGCCTTGTAGGCGATCGGCCCGTGGCCCGGCACGATGCGGCTCTTGGCGTTGGTCATTTTGAGATAGACGTTGGCCGCCGCGATCATGCCCTTGATGTTGCCGCCATTGGCGAAGTCGATGTTGGGATAGCGGCCATTGGTGAAGGTGTCGCCGGTCGACAGCACATTGGCGGTCTTGAACCACACATAGGTGTCGCCGTCGGTATGGGCGTGGGCGATGTGCCTGAGATCGGCGACGCGGCCGGGAAGCCGGATCTTGAGCGTCCCGCCGGCATAGGTCTTCTTCGGCAGCGCGCCGGCTGCGGCCGGCGGCGTCTTGACGCCGGTCAGGCCGTTGGTGGTTCCCTCCGCCAGGCGAATCTTGACGTTGACGTCGGAAACGATGGTGACGCCGTCCTTGGCGAAGGCTTCATTCCCGCCGGTATGGTCGCCGTGATAATGCGTGTTGATGAGGTATTTGATCGGCAGGTTCGAGATGGTCGATATCGCGGCCTTGATCTTGTCGTGCAGCGGCGCGAACTGGCCGTCGACCATGATGATGCCGGTTTTGCCGACCGCCACCGTGATGTTCCCACCCTGGCCCTCGAGCATGTAAACGTTGTCGCCGAGGTCGGTGGTCTTGATCTCGACCTTGGAGAAATCGACCGGCGGGGGGGCGGCAGGCGGGGCAGGGGGAGCTGTCTGCGCGGCTACCGCGCCAGCCAGCAAAAGGGTGATGGCAACCGCCGTGCTTCCAGTCCGAATCATCAAAATCTCCTAAGGGCCGACCCATGTTTTCCTAGCACAGGGGGCTAGCGTTTGCCGAGTTGCGGCGCACCGACCAGCCTGCTTGAATGCGGCCAAAGAACCAAGCGGCGTGGCTTACAAGATGCCGTGAGACCGCGGGCGCGCACGGGAAACCGGGCAAGAAAACCTGGGTTAGGAAACATGGGCAAGGAAACATCATGACGTCACCGATCGCAGGCGGCGTGGATTGCGACCTGCATCCCGCGGTGCCCCATCTGACCAGCCTGCTGCCGTACATGAACGATTACTGGCGCGACCAGGTGACGACGCGCGGCATGACCGATCTGGTGTCGCAATCCTATCCGGCCAATTCGCCGATCAGCGCGCGCCCCGATTGGCGGCCGGCGCAGGGCAAGCCGGGCTCCAGCCTCAGCGACATGCAAAAGCAGGCGCTCGATCGGTTTCAGGTCAGCTACGGCATCTGCAATCCCTTGTATGGCGTGCAGATGGTGTTTTCCGAGGACATGCAGGACGCCTTCTGCCGCGCGCTGAACGACTGGCTGGTGCAAGAGTGGCTCGACAAGGATTCCCGCCTGCGCGGCTCGATCGTGATCCCGACCCAGAGCGTGGAAAAATCAGTCGCCGAGATCGAGCGCTGCGCCAAGGACCCGCGCTTCGTTCAGGTTCTGATGCTCGTGATGGGCGACATGCCGCTCGGCAAGCGCGCCTATTGGCCGATCTATGCCGCCGCCGAGCGGCTCGGGCTGGCCGTCGGCATCCACGCCGGCTCCGCCTATCACAACCCGCCGACCTCGGTCGGCTGGGGTTCCTATCATGTCGAGGATTACGTTGCCCAAGCGCAGGCGTTCCAGACCCAGTTGACCAGCCTGATCGTCGAGGGCGTCTTCGCCCGGCATCCGAAGCTGAAGATGGTGATGCTGGAAAGTGGCTTCACCTGGCTGCCGTCTTACCTGTGGCGGCTGCACAAGTTCTGGCGCGGGGTGCGGATGGAAACGCCCTGGGTCGACCGTGCGCCGCTGGAGATTGTGCGCAGCAACATCCGCTTTTCGCTGCAGCCAGTCGACGCGCCGCCGGATCCCGCCACGTTAAATCGCCTGTTCGACCATATGCAGTCGGACGAATTGCTCCTATTCTCAACCGACTATCCGCACTGGCAATTCGACGGCGACGAGGTGCTGCCGGAGGGGATTTCGGAAGGTCTTGTGCGCAAGATCATGATCGATAATCCGCACGCGACCTATCCTCGTCTAACGCAGCCCGCGCTCAAGGAGGCAACGCCATGAATGTGCAGTTCCGCACCGAGCCGTCAGCGTCTGTCAGCGTCAAGACCGCGATTGCCGATTGCGACATCCATCCGGCGCGCGCCACCGGGACCGAGCTTTATCCGTTCCTGGCAAAACGCTGGCATTCGCATCTGGAGACCTACGGCAAGCACGCCTATCAGGGCATGATGGAAGGCCCGCCCTATCCGAAGGCGCAGCCGAATGCCTCGCGCCGCGACGCCTATCCGCCGGAAGGCGGCAAACAAGGCTCCTCGCTATCCTTCATGCAGGAGCAGCTGCTCGACCCCTACAATGTCGAGCTCGGCGTGCTCAATCCGCTCGACACCGGGCAGGGCCTGCGCAACCACGATCTCAGCGCGGCGCTGGCGACCGCGATCAACGACTGGCAGATCGAGAAATGGACCAGCAAGGATTCCCGCCTGAAGGGTTCGATCGTCGTCGCCAATGAAGACGGCCCCACCGCCGCCGCCGAGATCCGCAAGCGCGCCGGTGACAAGAACTTCGTGCAGGTGCTTTTGCTGAGCCGCAATGTCGAGCCGCTCGGCCAGCGCCGCTACTGGCCGATCTATGAGGCGGCGCAGGAGATCTGCCTTCCCGTCGGCGTCCACGCCTTCGGCTTCGGCGGCAATCCGATCACAGCTTCCGGCTGGCCGAGTTTTTACATCGAGGAGATGGTCGGCCATTCGCAGTGCCAGCAGACCGCGCTCGCAAGCCTCGTGCTCGAGGGCGTGTTCGAGCGCTATCCCAAACTGAAGATGGTGATGATCGAGGCCGGCTTCGGCTGGGCGCCCTCGCTTTCCTGGCGGCTGGACAAGAGTTTCGACCGGCTGCGCAGCGAGGTGCCGCATCTGAAGCGCCGGCCGTCGGAATATATCCGCGATCACATCTGGTGGACCACGCAGCCGATGGAAGATCCGGAACGGCGCGAGCATCTGTTCGAGGTGATCGAATGGATCGGCTGGGACAAACTGCTGTTCGCGACCGACTATCCGCACTGGGATTTCGACGAGCCCTCGCGCGTGCTGCCCCCCGGCGTCAGCGACGCCAACAAGCAGGCGTTCTATCTCGACAATGCCAAGAAGCTGTACGGGATAATTTGATGGCGCGGCATGTGATTGCCCCGGTGGACGAGTTGCCGCCGGGCACGCGAAAATTCCTCACCATCGACGAGCGGCCGATCGCGATCTTCAACGTCAAGGGCGAGTTTTTCGGCCTGTTGAACCGGTGCCCGCATCAGGGCGCGGCGCTATGCGAAGGGCCGCTGATCGGGCTCGCCACATCTTCGGACCCCGGCGAGATCGAGTACACCAAGTTGGGCGAGATCATCCGCTGCCCCTGGCACGGCTGGGAATTCGATATCCGCACCGGCCAGTCCTACTGCGACCCCAAGCGCTTCCGCGCCCGCGCCTATCCCGTCAATGTCGAGCCCGGCACCAATCTGGTGAAGGGGCCGTATGTCGCGGAGACCATCGCGGTCTCGGTCGAGAGCGATTACGTGGTGGTGGATCTGTAGCGGCCGCCGTTCCCGTGAACGCCGGCCGCCTCTTCCTCAAACCGCGTCTTTGGCAACCTTGAGCGGCGACGCCTTGACCGACTTGCTGGCCGGCTTGGCCGCGAACTCCATCGGCTCTTTCGTGAACGGATTGATGCCGCTGCGCGCTTCGGTCGCCGGCTTGTTCACGACAGACATTTTGACGAAGCCGGGAATGACGAACTCACCGGATTCATTCAGCTCCTTGTAGCCGACGGTGGCCATCTGCTCGATGACGGCCTTGACGTCATTCTTGGAAAGCTGCGTTCCCTCTGCGATTGCATCGATCAACTGATTCTTGGTCATCTTGGCCATTGAAAATTACCTTTCTGTGTGGAGGACTGAGAACGGATTGAAGCGCACGCGTTATGCTGGGTGCATAACCCGGTCTGGAGCGCGGCAAGGCCACGCAAACGCTTCCCGTTCATGGCTGCGGTCATGAAAGCTACCGGGCTTAAAACCTATCGAGGCCCAAAACGCAAGGCGTAGATCGGCCTGTGGGGAACCGCTTTCCGAATCGATCGGCACCTGCAGGAGGCTTGTATAGTTGCGGGCGCCGCCGGCGTTCTGCGAGGTTACGCGCTGCTACGGCTGCCCTGATCATCTTGCAATGACACAACAAAATCCCTTCAGCCGCGATGAGGGATGCAGGCGGCAGTTCAGCCCTGGCTTCGAGCTATGTGCCGGCCATCGACATGAATATTCAATCGCTTGTTGAAAAATCCGGAGGAAAAAATCTCCACAACACGGTTGGCTTCGCTCGTTTTCAACGCGCCACGCAGCAAGGCCGTGCGGTTGTAAAGCGACACACCGGAGGCTGAATCAACCAGCTGCCCGTCGATGTGCAACTTCAAAATCATCAATCCGGCTTTCTCCATATCCGGGACCGCGCTGCATGCGATCTGATGTCCTTCAAAGGTCGTCGTCACTTCCTCGGTAAACACACCCATTGCTTGATCTGCTCTATCCCGTTGCCCACCGAAATTGGCGGAGTTCGTCGAACTGCGGCGAGCCGTCCTGGCACGCCGCCTTCGCCTCTATGGCTTTAACGTTCTCTGCAGCAGCTTGATGCCGTCGGCGAGCGCGCGCTGCATCAATAGCGTATCGACGCCGTAGGCGATCATGCGAAAGCCTTTGGCGCGGAAATCGCGCGCCCACTTCTCGTCGCCGGCGAGGAAGCCCGGCGTCTTGCCGTGTTTCTGGCAGGCCTGGACCAGCTTATCGACAGCGCTGTGGAATTTCGGATTGTCGAACTGCCCCGGGATGCCCATGAAGTTCGTCAAATCGTAGTGGCCGAGCCAGACCACGTCGACGCCATCGACCGCCGCGATCGCATCGACGTTCGCGATACCATCAGCGGTCTCCACCAGCGCGATCACCATCGTGCGCGCGTTTGCCTCGGCGATCTTGTCGGTCTCGGCTCCGCCGGCATAGTCATCATGCGCCGCGACATTGAACGCGGCGCCGCGACGCCCAACGGGCGGATATTTCGTGCAACCAACGATCGCCCTGGCTTGCTCGGATGTTTCGACCATCGGCACCATGATGCCCATCGCGCCGATATCGAGCGCGCGGGCGATGTGATGATAGTCGCCGGAGGGAACGCGCACGAGAGGCACCAGATCGAGCCCGCGGCAGAATGCGAACTGCGCTTTCATTGTTTCGAAGCCGACGCCCGAATGCTCCATGTCATAGAGGATGAATTCGGCGCCGGCCTCGCGGCAGATCGAAGGATAGCCCGGCGTGAAAAACTCGAACGTCATCGTTCCGAACGCACAGCCGCCGGCCGCAAGCCGTGGTTTTATCGGGTTTGGACGCAACGGATTTTCCTCCGAAGGTGACGTTCAAGCGTCGTGCATGGTGAACACGGCGACGCAGCCGGGCACACGCGTTGATGCAACTTTACGCACGGCCGCAGTCCCTATCAATGCTGCCGTCCGGAATGGTGGGGTCTTGCACGCGGCCGGCGTAAACCGTCTGCCCGCTGACGATGGAAGCGCCGACATCAGGCGGTTGGACCGATATGTCGGTGAATGGACCCAAAGCGGACATATTCAAAGCGCTTATTGCGGGGCTACCACTGCGCCACGCCAATGGTGGTGGCCCATCATATCGCCAACAGGACGGATGGCGGCACCATCGACGGACAAGTCAATCCGCTTCTTTCAGCCGCGGAGACAGACGGCGCAGCCGACTCTCCGCCTGAGTAACGAGATTTGCATTTCGCACTCAGCCGTCGTTCGCAGGGGAACCTATGCGCTGCTGTGGACTATATACTCAAAGGGAGAAAACCAGATGAAGCTCAAATTCGCACTTCTCGCACTGGCCACTTTAGCTGGCGCTGCGCTTTCGACCGGAACCGCTTCGGCTATTCCGCTCGCCCCCTTGGGACAGCTCCAGCCTTCGAATGTCGAAAGTGTTGCAGTGGTCTGCGGTCCGCGCGGCTGCGTTCGCACAGCGCCCGTGTATCGGCGAGGAGCCTACGTCGTCCGCCGCCCGTATGTACGTCGCGGTTATGGATATCATCGGGGCTATCGTCGCTACTAATCTGGAAAGATGGCTTCGGCGATTTTGTCAGCTTTGGGATGAGATCCGAAGGGAGCCACACACGGTCAAAGCGAGCAAAATGCCAAAGCTGAATTGAAGTGACGTCCGCGGCCAGCTCGCGGATCAGCGAGCGGCCGCGGGAAAACCTGTGCGGCTAGGCCGCCGCAGGCGGTCCGAACCAGATGGTCAGCGCGTCGGCGAGTCCTACCTGGGTTGAATCGCCGACCCAGGCCACATATCCATCGGGCCGAATTAATACGGCGTCGGGAGCGGTGACCGCGCCAAGTGCCGGAAGCTCCCACGCGCCATCATACTTGGCGTCGATCAATTGGACCCGATCCGCCCATGGCGCGATGTCGAGGCTGCCGCGCTCGGCGAGATTGAGCAGCACCGGCCGGGCATCGTGCAGCAGGGTGAACACCCGCAGCGGGCCGCCTTCGGTGACCAGGTCGAGATCGGGCATGCGGCGTCCGAGCAGCTTGTGTCGCGCGCCGAGATCGTAATGAATACCGAGACCGGACATGTCGGCGGCGAACCGCTTGCGCGGCTCGTCCATGCGCATCAGTTCGGACACGGCCTCGCCCAAGGCGTTGCTGCGGTCGTCGGTGCGGAGCAGCGCGACTTGCGCCATCGTGTTGCGCAGCGCGATGGCCGCGACCGGGTGCCGCTCGGCATGGTAGGTATCGAGCAGGCTTTCCGGCGACGTCTGCTTGACGACCTGCGCCAGCTTCCAGCCGAGGTTCACCGCATCCTGCACACCGAGGTTGAGGCCCTGTCCGCCGGCCGGGTAGTGCACGTGGGCGGCATCGCCGGCCAGCAGCACCCTTCTGTCACGGTAGGAAGCGGCCTGCCGGGTCATGTCGGTGAATCGCGAAATCCAGGTCGGACTGTGGATTCCGTAATCGGTCCCGAAGATATCGATCAGCGCCTCGCTGAGATCGCTTAAGGTCGGCTCGCCGCCGGACCCGACGTTTCGCTCGGTCACCATGACCCGTAGCGGCCCCCCATCCAGGTAGACTATTTCGCCGTCGCGGATCTCGTAGTTCAACTTGCCGAAGGAATGGACACCAAAATCATTGCGGTGGATGCCCAGTTTCGGCTGCTCGGTCACCTCGACCTCGGCGAGCAAATTGCTGACGGTCGGGTCCGATCCAGGGAATGCGATGCCGGCGGCTTTACGGATCAGGCTGCGTCCTCCGTCGCACCCGACGAGATATTGTGCGCGCAGCGATGCGCCGCCAGACAGCGCGACGTCCACGCCGCGGTCGTCCTGCGCGAAACCTGTCACCTCCATTCCTCGATAGATCGGCACCGCCAGCTCGCGGGCCCACTCGGCCAGGATGCGCTCGATGTGGTTCTGCCATAGCCCGAGCCCGTAATTGTGCCGGGTGGGAAAGTCGCTGATATCGAGCGGAACGTGGAAGTGCACGACCCCGAACGTCTGTCCCTCTGAGAGGAACCGATCGGCGATGCCGCGCTGATCGAGGATCTCGATGGTGCGGGAATGCAGACCGCCGGCGCGTGAGCCCGCCAGTTCCTGGCTGGCCCGCCGCTCGACAATGGCGACGTCGATACCCGCCAACGCCAACTCGCCCGCCAGCATCAGCCCTGTCGGACCGCCTCCGGCGATCACCACCGCATGCTCAGTCTTTGCCGCACCCATGTCGTCCCTCCCGCTGTTGGCTTCGGCCGGCGTTCTACGGGATGACCGGGGTCTTGAAGCAAGCCCCTTGCGCGCTACATATCAGTGTGGGGAGGCTGGGTATTCCGCTTTTTGCGGACAGAAGCCCGCCATTCAAGCCATCACCGCGTTCAAGGCCGCCACCGGTTCGGGCGAGGCGATAAGGGTTTTTGCCGCCACTGGAACGGTTCGGGCAACCAGCCGCTCGAGATCGCGAACCGTCTGCTGCTCGACGAACTTGACCGCGATGCCGTTGGGCAACAGCCGCACGACGCGTCCGACGCAGGCGCCGACCGCGAGCGGCATGCCGACGGGCGGCTGCACGGCGGTCGACACCGCAACGCCCGTGACCGAGCAATCGATGATGAAGCAGGAGTGAATCGAACTATCCGCCAGGGTCAGCGTGGAATGCGGATTGGGCGGCACGAAGCGCGCATTCTTTCGCAGCTCCAGCATCGCCGGATTTTTCTGCTTCTTCTCCAGCCAGGTCAGCATGTCAGAGAGTTTTTCGCGCCGCTCGCGCGTCATCTCCAGCTCGATCATGAAACTGCGATTCATCGTGTCGCTGATGCTGCCCTCGAATTTTCCGAAGTCGCGGAAATACGACGTCAGGCGGTCGCCGATCTTGCCGACCACGGGCACCTCGACGATCATGCGGTACGGCGACACGCGCGTGGTGCGGCAGGCGAAGGTACGAAGCTTGCCCTGCGGGTCATACCAGTTCGGCAGCGTGTAGCTGCCGCCGACGATGACATTCACCGCTCGCTGGCTGAGGAAATCCTGAACAGGCACGATGGATCCTTGGGGCAAACGGGAGAGTTTGAGCGGCCGCTGATCTTTGTCAGCTTGATAGGCTGCTCCTCGGTCATTCGCGACCTCGGGCGCACCACGCGAAACGCCGTTCGCTCGTGGAGAGCTGAAGCAATCTCGAAGCGGTAGCCTTTAAGGGCACTTCCTGAAGGGGAGGTAAAAGGGTAGGCGGAATCGGCAACTATCCTAATTTTCCATGAATGGAACTCGATCGGCTCGCCGCCGACCGGCCCCGACGGCCGCGCTCGGCGTAGCCTTGGCGACCTGTCCGCCGTAGCTCAACGAGCGAAGGCGGAAGGCGGGGCAAATCGGTTCCGATTTTCGGAAATCGTGTCAAGCCCTGAAATAAAAAACATTTCTGTTTACCAGAAGGAAAATCAGGTGCATATCTTTGGCCATCCCGTCCTACTCAGAAGGGCGTCGGCCGTCGTCACGGACGTTGGACGGGTTGCGGTGGACGCTGATGTGCTGGCGACGAACGGCACTGACGCGTACGGCGAAGTCGTGTGGTCCTGGCGCCCCGTTGCTGGCGTCACGTTCGTGAGGAGCCAAACGCTTCTTGCGGGCAATGGTGGCAAGAAAGCCCGTTCACCAGGGAGAGCACGATATAAGCCGTAAAGCCATTGCGCAGGGAAGGCCGGGTGTTCTCCGCTGGACCTGTATGCTCGTGTGCATTTTGTTTTGTGCAAACCGCACGCGAGACCGCGGGTGCAGCGCGCACCCGGTCTTCCCT
>NZ_JAFCLR010000042.1:0-72812 GCF_018131065.1 Bradyrhizobium sp. AUGA SZCCT0431 | reverse complement strand
CAAGCTCGCCGGCGGCGTCCACCGCCTCGACGGCCAGCTCATGGTCGTCCTCGATGTCGATCGCGTCCTCGAAATCGTGCCGGATCTGATGGCGGCATAAGAAGCAGAAGCAAGGCGAAAGCGTACATAACACTTGGAAACGCCCCCTTTGGGGAATGGAAGTAGAGGCCGAAAATGAGAACATGTCTCGTCGTCGATGACTCAAGCGTCATTCGAAAGGTCGCACGCCGTATCCTGGAAGGTCTTGATTTCCAGATCATCGAAGCCGAGGACGGCGCGAAAGCGCTGGACGCCTGCAAGCGCGCCATGCCCGAGGCCGTCCTGCTCGACTGGAACATGCCCGTGATGGACGGTTATGAATTCCTCGGCAATCTGCGCCGCATGCCCGGCGGCGATGCGCCCAAGGTGGTGTTCTGCACCACCGAAAACGACGTCGCGCACATCGCACGTGCGCTGCACGCCGGCGCCAACGAATACATCATGAAGCCGTTCGACAAGGACATCGTCACCGCGAAGTTCCAGGAAGTCGGCCTGATCTGATCTGTCCAGACGATCCGGCGGCCAGGCGGCCTTCGGCGTTGTTTTCGTAAGCGTGCCGTTCGAGTCGTTCCTGGTGAAGTAATGAGTATTGCGTTGACAAGTGCCCCGGCCCCGACTTCGACACGGCAGGACAAGCTGCGTGTTATGGTGGTCGACGACAGCGTCGTCATCCGCGGGATGATCTCGCGCTGGATCGGGGCCGAGCCGGACATGGAGGTCGTCGCCTCCCTGCGCACCGGCCTCGACGCGGTCAACCAGCTCGAACGCATCAATCCCGACGTCGCCGTGCTCGATATCGAAATGCCGGAGCTCGACGGCATTTCCGCGCTGCCGAAACTGCTGGCGAAGAAGCGTGATCTTATCATCATCATGGCCTCGACGCTGACCCGCCGCAATGCGGAGATCAGCTTCAAGGCGCTCTCGCTTGGCGCCTCCGACTACATTCCAAAGCCCGAAAGCACGCGCGAGGCTTCCGCAGCCGAAACTTTTCGCCACGATCTGATCCAGAAGATCCGTCACCTCGGCGCCAAGATCCGCCGCAACGTGCACGCGCCCGCGCATGTGACGCCGCCTCTGGCGCCGGTCCACGAGCGGCCGCGTGAAGCTTCGGTCCGTGCGCCGACGGTGGCACCGGCAGCGCAATCGCAATTGGCGCGCCGCCCGTTCAGCATGCTGGCGCCGCGCGTGCTCCTGATCGGTTCGTCGACCGGTGGTCCGCAGGCACTGATGTCGCTGGTCACCGAAATCGGACCTGTGATCGACCGTTTTCCGGTTCTGATCACGCAGCACATGCCGCCGACCTTCACCACGATTCTCGCCGAGCATCTGGCGCGTTCGAGCCGGCGGCCGGCGCATGAGGCGGTCGATGGCGAAATCGTCAAGGCCGGCCGGATCTATCTCGCGCCGGGCGGCCGCCATATGCGGGTCGTGCGCCATGGCGCGGAGGCGGCGATCGCGCTTGACGACGGACCGCCGGTGAATTTCTGCAAGCCTGCGGTCGATCCGCTGTTCACCTCGGCGATCGACGTCTGGCAGGGCGGGATCATGTCCGTGATCCTGACCGGCATGGGCTCCGACGGCATGCGCGGCGGCAAGGATATTGTCGCGGCCGGCGGCAGCGTGATTGCCCAGGACGAGGCGACGAGTGTGGTGTGGGGCATGCCGGGTGCGGCCGCGAATGCCGGCATTTGCGCCGCGATATTGCCGCTTAATCAGATCGCGCCGAAACTGGTTCGGTTGTTTTCGGGAGATCGTTCGTGACGCCTCAGGACTATGAGTATCTGCGTAAGCTTCTGAAAGAGCGTTCCGGGCTGGACCTGTCCGCCGACAAGCAATATCTGGTCGAGAGCCGTCTGGTGCCGCTGGCGCGCAAGGCGAGCCTTGCCGGTATTCCCGAACTCGTTCAGAAGATAAAGGCTGGCGCCGACGCGCTGACGGCCGAGGTGGTCGAAGCGATGACCACCAACGAGACCTTCTTCTTTCGTGACAAGCTTCCGTTCGATCATCTGAAAGAGGCGGTGCTCCCGGCGCTGGCGCAGGCGCGCGCGGCGCGCCGTTCCCTGCGCATCTGGTGCGCGGCTTCCTCCACCGGGCAGGAGCCGTATTCGATTGCGATGTGCCTGAAGGAGGCCGGCTCCATGCTGGCGGGCTGGCGCACCGAGATCGTCGCGACCGACCTTTCGCTGGCCGTGCTGGAAAAATCCAAGGCCGGCATCTTCAGCCAGTTCGAGGTGCAGCGCGGCCTGCCGATCCAGATGCTGGTGAAATATTTCACGCAGAATGGCGAGCTGTGGCAGCTCAACGCCGACATCCGCAGCATGGTGCAGCACCGTCAGTTAAACCTGCTGCAGGATTTTTCTCACCTCGGCACGTTCGATGTGATCTTCTGCCGCAACGTCCTGATCTATTTCGACCAGGACACCAAAGCCAAAATCTTCGAACGCATCTCGCGGATGCTGGAGCCCGACGGCGTGCTGGCGCTGGGGGCTGCCGAATCCGTGGTCGGAATCACCAACGCCTTCAAGCCCTATCCGGATCGCCGTGGGCTCTATCGTCCAAATGCCGCACCAACTGTTGTGCGCCCCGGGGTAGCGACCCTGGTGCCGCAGGCGCCAAGGTCGGTGGCCTCGGCACGCTGATCTATCGGTCTACCGATAGCTTCCGCTACAGAATCGCGTGCGGTACGAACCGTGACGTGTTGCCGGTGATCGGATTTTCGTCCTCGCGGATCGATAGTCCGCACGGTGTGTGATCGATCAACCAGCTTCCGAGCACCGGATATTGGTCGGAAAAGCTCGGCAGGGACGCGAAAGCCTGCAGGATGAATCCTTCCGCCCCATATGGGCCTTGCTGTTCCATCAGCGTCGAGCCGGCGCTGACGAGCGTAACATTTGCGCCTTCGCGCGAATAAAGCGGCTTGCGCACGAACGAGGAGCCGAGCATTGCCGCCTTCGGATCGTCCTCGAAATAGGCCGGCAGCAAATTAGGGTGTTTTGGGAACATCTCCCAGAGCAGCGGAAGAATGCCCTTGTTGGACAGGATCGCTTTCCACGGCGGCTCGATCCAGCGAGTCGGCGCGCTCGACAGATTTGCGCCGAACGTGTCTTGGAACATCCATTCCCAGGGGTAGAGCTTGAAGGCAAGCTCAATGCCGCGATCGTCGAGATCGACGAAGCGGCCATCGCCCCCCAGTCCGACGTCCTTGATGTCCATCAGCGTGGTCTTCAATCCGGCCTGGCTCGCGGTGTCCTGCAGATAGGCCAGCGTGCCGGCGTCCTCGGCATTGTCGGTCATCCCGGTCAGATGCAGGTGCTTTGCGCTGCCGTGTTTTTTCCAGGCGTCGATCAGCCGTTCATGGATCGAGTTGAACTGGTCGGCGCGCTTCGGGACGATGTTGCGTTCGATCGCCTGTTCGAGCCAGGTCCACTGAAAAACCGCCGCCTCGAAAATCGAGGTCGGCGTATCCGCGTTGTACTCGAGCAGTTTCGCAGGGCTCCAGCCGTCGTAGCTCAGGTCCAACCGGCCATAGAGGCTGGCGTCGCGGCGGCGCCAGCTCTCCGACAGCAGGGGCCAGAAAGCTTCGGGTATTTTCAACCGGCGCAGATATTTTTCGTCGTTGATCGCGCGGCCGACCACCTCGAGGCACATCGCCTCGATCTCGCCGGTGGGCGCCTCGATCCGCCGTTCGATCTCGTTCAGCGTGAACGCGTAATAGGCCCGTTCGTCCCAATAACGCTCGCCGCCAATCGTGTGAAAAGTGAAGCCGGCGCTTTCGGCGGTGGCACGCCAGTCGTCACGTTCGGGGCAGGGGATGCGTTGCATGGAATTCAGCCGCCTGAGAAGCCGACGGCGTGCCCGAACGAACCGAAGCCGCCGCGCTGCGCGCTGTGCGAGCCGGAATCGGAGATGCCCGAGGATGAAGAGGATGAATGGCTCGTGGACGAATCACTGCCGTAATAGCTGCTGCGTGAGGATGAGGACCATCCACCACCGGAGCCGCCGGAGCTGCTGGATGAAGATCCGCGCTGCTGGCATTCGGCGGCGCTGTTTTGCAGCAGCGACGGCTGCGGTGTGTTCGGCGAGGGCTCGCATTTGTTGCGCGGCATCAGCGTGTAGGCGACGCCGCCGACCGCAAGCGTGCCCATCAGAAACAGCGCGACGTGGCCGGAACGCTTGGCCGGAGGGCCCGACGGCTGCGGCATAGGCGGCACCGATGGTTTGTGCGTCCCGAATTCGCTTATGCGGCTGGGGGGCTTGTTCGCCATGGTCAGTAGATCATGCTGGCGGCGTTGAGCGCGCCGGCGGCCAGCGAGGCGAGGCCAAGCCAGATGGCCGCGGCAAGTTCGCCGTCCGCAATCCGCTGCGACAGCTTCGGCACCGGTATCTTGACGATGTAAAAGACGATGATCTGGACGATCAGCGCGACGACAGCCCAGATCAGGCAATCCCAGACATTGGCGGAATGGGCGATGGCGCTGACCAGAGGCAGCGCGAAGCCGAGCAGGCTCAGCCCCAACGCGATCGCCGCCGCCGGATTATTGTCGCGGATCAGCAGGAACTCGTCATGCGGCGTGACGCGGGTATAGACGAAGAGGTAGGCGGCCACGGCGACCAGCGCCGTGCAGAAATAGACCAGAAACGCCGGTAGCCCGGCGAGGGATTGCAAGATCATTGATAACGCCCCGACTCAGGCCGGTCCCCACGTTCGCACGATCTATTCGTCGGCGCATCGGAGGTGTCGGTTCAATCCCAAGCGAATCTGCCGAAACAAAAACTCCCCAAACAAAAACTCCCCAAAAACAAAAACCCCGCCATTCGCGGCGGGGTCCAGTCGGGGAGGAGTGAGCCTTGCGGCTCGCCGTAAACCCTGGTCAGGCGGGAATGCGTTCTTCCTGCTCGTGCGGCTCGCGCAGCACGTAGCCGCGGCCCCACACGGTCTCGATGAAGTTGCGGCCTTCGGAAGCGTTGGCGAGCTTCTTGCGCAGCTTGCAGATGAAGACGTCGATGATCTTGAGTTCGGGCTCGTCCATGCCGCCATAGAGGTGGTTGAGGAACATTTCCTTGGTGAGCGTGGTGCCCTTGCGGAGCGAGAGCAGCTCCAGCATCTGGTATTCCTTGCCCGTCAGATGGACGCGCTGGCCACCGACCTCGACCGTCTTGGTGTCGAGATTGACGACGAGGTCGCCGGTCTGAATCACCGATTGGGCATGACCCTTGGAACGGCGCACGATCGCATGGATGCGGGCAACCAGTTCGTCCTTGTGGAAGGGCTTGGTCATGTAGTCGTCGGCGCCAACGCCGAGACCCTTGACCTTGTCCTCGATGCCGGCGAGGCCGGAGAGGATCAGAATGGGGGTCTTGATCTTCGACACCCGAAGCTGCTTGAGCACGTCGTAACCGGACATGTCGGGCAAATTGAGGTCGAGAAGGATAATGTCGTAATCGTAAAGCTTACCGAGATCGACGCCTTCTTCTCCGAGATCCGTCGTATAGACGTTGAAACTCTCGGATTTAAGCATCAGCTCGATCGACTGCGCGACGGCGCTGTCATCTTCTATCAGCAAAACGCGCATGCCAGTCCCCTATAGTCGCCGCTCCGGGCGTCAGGTCGGCCGCACTTGCGGCACTCAAAACGCCTTTGAACAACTGATTCGGATCCTGACGACATATGGTTAACAAATACTGATTCGTGTTCGCAAGCTCTAACCGTGCAATTTTTATCGAATCGCCGTAAGATATTGCGTCGAAGCAGCTTTTCCTTACCGTTCTCGTTCAAGTTCCACATTAAGAGACGGGCCTAACCGACTCCCGCGACTCATCCTTCTTCTGATGGGCGAGCGCTCTCAGTCACCAAAGACAGTGACGCAATGATTAACGATGCGGGTAAACACGAGGTTAAGTGGCCCTTTCAAAGACGCGGAAACTTAAGGTTTTCGCAATGAAGGCACTCGCGGAACAGATCGGCGACGTCGACGGCGTCAATATATATGGCCGTGTGATCGGCGTGCGCGGGCTGATGGTCGAGATCGCGGGACCGATCCATGCGATGTCGGTCGGCGCCCGGATCGTGATCGAGACCGGCGGCAGCTTCATTCCGGCCGAGGTGATCGGCTTCTCCGGGAACAATGCGGTGGTGATGCCGTTCGCCGGCCTCGATGGCGTCAGGCGCGGCTGCCGCGCCGTGATCGCCAATGCCGCGGGGCAGGTGCGGCCCTCGCCTTCCTGGCTCGGCCGCGTGCTCAACGCGATGGGGGAACCGATCGACGGCAAGGGGCCGCTGACGCAGGGGCCATCGCCGATGCCGTATCGGAACTCGCCGCCGCCGGCGCATTCGCGCCAACGGGTCGGCGCCCCGCTCGATCTTGGCGTGCGCGCCTTGAATACGTTCCTGACCTGCTGCCGCGGCCAACGGCTCGGCATCTTCGCCGGATCCGGCGTCGGCAAATCGGTGCTGCTGTCGATGCTGGCGCGTAATGTCGATGCCGATATCACGGTCATCGGCCTGATCGGTGAACGCGGCCGCGAGGTGCAGGAGTTCCTGCAGGACGACCTTGGCGATGAAGGCCTGGCGCGCTCGGTCGTGGTGGTGGCGACCTCCGACGAGCCGGCCTTGATGCGCCGGCAGGCGGCCTATCTGACGCTCGCGATCTCCGAATATTTTCGCGATGAAGGCAAGGACGTGCTGTGCCTGATGGATTCCGTGACGCGCTTTGCGATGGCGCAGCGCGAGATCGGGCTGTCGGCGGGTGAGCCACCGACCGCCAAAGGCTACACGCCGACGGTGTTCACTGAACTACCGAAGCTCTTGGAGCGGGCAGGGCCGGGCACCAGCGCCGGCACCATCACCGGCATTTTCACCGTGCTGGTCGATGGTGACGATCATAACGAACCGATCGCCGACGCGGTGCGCGGCATCCTCGACGGCCACGTCGTGATGCAGCGATCGATTGCCGAGCGCGGGCGTTTTCCCGCGATCAACGTCCTCAAATCGGTCTCCCGCACCATGCCGAAATCGGCCGATCCGGCCTATCTGCCTGTGATCATGCGGGGCCGTCAGGTGATGGCGACCTACGCCGATATGGAGGAACTGATCCGGCTCGGCGCGTACCGGGCGGGGTCGAGCCCGGAGGTCGACGAGGCGATCCGGCTGCACGAGCCGCTGGAAGGGTTCCTGCGGCAGGGCAAGGGTGAAAAAGCAAGCCTCGCCGACGGCTACCAGCAATTGGCGCAGATCCTGACTGGTTTGGAAACGGAACGCTAACTTTGTCAGGCCATCATCCCCGGCACATGAATAGTCTTGCTGGCGGGGCCCCCGGGGGAAGCCGGCTTTGTCCCGCGTTAAGATTGGGACTTCTGGGGAGTATGAGTCGATGAAGTCACGTGAAACGCTGATCCGCCTGAAGAAGTTTCAGGTCGATGAGAAGCGCCGAAGGGTTACCCAGATCGAAGGCATGATCGCTGATTTCCAGCGCATGTCGGTCGACCTCGAGCGCGAAATCCAGACCGAGCAGGACCGGGCAGGGATCCAGGATCCGTCCCACTTTGCCTACCCGACCTATGCCAAGGCGGCGATTCAGCGGCGCGAGAACCTGACGCGTTCGGCCGACGAACTGCGGATCCAGCTCGAGGATGCCAAGAGCCTGCTCGGCGAAGCCTTCGAGGAGCTCAAGAAGGTCGAACTGCTGGACGAGCGTGACCAGGCGCGCGAACGCGCCGAGGAGAACGCCCGCGAGCAGGCCGACATGGACTCCATCGGGTTGATGCGCGCCCGCCTCGGCGCCATCGCCTGACGCCTTACCTTCTCTCATCCGATCATTGACAACCCGGGCCGCAAGGTCCGGGTTTTTCTTTGATGATGTCCACAGACAGGCGTCTTGGTGGCTGGTTTGCTGCAAGGTATGCTAGGAGGGTTCTCGATGCTCCCGGCGTAAAGCGCGATGGGGGATCGCGATTTGGGGGACGCTGAATGCTGACGCCAGCAGAGCTGGTCTGGCTGATTGCCGCTGTTGCGAAGGGGGATGAAGCCGCTTTCGAGCGGCTTTACGCCGCCACGCGCGCGAAACTCTTCGGTGTCGTCCTCCGTATCTTGCGCCGACAGGATCTCGCCGAGGAGGTCATTCAGGAGGCCTACGTCAAGATCTGGAACAGTGCCGGCCAATTCAATCCGGCGCTTGCTTCACCGATCACCTGGATGGCGGCGATCGCGCGCAACCGGGCGATCGACGTCGTGCGCAAGAAGAGCGAGGCCTCGATCGAGGAGGAGCCGACGGCGATGGAAGTGGCCGCCGATTCACCCGATCCGCTGGCGCGGCGCGAGATGACGGAAGAGTTGAAGCGGCTGCTGGAATGCGTCGGCCGTCTGGAGCCGGATCGGCAGAAGCTGGTGCTGCTGGCCTATTACAACGGCTGGAGCCGCGAGCAGCTGGCCGCCAAGTTCGAGACGCCGGTGAATACGGTGAAGACGTGGCTGCGCCGCAGCATGATGGATATCCGGGAATGTCTCGGGCTTTGAGTTTTTGAAATGAGTTTTTGGATTTGAGTTCTTTGGAAGATGTCTTGAAAGGTGTCCTGGACGTTAGATGATGGCCTATAGCGAAGACCATATCGCGCTCGCCGCGGAATATGCGCTCGGCACCCTCGATGCCGACGAGCGCGCGCAGGTCGAAACCATGATGGCCGTCGACACGGAATTCACCGCCGTGGTCCAGGCGTGGGAGTACAGGCTCGGCGCCCTCAACCAGATGGTCGGCTCGGTCGAGCCGCGGCCGATCGTCTGGGAGAACATTCAACGCGCGATCGGACATTCCGGACCGCAGGTGCCGCTGGCGCTGCCGGAAGCCGTCGCTGCTCCGCCGCCGGAAGCCGCCGCGCCTCCGCCGCCGGTCGATCCCCTGATGGCCGAACTGACCCAGGCCGCGGACAATTCCAACGTCGTCCAGTTGTCGGGCCGGGTGAAGCGCTGGCGCAATCTGGCGTCGTTTGCAACGGCTGCCGCCGCGGCGCTGATCGCGATGCTGGCGATGCAGGTCTATTCGCCGGACATGCTGCCCAATGCGCTTCGTCCCAAGATCCGCACGCAGGTGGTCGAGGTCAAGACACCGCCGCTGCCGGCGCCGCCATCGGCGCAATACGTTGCGATATTGCAGCGGAACGGCGGCTCGCCGGCGTTCATCCTCACGGTCGACGCCGCCACCAAGAATTTCACCGTCCGCAAGGTCAATGCCGATGCGGAAGCCGGCAAGAGCTTCGAGCTATGGCTGGTCTCCGACAAGCTGCCGCAGCCGCGATCGCTGGGCGTGATCGGCGGCAGCGAGTTCACCGCGCGTAACGTGCTGGCGTCCTACGACGCCGGCACGATCAACGCCGCGACCTACGCGGTGACGGTCGAGCAGGCCGGCGGATCGCGTGACGGCAAGCCGAACTTGCCTCCGGTCTTCGCCGGCAAGCTGATCGAGACGGTGCCGGCTGGGCCGGCGCGCTGATTTTTTGGACCCCCATAATTTTTGCGACCCCCATTTTATTTTGATGCGTTTTCTACCGCAGATAAGTCTACGCAATCTGCGCAAACTTGATTGCTATGCGAACCGGGATCCACTTCGCTTGAAAACGCTATGCAAAAAGAAAACGCCCGTGGGGAGCGGGCGTTTTCGTAGTCAACTTGGGGGTAGTTGGGGTCTTCTAGTACTTCACGTGGCGACTTTGGGGGGCTGTAAAGAGCCGCGTGAATTCGTGAATTCCTTTGTTAGCGAACGACCGAATTGCCCGAATTGGTGACCACGACCGGCTTGCCGGCCTTCATCACGGGGGTGCTCGCGGTCTGCTGGAAACCTTCGTCCGAACTGGTGCGCGCCGAGATGCCGAAGCCGGCGACCAGGATGCCCATGACCAAAGCTACGACCACAATCTTGAGATGGGTCATCCGGTCGGCGCTGTAAATCGAGTGGTTCATGGAAGTCTCCTGCCCGCCTTCCCCTGCGTCGAATTAGACGGCCTCATCGACAAACAGGTTCAACGTCTCGGCACAGGAAACGTAGGAATTCGCTGTTTCGTTCCACAGATGCGATCACAACGCAGTGAAAAGACTTGAACGGCCGCGATTGGAGACCTAGCGACAGTGTCTCGAAATCAGTAATTTATGAATTGTTTCAATGTGTTATATGGATATTTCGTGTGCCGTAGCAAAACGCCCCCGGCGGGGCCGATTTTTACAAACCGTTTGCCTGTGGCGAAAATGCCTCGCAGTCGCCTTGTCGTTTTTCGCGGCGGAACTAAACGCTGCCGACCGTTTTCAGCCGGGCGCGCGGGTGGATTTCGGCCTGCGACAGCACGGTGGTCTGGGCGCGGAACCGTTCCACCAGCGAGCGCACGAACGGGCGGATCGCCGCCGACGTCACCAGCACCGGCGCCTCACCTTCTTGCGCCGCGCGCTCGAAGCTGACGCGCACCGCGGTCATGAACTCCGACAGCTTTGACGGCTGCATCGCCAGGCTGCGGTCTTCGCCGCTGCCGACGATCGATTCGGCGAACGCCTGCTCCCAGCGCGCCGACAGCGCGATCAGCGGCAGATAGCCGTTGTAGGAGGTGTTCTGGGCGCAGATCTGGCGCGCCAGCCGGGCGCGGACGTGCTCGACCATGGTGGCGGGATTGCGCGAGAACGCCAGCGCGTCGGCAATGCCTTCCAGGATGGTGGAGAGGTCGCGGATCGAGATCCGCTCGGACAGCAGCAATTGCAGCACGCGCTGGATGCCCGACATGGTGACCTGGCTCGGCACGATGTCCTTGACCAGTTCGCCCTGTTCCTTCGGCAGGTCCTTGATCAGCTTCTGCACCTCGCCATAGGACAGCAGGTCCGACATGTTGCTCTTCAACAGCTCGGTCAGATGCGTCGACAGCACGGTCGCGGCGTCGACGACGGTATAGCCCTTCAGCGAAGCCTCTTCCTTCAGGCTGGCGTCGACCCAGGTCGCGGGCAGCCCGAAAGTCGGCTCGATGGTGTGGATGCCGGGCACGCCGACCTGGTTGCCGGCGGGGTCCATGACCATGAACTGGTTCGGCCAGATCTTGCCGCTGCCGGCGTCGACTTCCTTGATCTTGATCATGTAGGTGTTGGCCTCGAGCTGGACGTTGTCGAGGATGCGCACCGCCGGCATCACAAAGCCCATTTCGACCGCGAGCGAACGGCGCAACGCCTTGATCTGTTCGGTGAGGCGGTCGGTGCCGTCGGGGCCGTTGACCAGCGGCAGCAGCGCATAGCCAAGCTCGATCTTGAGGTCGTCGATCTTGAGCGAGTTGGCGATCGGCTCTTCCGCAGCCGCGCTGGCGGCTGCCGCGGCAATGTCGGGCGCGGCGAGCTCGGCGGCTTCGGCGGCCCTGGTGTCGCGGTTGCGGTTGCGCGCCTTCCAGGCCAGCGCCGCGGCGCCGCCGCCGAGCGCGAGGAACGGCAGCATCGGAATGCCCGGCAGCAAGGCCAGCACCAGCATCACGCCGGCCGACATGCCGAGCGCCTGCGGATAGCCGGAGAGCTGCTTCATCAGCGCCTTGTCGGCGGCGCCGGTGATGCCGGCCTTGGATACCAGGAGGCCCGCCGCGGTCGAGACGATCAGCGCCGGCACCTGGGTGACCAGGCCGTCGCCGACGGTCAGGATCGTGTAGGTGCGGGCGGCATCGCCAAAGCTCATGCCCTGCTGGGCGACGCCGATGATGATGCCGCCGATGACGTTGATGAAAACGATCAGCAGGCCGGCGATGGCGTCGCCGCGCACGAATTTCGAGGCGCCGTCCATGGCGCCGAAGAAGCCGCTTTCGTCTTCCAGTTCCTTGCGGCGCCTCTTGGCGGTGGCTTCGTCGATCAGGCCGGCGGACAGGTCGGCGTCGATCGCCATCTGCTTGCCGGGCATCGAGTCGAGCTGGAAGCGGGCCGCGACTTCGGCGATACGGCCCGAACCCTTGGTGATGACGATGAAGTTCACGATGACCAGGATCGCGAACACGATAATTCCGATCACGAAATTACCGCCCATCACGAAATTGCCGAACGCCTCGATGACATGGCCGGCCGCCGCCGTCCCCTCATGGCCGTGGCTCAGGATCAGCCGGGTCGAGGCCATGTTCAGCGACAGCCGCAGCATGGTCGAGATCAAGAGGACGGTCGGAAACGACGAGAATTCCAGCGGCGCCTGGATGAACAGCGCCGTCATCAGGATCAGGATCGAGACCGTGATCGAGATCGCCAGGAACAGGTCGAGCACGATCGCGGGCAGGGGGAGGATCAGCACCACCAGGATGGTGAGGACGCCAAAGGCGAGGGCGAGATCGCCGCGCCGGAGGATGGTGCCGATTTCACTGAGGCTGGGGAATCCGCCGCTTGCCCCCGTGCCCTGACCTGCCGTGACGTCGACCATGCTCGCAGCTCCTCGCGAATGGCGGCCGCGGCCGCCAGACGTCTTCGCGGCGGCCGAAGGGCCGCCGCTCCGTAAGTGAGGCACCGCACTGGCGTCCACGGGGTTCCTCCCGTTCTACGCGGCTGACGACACTCGACTTCACTGGGCAAATTTTGCCCGGTGTATGGTTAGCAAAGGGTTAATTTCCGGTGGCTGGGCCGTCGTTTGGCCGCCGGATTGCCCCTACCTCCGTCGTCCCGGCCTTGAGCCGGGACCCATACGCCGCGGCGGTTGTTTTGAAAGACGATGTTCGACGACGTTCTTTCAATCGCTAACGCCGGTGGTTATGGGTCCCCCGATGCGCAATTGCGCATCTGAGCTCGAGGCCGGGACGACGGAAGGACACACCTTCGCGATCCCGCGACGCAAAGCGCCCGAGTGGTTCAATCCGTTCCTCCCCAAAACAAGGGAGCAGGGAATGCCGGGTGCGCGCTGCACCCGCGGTCTCGTGTGCGATTGTGCAACAAGATGGTGCACACGAGCATACAGGGCAGCGGAGAGCATCCGACATTCCCTGCGCAATGGCTTTACGGCTTACTTCGTGCTCTCCTCGGTCGGGCCGAGCTCGTTGTCACCGTCATCCCTTGGAAGCGTTAGCCTCCTCAGAACTTGACGCCAGCATCGGGGCGTCGGGACCACACGACTTCACCGTACGCCTTTGTCGCGCGCGTCAAGCGCAACATCGGCGTCCACCGCATCCCACCCCGCGTCCGGACGATCGCGATACGCCCCTCGTAGAGGGATGAGACGGGGATTGATATGCAGGTGAGTCGGGGGTGGCGTCAACAAAAATTTCTGGAAATCAGAAGGTGGCTCCTGGGACACTTGGTGTGCCGTCGACCGTGACGTTGATCGCTCACTGCCACCTTGACCGAGCACCCCGGCCCGCGCCGGTTCCAAAACAATCCTTTGAACCTTAGCCCGTCCCTGCAGACAGATAGCTACCGGAGCATTGCACTTTCCGGGGCTAGCACAGCGCCACTCAGCATCATTCGGCTTTGGGGCGCTGTTGCGTGAGTGGCCTATTTTGAATCTGCGAGTGGCCTATTTCGGCCACTACCCGTTCCTTAAAGGATAAGGTCTATGACCGAAGGGCGACGTTTCAAACAAATCGACCCCCTCGACAAAGGCCTGTTGAAGGAGGCCGAGCGTCGCTGGAGAGAGGCTCGAATGGCTCTGCCCGGGGTGGAGGAGCGCGACAGGCTAGCTCGCGAAGCGCGACTTGCAGAACCGGCCTCTAACAAGAGGGTTGCGGCACCCCGCCAGAAGGCTCTGACCCAAGCGTAAGGCCGCCCCAGCTGGCGGCCTCTTTCATGGGACCGGATATTTTCAATCGCTCAATTTCATCAGCCAAAAACAGGTCCTATGCGCTGCTAACGATTTCGCGATGTGAGCAATATTGATCACTATGTCGGAAACCGGACATGCCAGATTGTCCCGATCACCGCCCGGCCATCGGCTTCTATCGGTGATGAGAACGCCAGTTGCGCTCCCGCCTCCCTCAAGGAATGGAGCAGCGCCCATGCAGCGACGCCGTTTCAAACAGTCCGAACCACTCGATCAACGTCTATCTCACGAAGCAGAGCGCCTCCGTAAAGTAGCCCAAGGCACGCCGCCAGGGATCAAGCGCGACAATCTCATTCGTCAGGTTCGCCAGTTGGAGACCGCCTTGCAGGTCCAGGAGTGGCTAGGGTCGCCGGGCCTGCAAGCGCGCCGTTGATGCCAGAGTATCGCGCTTACATCGTAGGCGAGGACGGGCATTTCATCGGATACGAGCCGATGGTTTGCGCCGATGACAGCGAGGCTACGGAAAAAGCCAAACACCTTTGGATCTGATGGCCGGCCGACACGCTGAAAAAGTCGAAGATTGACCGACCAGGACAACCTCGCGAAAGGCGTTGCTCTTCTATCGAGGAGGGCAGTGATTAGATAGGGAGGGGGCAACCCAAGGAGTTGCCATGAAAAAGCCTCTGACGATACCGGACGAGCCGCAACCCCGCAACATCACACGCGCTGACCTTGTGATGACCGTGGGCTTTGGCTTGGAAGTCGATGGCCGGATGAAGACGGTATTTCCAACGCTTGAAGCGGCGCAGAAAAGGGCGAGGGATCTCAAAGCCGAGTTTCCGATGCTCCAAGTCAAGGTGTACGACGCTGCGGAAAAGAAGATGCTGGAATTGTCGCCGACTGAGTGACGCTACGAGACCATAAAGGGCCGTAGGGTGGATTGACGACCGGACGGCGGATTACGCTGTCGCAATCCGCCCAACGCTTCCCCATTGCCTGCTTGCAAGCGCTCTGGTCACGAACAGTTTCTGCTCTTACAATCATATATGAACGCTGAGACGCTGCTCCGGAAGCAGAGCATTGTGTAGCATCAATTAGGAGACGTTCATGGCCAGGGCATATTGGGTGGCGACGTACCGCGCTATCAAAGATCCCGCAGCAATGGCAGCATACGCAAAGGTATCAAGGCCAGCTCTGGAAGCTGCTGGAGGTCGAGTACTTGCTCGAGGCATGCCGGCAATGATCTTTGAGTTGGGACTTAATGAGCGGGTCGTTCTGATTGAGTTCGATAGCGTCGAAAGCGCCAAGGCCGCATACGAAAGCCCAGCCTATCAGGCGGCTCACGCGCTTCTCGGGGATGCCGTAGAGCGCGACATTCGAATTGTTGAAGCGGAAATCTGACGGGGCGCGAGTATGTAGGCCCGTAGGCGAATCGAGCCCAACGGGTCCGCGCAAAGCGCTGACCGGATGACAGGGCTCCGGCGTAATCCGCCGTTTTGTTTTCGACCGTACGAGCTAATTGGTGGCCGGGAGAACGATGATATCCATGAGAATAATTGTCCTTTTGATAGCGGTGTCTGCTTTAACGCTTGGTCCGGCCCTCGCTCAGCAAGTGCAGCTACAATCCGCGGTGCAAGTCGATTGCTCGGCCTATCAGCGGAACGCTGATGGCAGTTGGGTTGCCTTGCGAGCGAACAAAATACTGGAGCGCGAAAAGGTATCGCAAGAAGTTGCGCCGGGCGACGACTTGGAGAAACCGAAAGACGGCAGGTCGCTCTATCCGCTTCTTAATGCATTATGTGATCGTCCAAAGCAGGGCCGTAGGGCGGACTGAGCCGACTTGTCTGCGTTAGCTCAAAGAGCGAAGGCGGAAGGCTTAATCCGCCGTTTTGTTTTCGACTGGACGGCGGATTACGCTGTCGCTAATCCGACCGACGAGCTGTTCATCCCCGAAGTGGGTAGCGGAACCGGGCCCTGGCCCCTTTCATTAAATCTGCCTTCCGTCAGGAACCCGACATAGGCCGGGGCAGTTAAGTCGGGATCACCGCACGGTCAGTGGCTTACATCGGTGATGAGAACGCCGGTCGCGCTCCCGCCTTCCTCAGGAATGGAGCAGCGCCCATGCAACGACGCCGTATCCAACATGATACCCCACTAGATCAGCGCCTGGCAGAACAGGCCGAGCGCCTGCGTGATGAGGCGCGGGGCACCCCGCCCGGGATTGAGCGAGAGAGGCTAATCCGCAGGGCACGACAGGCGGAAACCGCCGCGCATATGCAGGAATGGCTTTCGTCGCCCGGGTTGAGACCTCCCGAGTGACACGAAAGTCGCTTTCCCATCCCATGACCCTCGACATCACAAACCCGGACGCCTTAAAGCGAAAAGGCATCATCGCTCTCGATGTTGTCGATGAGGAAGCCGCAATTGAGCTTGCACGGAAGATAGCCGATGCAACCGGGCGTTCCGTGACCGTCAAGGATGCGGACATGATTGAAATTCAAACCATCCCGGCCACCACAAAGCAGTAAGCGCGTTGGGCGGATTGCGCCGACCTGTCCGCCGTAGCTCAAAGAGCGAAGGCGGAAGGCGTAATCTTTGTCTTTGGTTCGGACGGCGGATTACGCTGTCGCTAATTCGCCCTGCGAGCTAATTCGCTTTGGAACCTCTGACTTGTCTGGGCGTCTGTTTGAAGCTTCCAGCCAGAAAGGTGCCCCCCCGACTGCTGGAGGAAAACCCGTGTCATTCGGGTTGGCGGCCCCCTCGTTGGGGCCGTTTGAAAATTCGGAAACTGACGTTCGCGAACTCCCGTAGTTCTCCTACCGTGAACGATGTTCCACTAATCGGGCATACGACCGTCCGCCACCAAAACTAGTTGCGCAATGTTATGGCCTTCTTGTAGGTCGCGGGGTCATCGAGGATCTTGACCATGTACTCGGCCACATCAGCGCGGGTGGCTGTTGAGGTGATGTTCCAGCGCAGATCGGTGCCGGCCTTCAGGTTTCCGCGAGCAGGCTTGAAGGTCAGCGTTGCCGGTCGAACGATCGTCCAATCGCAGTCACTCTTCCGAACAGCTGCCTCCTGCTCCTCCTTGTCTGCCATCACCTTCCTGAGTGCGAGCTTGACCAGGAAGCCTGCGCCGAAACTCCCGGTGTGGTAGCTCTCACCGACACTCACCGAATTCTCGACGATGAGCCGGCCGCGGCCTCGTGGCATGGCGGCCAGAATGTTCCTGGTTCCCACCGAGCAAACCGGGACACCGGGCTGGCGTCGACCCCGATCGCCTTTCGCCTGAGGTATCGCCCCCAACGTGCAGATGACCGCATCCGTACCCTGGACCGCAGATGCCACCGAGGCTGGATCCATTGCATCGCCCTTGGCGATTCTGAGACTCGGATGGGTCAAGGGCATGCGCTTTGGGTCACGGACAAAGGCAGTGACGGCGTGACCCGCGGACAAGGCGGACTCAACGACGAGCCGTCCTGTCGACCCCGTTGCACCAAAGACCACGACGTTCATCACACCCTCCCGTCGCGCGGCTTCGAAGCGCGATCGCCGTGCGGAGTGGTTTGGTCCGTGAAACCAGAAGCATCCTTGCGTGGATATTCAGGCAGCAACAGCTCGGGGGCCCGCCGGGCGCAGTTCAGGCGTTGTTGTTGCGACGACATGATGGAAAGGACTCCTTGGGTTGGCGGCCGCGGCATCGACAGAATTCGCCGCGCTGATCCCAAAGACGAGGCAGCCTGGTCCTTTGTGACCGATTTGTCTCCTGCTGACCGCCGCCACCGCCTTACACACGGTATCGACGACGCTACGTTGAGGCGTGTTTGCGGTCGATTGGGCCCGCGGGAGAGGGCGAGCCATACCAAGGTGTCGGTCCGCAGGGCGGATCGAGCCGACCTGTCCGCCGTGGCTCAAAGAGCGAAGGCGGAAGGCGTCATCCGCCCATTTTGTATTCGGTTCGAACGGCGGATTACGCTGCCACTAATCCGCCCTAAAGGTCGGCCGGGACGAAACCGTTTTCCCGGGTCGCGAAGTCGTCCTGAAACAGAGCGCCGGTAGCCTATGTCAGGTCAAACAAGGGGAAGCTCAAACAAGGGGAACGGTCATGTTAGTCGCCATCCTCAATTCGATTTACCGCCATTTCATCACGGCTGCCATCGTTGGCATGGCAATGACCCAGGGGAGCCGCCGATGACCGAGCTCATAGCAGCCCTGTTGGCCTTCCTCAGCATAGGCGTTTTCGTGGCGCACGCGTTGGACGCCTATCGCACCGGCTAGGGCCGTATCCGCCATTTTTTATTCGGTTCGAGCGGCGGATTACCGTTGCTAATCCGCCCCGCGCGCTGGCGAAGCGTAGCGGCCCGCTCACTCAGAGCGGCGCGTCCGAGATCGCGACGCTGCGTGACCGCGGTCACAATCTGCGGGATAGCGCCACCGCATACTCGCTCCGGATCAACGGCGACATATCGCCAAAACACGGAGCGGGACCAACGCCAAGGGGCAGACGGTGCCCCACAAGGAACCCAAGCCGCCCGTTGTTAATACACCTGTCGTGCCCGCTCGTTTGATCAAGTTCCATTTCTGACGGAGCCCGCTCCGTGCGGGTCACGTCGCGCTTCCTGATTCCGTGATCAGGACCGTCTCCAAAAGTGACTGAACTTGCTTCCCCAACCCTCCGACCCATTCAGAGGCGTCCGAATTCCCCTCTGCGAGGGTTAGATGGCCGAAGTCGTCCTGGAAGCAATCTGCCACCTTCTCGCGGCGCTGTTCGAACTCGGCTCCGGTCTGCCACCGCTCAAACCAAGACCGGGCAAGCCGAGCGTCCCGCAAGTCGCTGCAAAAAAAACTGTCCTGATTCAGATTGACTGATGTCCTCGGCCGGCCCCGGACGCTTGGTCCTGGCCTACCTCGGAATTGCCCGAGAGCCGGATTGACCGGCGGTCGCCGGTGCGAAACGTATTTTTCCCGATTGCAGATACTGACATGGATAACAGCGCCGAATATTGGCGGCGGGCGCTAGCGGCCCACGACCAGGCGCGACGGGCCACGAATGAGACGGACAGGGCTGCTTGGCGACGGATCGCCGAGAGCTTTACGACTCTCTTCCGGCAGGTTCAAAGTGAAGAAGCAATAGCCGCTATCGACTCCGTTGACGCAGCGAGACGCGACGATGTCCTGAAGAACTAGCGCCGGGCCATGTTGCTTCGAGCCGAACGGCGGATGACGCTGTCGCTAATCCGCGCTACGCGTTGATTTGAGTTGTTAACTATTTCGCGATGTGAGCTGTATTGACCAGTATGTCGGCTGCCGGACATGACAGATTGCCGAGGTCACCGCACCGCCCCTGTTGGCCCCTATCGGTGATGAGAACGCGCGGTTGCGCTCCCGCCTTCCTCTATGGAACGGAGCAGCCCTATGCAGCAAAGACAGCACTACACGCCACCTGAAATCCTCGTGCAACGTCTTGCCGAAGAAGCACACTGCCTGCGCGAGCAAGCCAAATTGCTTCCACCTGGCGCGGTTCGTGAGGCCACGATCCGCAAGGCACGACAAGCCGAAACCGGATCGCACTTGATTGACTGGCTGCGATCTCCCGGTCTGAAGGTTCCGAACTAATGCACGCATTCAGCGATAACTACACCTTGGGCAAGTTCAACCCTCCCTCATACGCGAACTGGCTCGCCGAACTTCGCGCCCTGTTTCCTGTCCAGGATGAATTCCTTCTAGCGGATGCGATCTTCAGTTTCCCAAACGCATTCAAGGAAGGAAAGTCGCCGCAACAGGCTTACGAGTTGTTCGATATTTTCGTCAGCGCGGAGGCTTGAACCTCAAACGACAACAGCCGCAGGCCGCCGCAGTTGGCGCCTCTGTGGCTGGAGACCCTTGCCGCCGTCTTTTCCGGCTCATAGTCGAATGGAAGCAACGACCGAACGGCGGATGACGCTGTCGCTGATCCGCGCTACGCGCCCGGTCACGGTCGTTCGAGCGAAGGCCCGAAAGCTCAGGATGCCTTTCGCCAGTTAACGCCGCCGCAAATCGAAGCCTGGTGTTATTGGGCCGGGTTTTCGTATGAAGGCCTGGAATATACAGGCACGGTGCCAATCTCCCGTCCCGCATCATTGATGATAGCGATGCGGCGTTCAGGATCGTCTTCGGGCTTATCGAGTGAAACGCCTACGGCGATCACCGTCGCCCTGATGATGGCAGCGGTATCGTCGTCGCAAACAAAGCCTGATGAATCAAAAAGCCTGTGGCCGTTCTTAACATCGAAAAAGTAGCGGGGCATTGGTAACCTCCAGATTGCCAAGCTGCTGCAGACAGCATTGTTCCGATATCGGGCCGCCCGGTCCAGGGGAACGCCCCACCACTGAAAGCGTTGGTTCCATGTCATCGCGCGAGGGGTGAAGCCGAAGGGAAATGAATGCCAGCGCGGCCCAGTCACATTCCGCACGCCACGGAGCGCACCGCGTTACAAAAGATGAACCGCACGCGCGGGCTTCGGCCAGAACAGATGCATCCAGCAGGGAAGAAAATTATTGCGGGAATGTTCGCGAAAGGCTGGATTGAAAAACAACCGGACGGCCGAACGTACTGCATAACGCCGGCAGGCGATCAGGCTTTAAGAGCCATCATCCCGGGACCGTAGGTCGGCTAATTACGCTGTCGCTAATCCGTCCTGCGAGCCTCTATTTTTTCTTCCAGAAACGCGCGAGGATTTTGGGCCTGGGTCGCTTGCTGACAAGTCTGGACCCGCTTGGCGGCGAGGCTTGCTTCCTGACCATCCAGCGATGCGTGATATCGCACTTCGGGCAGTGCAAGGTTTGCAACTCAAATCCGGGTTGATCTGGCTGCGTACGAACGAGGGTCATGTCGCTTTGACAGGTAGGGCAATGCGCCGGTTCTCCAGCCTTCATTTTCCCAAGCCTCCCGAAGAAGCAACAGGCAATAGGGTAGACGATAAGAAATTTGTGGCCACATCAAGAAAGGGAATTCAAGCGCCCAGCCGGGTTGTCCGCCGTACCTCAGGGAGAGGGCGGAAGGCGTCATCGCCATTTTTGTCTTCGGACGGAGGATGACGCTGCCGCCGCCTGATTTCCGCTGTGTGCACAAGTGGACAGACTGGCAGTGCCAGCAGCGTATTATCGTGGCATCACCGCCCGGCCAGTGGCTTCCATCGGTGATGAGATCGCCGGTTGCGCTCCCGCCCCCTCAGGAATGGAGCAGCGCCATGCAGCGACGCAGTTTCAAACAGACCGCCCCGCTAGATCAACGTTTTGCAGAAGAGGCAGAACGCCTGCGCAAGGAAGCGCGAGGCACCCCGCCGGGCGCCGCGCGCGACAAGCTCATTCGCCGGGCCCGACAGGCCGAGACAGCTTCGCACATGCAGGAATGGCTGGCGTCACCGGGCCTGCAGGCCCCACGGTGACGCCAAAGCCTGCGTCGATCAAGCCACGGCCTGGCTTGAAGCCAACGCCGATCCTGCGCACCTAACGCAGCATCCTGCGCCCAATGTTCACATTTGAACATTATTTCGGAACCAATCATTCCAGCGTCACTTGCCCTGCCGGAGGACTGCAATACTGCAGCAGGGAGCGGCTGAAGTGGATCATGCGGTTACCA
Source organism: Bradyrhizobium sp. AUGA SZCCT0431 (assembly GCF_018131065.1). Taxonomy (NCBI): domain Bacteria; kingdom Pseudomonadati; phylum Pseudomonadota; class Alphaproteobacteria; order Hyphomicrobiales; family Nitrobacteraceae; genus Bradyrhizobium; species Bradyrhizobium sp. AUGA SZCCT0431. The sequence goes on along the minus strand of NZ_JAFCLR010000042.1, from coordinate 51,426 downwards.
TACTGGTCGTCGAGGACGACCAGCTCATTCAGGCCATGGTCGAAGATGCGCTTTCGGACGGCGGGTTTAAATCAGCCATCACAACATCCGGTGAGGAAGCCATTGCGCTTCTCCAGGGTGATGAAACGCAATACCGGGCGGTCGTGACCGACGTCAATCTGCTCGGAAGACTGAACGGATGGGAAGTCGCTCGCGCGGCAAGAGAGGCCGATCCGGCGATGCCCGTTATCTATATGACCGGCACTCACGAAGGCGAGTGGGCATCCAAGGGCGTCCCCAACAGTGTCCTGCTCGCCAAACCCTTTGCCCCGGCGCAGCTTGTGACCGCCATTTCCAACTTGCTCAATATCGGCGCGCCGCCGACGTAGGCGATGTGCCGCAGGATTTCTTCGACCCGCTTGTTACGGGGGCGTTCGCGCGCGCGATTACGTTGCTGCAGGATTGCTTCAGGGCAGCAGGACGGATTGAGCGCGCGGAGCCGACAAGGAAGACAAGGCAGCGGAGGTTAAGCGAACGCGGCGGGCAGGGGCCGGATCACATTCCCTAGGGATCAAGCCGCGACGGATTGCGGTTCCGGCCTGGCGGCCACCACGCCGGCGCGCCTGATATTGAGAATCTGCCACTTCGAAGTATCGAAACAATCGGCGGCCTTCGTCTCCGCGGCGGCGGCATCCGGTGCCTGAATGGCGATGTGGAATTTCCTCGCGCCATCACTCAGCGTCATTCTGAAAACCTGCATTCTCGGCGCCCCTCCATCTGATGAAAGGGTGGCGCGAGCAGGGTTAATTTTTCGTTACCGAGGTCTGGCCTGTCGCTAATCCGCCCGGATGCGCGCTACGGCTTTCCCCACGGTCGCGCTTCCAGCGCAGCGCACTGCACGCCGAGACCTTGCCTTGCAACCACCGGTCTGTTCGATACGATGCCTCCCGCGTCAACGGCACAGGTCGATGAAATGAATTGGGTGATCGGATTTGCGTTTGCAATCCCGGTGGTTTTGATCAACGGGTTCTTGCTGATGATGTATCCTGCGATCGTTGGCTTGGGTGGACCGTTTAACGCCATCCTCGCCTGCGGATTTCTCATCTCGCTAATCCCCGGATTGCTGGCGTTGCTGATCAGACGATTGAGCGCTCCACCGGCGCCCGCCCAGAAAGCGCCCGGCCAATAATCGAAGGCGCAATCCGCCATTTTGTTTCGGGTCCGGACGGCGGAATACGCTGTCGCCCGTCCGCCCCGCACGCGGGTTTGAAAACAGCAGCGGCCGACCTAGATTGGGTGCAACAGACGAGAGGTCGTGATGATTGCGCTGCTGACGAGACAGGACGGAATCGCGAGCGACGTCAAAGTGGCGGCGATCATCGTTTGTGGCGTGCTGCTGTTCCTGGGCCTTGCCATCTTCTTGCTGGGGCCCGGAATCGCCTTCCTTCTTGTTTGCTTGATCGAGATCTGTGGCGGGATTTATGACTGGCTTTTCCCGGCCAAACCCCGCCCGACGAAATCGTAGGTGAAGGCCGCCGCAGTTGGCGGCCTGTTTACTTGCCGTTAAGTCACTGGCGCGACGATATTCGAATGAGGGTGTTGGCGGCCACGATCGTTGCTCTCCTTGTGCTCCAATTTGTGGACGAGCATTTCCATGGCTCGCACTATTCCCGCAGTGCGAAGGCCGTCATTTCTCACATGGCAAGATCGTCCGGCTAGGCCGCCTCAGGTCCTGCGAAGTTCGTCCTAGCTCCGGCTCATCCGCCCTTTGGTCTTCAGGTCGGACGGCGAATTGCGCTTTCGTCCATCCGCCCCAAGAGTTCCCGAAATGAAACTCCGCGAGATCGACGAGCAGCGGAACAAAGCCGCGCCGTCGGCGTAAAATCCGGATGGACGATTTGGAAAAGCGCAAGGAAGAGGCCCTCGTCGTGATGTCACTGAGCACCGCGACGCTGATCGCGTGCTTTGGTATTGCGCTTGCGTTGATCTAGGCCGCCTCGGTTGGCCGCCTTTTCTCCCTTGTACCCTCCACAACCCCAATCGGGCCACGCCGGAACCGCTGGCCTGTTTCGAACCTCGGTCGAATTTATAAGTTGCCTACGAGACAGACGAAGGCCGCAAATGTCTGCTAGATGACATTATCACCGCGCCGTCCTGGGCATCTTTCGGTGACTGAGAGTTTGTCGCGCTCCCGCCTGTTCCGGAGGGAGCACCATGCGCGGTCATCGCGAAAATCAACTCTTGTCCCGGCTCGATCGCGCCATGTTCGCGCAGCTCGAGCCGCACCTCACCATCGCAGAACTGCGTCAAGGTTTTGCGATCGCGGAAACCCATGCGCATGTCCAGAGGGTATACTTCCCGCATGGCGGCATCATTTCCTGCGTCGTCGAGCTATCCAACGGAGGCCGGATCGAAACCGGCATGATCGGCAGGGACGGTCAGTACGGCGCAGGCCCCGCGATGGATCACAAGATCTCCCTGAACCATGTCGCGATGCTGGTTGCAGGGTCCGCTTCGGTTGTCGATGCCAACCGGCTTCGCGAACTCACCCAGGAAAATCCGAAACTGCGGCAGACGCTGATGCACTATGAACAGTTCTTCCTCGCGCAGGTGCAACAGACCTGTGCGTGCAACGCGGTTCATGACGTCTATTCCCGCACCTGCAAATGGCTGCTGCGGATGCAACAACTCGTCGGCGACGACATGCCGCTGACGCAGGAATTTCTCGCCCAAATGATCGGCGTCCGCCGAACCAGCGTCACGGCAGTGGCGGGAAAATTACAGGACGCCGGCTTGATCTCCTATTCGCGAGGCCGGGTTCACATCATCGACATTGCCAAGATTCAGCAGCGCGCTTGCGAGTGCGATGCAGCCGTCAATTCTCACTACGCGCGCATCTTCGACAGCTGAAAGCTGCCGCCCGGGCGTGCGATTTTCCCGATGCCAGCCGGAGCAACACGTCGCAAGCCTCGCGCGCGGGCGAACGAATGCCTGAAATGTCGGGCACCGGACAGACGATCCGGACGACCGCGGATTAAAATCGGCCAAGGGCGTTTTGTGTGAGGACAAGGCCATGGTCCAGACGAGAAGGCGGATCAAGCACACGGCCACGTTTGAGGAGCGGTTGGCGGAAGAAGCCCTACGGTTCAAGGAAGCAGCTGAAGATCAACCTGCCGGCAGCATGGCCCGGGAGCTGCTTTTGCGCCGGGCGCAACAGGCTGAAGCAGCTTCACGCATGAACCGGTGGCTGTCGTCGCCAGGGCTGGCATCGCGCAAGTGATCGAGTACCGTGCGTATACGGTCGGCCAGGACGGCCATGTTACGGGCTCACGCAAATTTACGTCTCCCAGCGATGCCGACGCCATCGTCCGGGCCAGGCAAACTGCTCGACGGCCACGATATCGAGCTTTGGAGTGGCACCCGACTGGTGATCAAGCTGGAGCGCCCCGGCGACTCGGATTAGCAGGCAACGAGCGGCTCGGCCGGCCGTGCCCGGCAAGCCTCCCGCGCGGTGCGACGCGACGTTACCCGATCGTGAGTTCTACGGTGAGGATTGTTCGCCCGGCGCCGTCCTGGGGAATCGGGCGATGATGTCCCCACGCTAACCGCCCCTTCGCCGTTGGTCTTGCTCGCTAAGCGACGCTGGGACGGAAACTTGCAAGAGTCCTGGCGCCCTTGTTCGCCGACCGACAGAGCAACTTATTGCAAATGTGTATGTTGAGTAGCGTGTTAGCCTTGGTGGTTGAGAACCGGCATGCCGCGATATTATTTCCACATCGATGAGCTGGACACCGATCCCGACGGCACCGAACTGCCCGACCTCGAAGCCGCGCGACGGGAAGCGCTGCTGGCGGCGCGCGAAATGCTTGCCGAGTGGATCGTCCTCGCTGCCGACGGCATGCCGATGAGGATTCTGATCGCGGACGAGGCAGGAAACGTGCTGGCTATCGTCCATCTGCGCGACGCGCTGCCGGGTGCGCTGAAGGAGAAATAGAACCAGCGCCTGCTCCTCGCACCGACGGCCTTGCGCTGCTGTTCGGTCTTTCACCGGCGTCCGCCATGTGCGGAGGCGGTGGCCAGATTGCCAGGGAGGGCAGGGGCTGGCCTGATCGCCTCGAAAGCTTCGCGCCTGCCGGCGCGGCCACGTTCGGCTGCGGCGCACGAATTTCATCGTGCAGCAGGATGCAGAACCGTGGTAGGTTGGGAGATTAGCGCGACCGGCATTGATTGCAGACAAGTATCGAATTTTTTCCGATGGAATACCGCGGCAAGAATTACCTGGTTTTCGAAGGCGACCAGCCCAATTCGTGGCGATGGGCGGTGACGCTTGACGACCACACCACCAAAACCGGCGAAACGAAAACGCGCAGCGAGGCCATCACGCAGGTGGTACTGGCCGTCGACCGGGCCCTTTCAAAATCGGGCAGCCGGTGAACAGGGCCGCCAACGGGCCTGCTAGACCGGCTCAGTAGCCCCGGCGATAACGCCGCTCGCTTTGTCTTGGCGCTGCCGCACGAGCGTAAAACGGGTTGGGGTAGCACTGCGCAGCGCGGCCGGAAGCCGATGCCGCGCATTGGGCCATCGTATAGTACATGCAATCTTCGAAAGAACCGCCTCTCGATGGAACGACATGCGCACAAACTGGAAACGCGGGGTCATAGGTCTGGGCCGGAGCTCGTTCGGCGGCCGCAACCAGACCAATCGTCAGAAACATCAAAGCCAGAATGCGCATCGGATTGTCCTCGAAGTCACCAGCCCGCCTCCGCCTTTTTTGCTGAGGCCGCCTGCTGGAGAGTAGCGTCTGCTGCCAAACGGACTTGCAACACGATGCTGTGAAAATCCCTGACAAGCTCGGAAGGTTCCGGGCGACCAGGGCATCGTTCTTAGGCCTGCGCCTCAAAAGAAATGGGGCGCTTCAGGTCATCCGCCGGCAACCGGCCGCGTCATATTAATCCGCTCCGGATTGAACTTTTCGAGGGGCTGGCCCGTCTATCTACCGAAAGCAATTCTCAGCAATTCCCACTTCACAGCAATTTCAAGGAGTTTCGATCATGCGCCGCAATGTTTCCCTTGCCATCCTGGCAGCCGTATCCGCTTTGACCGTCGTCGGATCGATGACGCCGGCTCCGGCAGCCGAGCGCATCCAGGATCGTTATTGCCTGCAGGGCCGCCAGTGGGGCTATCCCGGCAATTGCCAGTTCTCCAGCTACCAGCAGTGCATGGCGACCGCGTACGGGACCGATGCCTATTGTGGCATCAACCCCATGCATTCGTACGCCTACTATCCGCGCGGCCGGTACTACGACCGGTACTGATCTGCGGGCGGCCTGTTTCGGCCAGGGCCGCAGGACGGAGTGAGCCCGACGGGACGCGCAAGGCGCGGTCCGATGAACAGGCGGCGGCGCAGTCCGCCATCCTGTCTTGAGTTCGAACGGCGATGGCGCTCCGGCTCATCCGCCCGGCGCGCTAGTTCGTCAGCCGTATCGGCGATGCCGCCACAAAAAGCTTTGTGAACGCCGATTGGATCGAGGCGACGTCTGACGCCACCGTAAAATATTTGCCTGCGCACGCCGACAAGGCGATCGGAATATCGTCGACGCGGGTCGCTCCGCCGAGGCTGCCGGGCTGGCCGAGCGTCACGTTGTAACCCCAGTCCCAGGTCATCGGATAATAGGGCGTATTGATGATCGCAACGGTGACGCCCTTGCTCTTGAACGTGCTGCAGAAGGCGGTGTCGAAGACCTTGACCTGCGACCGAAGCGATGGCTCCGAGACCCAGGCGCGTGTCGGATCGTTGACGCCGTCGGTGGCAATGATCACCATTTTCTGCGGACTCGACGCTGAGCTGCCGTCACCGGCGGGGCCGACATCGGTGATGAATTTCGATATCAGGCTGTTGAAAGGCGTTGCCGCCGATGCGTCGGTGTTGGCAAGCGCAGGCGCCGGAAAATTGCTTGATACCATCGAATAGGTGTAGGTCGGAGCCGTCAGTTGCGTCAGGTTGTCGTCGAACGACCACAGCCCGACCTTGACGTGGGATTTCAGGCTGGAATTGCTGTTGAGGTGTGTCAGCAGATTCTGGACGCCCTGATTGACGACCTGGTAGCGCAGTTCGATTCCCTTCTTCTGCGCCCAGGCATATGAATCGGTGCCGTTGGCCTTGTCGTGACAGGCCAGCGCGCAGCCGCCCTGGCCGTTTATCATCTGCGTGATGCCCGCACTGGTCGATGGCAACAGCATCGATGCGGAGATATCGATCAGGAGATAAACGTTAAGGTAAGGTTGGGCCGTCGAGCTCGACTGCGAGGCCGTCGACAATTGGGTGGTCGGATGGCCGGCCACCTTCAGGAAGGAGTTGGAAACGGTGCCGGTCGCCGTGCCCTTTCCCGCAAGCGTGAGGCCGGTCATCGTGAAGTTGGTAGTGATGCTGGCCGAGATGCCCGATGTCATATTGGAAGAGAAGAAATTGGCGGCAGCGGCATTGGCTGCCGCAATCGCCGCGGTGCTGCCGGCACCGGAATCGAGCGCTTGTTTGCCGGCGATCGAGCCAGCCAGGATCGCGGCATCGAGCGCCGACTGCATTTTGGTGCGCTGATTGTTCGCCACCGAATAGTCGATGGCGCAGCCGACGGCGATCAGCAGGGGCACCAGCACAATCCCGAACAGCACCGCGATATTTCCCGAGCTGTTTTTTCCAAAGCGGGCGACGCACTCGATCGCGCCGATCCTCGTCGAATTGGCAATGTTGGCCAGAGCCCGAAAAAATTGAAGATGCACGGTTGGGCTCGCCCTCGGATCTATGTCAGCCGGTAATGGTCGGTGCTTGTTAGACGGCAAACAGTAAAGTTCCATTGAACGATCCCCGCGATTTCCCGGAGGCGCTGCTTTGGCGGTACGCGATTTGCGTACTTCTACGGAATTGTTGCCGTCATGCTTTCAATTTGGGCAGGCGGATCAAGCTGTCGCTCGTCCGTCCTGGGCGATGTCAGTATCTGCCCCCCGGGTGCCCCAAGTTGATTTCGGGAGTGTCTTGGCTAGAAATTCCGCCGAACCAGACGGTCTATGTGCTGGAACGATAAGGCGGCCTCGGTTGGCGCCCTTTTTCATTGCCTGCGCGCTGGTTTCAATCGTGAGAAACCTCACACAGTCCCCTCCGGATGGTGCATAATGTCTCATGGCAAAAGCAAAAGTGACCTTCAAGACCGTCCGGATCGCAGATGACGACTGGACTATCCAGGCAGATTATCCGGGCAGCGAACAACGCGAGATCACCGGGCTGACCAGCAAGGCAGATGCCGATGACTGGATGAACGGAAACCGCAAGGTCGCGTGGCTCCGATCCCAGGGCTACGCCAAGTGACCCGGTAGGGCCGGCCGGTCCCGCGCAAGGCGCGGCCCGATATCCGAGATTCATCGACTCGCAGGCGATTGCCGGCAACCACCATCGGTTTTTTTGCGCACCAACGGGGGCCGTCGGCTACTTGGCCGGAATGGCCGGCTGAACCGGTGCCGGGCCGGGCGGCGTCGGCTTGATCGCCGATTCAGGCCCGGGTCGGATTGACCGTCGCGCCGGCGTCATTCACCGTGTTGAATGTCGTGCCGGGAGGCGTCTGGGGAGCCCGTCGGTCAACGATCAGGTTGGTGTGATCTACCAGGATGATGGTGGTAATCGAGACGGCCGCGACAATCGCGGCAATGATCACGGGTTTTCGCAGAACGGTTGCCATACAAATCAACGCCGTCCAGGCCGCGGGGTTCCAGCGCCGGCAGCGCTGGCTGATCCACGAAACGTCGCAGCAGCATTCAAGCGAGAGGGCGTTCGTCAACCGCCTGCCGCATGGGCAGCGTTGGTCGCCCGGCCCGGACTGGCCATGCCGGAAGCTTGCCGTGAAGCAATTTTCCGAATGGCTCGAGCCCCGGGCAGGACGTCACGCGTGTGGGCCATCAGGGCCTTGCTTCGAGGATCATGTTGAACGGTGTGCCGGCCACTTTACGGCATTGCGAGAAGCCGCCCTTGCGGATCACCTCACCGAGGCGCTTCGGGCCCGCCTGGGCGCCAAGCGCTTCGCCCACTTCCTGATTGAGCGATGTCGGCACGCAGATATGGGTCGACGACGCATAGTAGACCCGCCCGATCGGATTGAGATTATCCGCAAGTGAATCGCCGGCCATCGGTTCGATCAGCATCAACGTTCCATCCGGCTTCAGCGCCTTTCGCGCGTGCGCAACCGCAGCGACGGGATCGCCCATATCGTGCAGTGCGTCGAACATCGTAACGAGGTCGTAGTCCGCGCCGTCGAAGTCCTGCGCGCGCGCCATTTCGAAACGGAGATTGCTCAGGCCTTCCGCGTGCTTTCTGGCATGCGCAATCGACGCATCGTGAAAGTCGAATCCGATGAACTTCGACTTCGGAAAGGCCTTTGCCATCAGAACAGTCGATACACCATGGCCGCAACCAACGTCGGCAACTGTGGCACCGCGCTCCAGCTTTGCAACAACCCCGTCAAGCGCAGGCAGCCATTCGCCGACAAGATGCGCCTTGTAGCCCGGGCGAAAAAAGCGCTCGACCCCGCAAAACAGGCAATTGCAGTGCTCTCCCCAGCCAAGCCCTTTGCCGGATTTGAACGCCTCGGTGAGCTTTGGTTCGTCGGCGTAGATCGCGCCCAGTGAATAAAATCCGCCGGCCATGTTCACGGGGCTGTCTTCCAGCGCGAACACCGCAGCTTGCTCCGGCGAAAGCGAGAAATTGCCGCTCACGGCATCGTAGGTCACGAATCCGGTCGCCGCCTGCGACGACAGCCATTCGCGTACGTAACGCTCATGCGTGCCGGTCTTGCCGGCGAGTTCGGCGGGCGTCATCTCGCCGGTGGCGAGGGCGCGAAAAAGGCCGAGCTTGTCGCCGATAACGACGAGGGCCGCGTTGGAGGCCGCGCCGAGTTCGTTGACGACGGTACCCAATAAAGGTTCGAGTTTGGTCATATCGAGGGTCATGATGTGATCTTTTCTGAAATGGATTTGCTGCGATACTTCATCGCAGCGTCGGAATAGGGTTTTGGGCGCCTGCGGATAAGGGGCAGAATGGCCACTTCCGGGGCAATCGAGCCATCGGCAAAGGTCAATGAACAAAAAGCCCATTCACGTCAGCCTGGTGGTGTTTCCCGAGTGCGATCCGTCGATTGTGTACGGCGTGTTCGACACGCTGTGGGCCGCGGGTCGCGACTTCGACGAGCTTTCGGATGCGACCCCGCTGTTCGAGCCCCGGATCGTGAGCAGCGAAAATGGTCCGATCAAGCTGGTCACCGGCGTCAGCATTCTTCCGCAGGACAACGTCGATGATCTCGATCGAACCGACGTGGTGTTCGTGCCGAACGTGATGGTCACGAAGCCGGAACACCTTCGGGCGCTCGATCGCAAGCTGCTGGCCTGGATCAAGCAAATGCACCTGAACGGTTCGCAGGTATATGCGGCGTGCGGTGGTTCGCTGGTGCTGGCGGAAGCGGGCCTGCTGGAAGGCCAGCAGGCGACGACGCACTGGACCTATGCGCCGCTGTTCCGGCAGCAGTTTCCCGGCACGACGCTGCATGTCGAGCGCCTGCTGGTGCAAACCGGCGATGGCCACAGCATCGCATGCGCCGGCGGGGCATCGTCCTGGCAGGATCTCGCGCTACTGCTCGTCGCCAAACATGGCGGCACGGCCGAAGCGATCAGGATGTCGAAGCTGTTTCTCTATCAATGGCATCGCGACGGACAGCTTCCCTATGCCAGCATGATTCAAAACGTCAATCATGGCGATGCGATTATTCTCAAGTGCCAGGAATGGATTGCGCAGCACTACGATCGCCCCGATGTCGTTGCAGGGCTGGTGAAACAGTCAGGCGTGCCCAAGCGCAGTTTTGACCGTCGCTTCAAGGCAGCGACCGGGTATGCGCCGCTGGCCTATATTCAGGCGCTTCGCATTGAGGAGGCAAAACAGGCGCTCGAAACCGGTGATGGCACCGTCGAGGAAATCGGCCGGCAAGTCGGCTATGAAGACGCAAGTTCGTTCCGCCGTCTGTTCCGGCGCCTGGCCGGAATTGGTCCTCAGGAATATCGCCGGAAACTGACCCCTCCGGGCGTGGTCCGGAATGCCGGCAAGTCGGTCGCGCAGGGATGAGTTGCCGACTCTCGGAGCTGTTCCGTCAAACCCCACGCTCACGCGGCTGGCGGAGCAAGCATTGGCCCTGGCCTGCGTGGTTTGCTATTACCCGGTAAGCCATCCATTGAGAGCCACAAAAAACACCATGAGTTTCTTCGAGCGATTGAAGACCGCAGCATCCGCCGAATGGCGGGCCTATACCGAGCATCCCTTTACGAACGCCATGGCGGACGGCTCGCTCGCCGAGGCGGCGTTTCGTCACTATCTCGTTCAGGACTATCTGTTCCTGATCGAGTTTGCGCGCGCTTACGCGCTCGCGGTCTACAAGTCGCCTCAACTGGCGGACATGCGCGAGGCGGCGGCCGGCCTTTCGGCGATTCTCGACGTCGAGATGGACCTGCACGTCAAACTCTGCGCCGGCTGGGGACTGTCGCCCGGCGATCTCGAAAAAGCCCCTCCGGCGGTCGAGATGCTGGCCTATACCCGCTACGTGCTCGACGCCGGAATGCGCGGCGACCTGCTGTCGCTCAAGGTGGCGCTGGCGCCTTGCGTGATCGGCTACGCCGAGATCGCGACAAGGCTCGCCGCGCACCCGAACGCGCTGCTCGCAACCAACCCATATCGCGTCTGGATCGCCGAATATGCCGGTGCGGCCTATCAGGAGGTCGCGGCGAACGCGCGGGCGCATCTGGAATCCCTGGCCGATCGCTACGCGACGCCGGCCCGCGAGGCCGAGCTGATCGCGACCTTCAAGGAAGCGACCCGGCTCGAAGCCGACTTCTGGGAAATGGGCTGGCGCCTGAACAGGGCGTAGGGCGGATTGAGCCGAAAGCGTAATCCGCCATTCTGTCCATGGCTCGGAAGGCGGATTACGCTGTCGCTAATCCGCCCTACGCATTGCTACCAGCTGGCCATCGCGGGCCACGGGTTTTCCATTCTTGTAGACCGATCGCCCGCGAGGTATCGCCACCACCGCCTCCGGCACATGTTGCGCATTCAAGGTCACGAAATCGGCCCTGTCGCCGACCTCAAGCCCATAGCCTTCAAGCCGCAGCGCTTTCGCGCCGGCCCTGGTCACGACGTCAAGGGCGATCCCCAATTCGTCGTCGGTGTTGAAGCCGGAGCGGTAGCCGATCATGTTGGCGCGGCCCAGCATGTCGCCATCGCCGTAAGGCCACCAGGAGTCCCGGATATTGTCGCTGCCGCCGAATACGGTGACGCCGGCCTCACGCAGAAGGGTGACAGGCGGAAAGGGCCGGCGTCCGGGCGCGTTGGTCATGATCGCAACGTCGCTTTCCGCCAGAACGTCGGCCGTGCGTTTGGCGATGTCCGTGGCGACATCGCCGAGCGCATAGGCGTGGCTGATCGCGACAAGGCCGCCCATGCCGAGCGCGCGCGACCGCGCCGCAATCTGTTCGATCTCGAAGATTCCGAGCGTTCCGTTATCGTGCAGATGAATGTCGACACCGACCCCGCGCTTCTCGGCAACGCCGAATACGATGTCGAGATGTTTTTCGACATCGCGATCAAAGCTCGCGGGATCGATGCCGCCGACGAGATCAGCGCCCATCGCCACCGCTGCATCGAGCAGTTCAGCTGTCCCGGGTCTTTGCAGGATACCGCTCTGCGGAAACGCGACGAGCTGGATATCGATGATACCCCGGTAGGCCTCGCGCACCGCCAGAATCTTCTCCAGCGATTGGAGCCCGATGGTGCCGTCCACCGTGACATGGCTGCGCATATGCGTCGATCCATGGCCGATACAAAGCTCGAGCTGATTTCGGGCGCGGACTTCCACGGGAGCCGCTTCGGCGAAATTTTGCGCCTGAAAGGCGACGCGTTCATGGACATTGAAGCCGTTGGTATAGGGCTTGTGGGGCTTCCAGTTGTCGCCATAGAAGCTGGTGTCGAGGTGGATGTGTCCTTCGACAAATCCGGGAACGATCAGCGCGCCGCCGAGATCGCGTGTCGGCGTACCGGCGGAGATATGGGTTCCCGCCCTCGAAACGGAGCTGATGCGTCCGTTCGCGACGGCGACATCATTGAGCGAACCGTCAGCGAATTTTGCGTTGGTAAACAGTGTATCGATCGGGCTCACGCGACGTCTCCCAGCCTGAGTAGCCACGGGAGTTCATATTGGCCCTGGGCCTTTGGCAAGGGCTTTGAACCTCGGCACGCCCCTCCGGCACTAAAGGACTGGCACATCAGTGCCGCCGGATGAGAGGACGCTGTGACCATGAACGTGCGGGGCAAGACGGCAGGGTTTATCGTCGCCTTCATGCTGGCGTCCGCTGCGTGTTCGGCCATAGCCGCCCCGCGCGCGACGTCCGATGACGCGCAGGCGGTCGACAAGGCGCGCGCGGCGATCGCAGCCAATGCCGAGAAGGCGCTGGCGAAACAAGGCGGCTCCAAAATTCTGTTCAAGGTCGATAGCGCCGCGTTGCGCGAAGCCGTCGTGACGGAGCTGCGCGATGATGTGTATCGGACCGTGCGGGAAGGGCGCATTCCGTTCTCCGGTCTGGCGATGCGCGACGGCGGCGTCGAGGTCCGGATTGCCGAACCCAAGGACCGGCAGCGCGTGCTGGCCAAGCTGGTGCCATCCGCGAAAGAATCGCCTTCCGGCGCACGGACGATCAGCGTCACCGACAGCGATGACGGGCTGATCCGGCTGATGCCGACGGAGGCCGGGTTCGCCGAGCGCCTGCGCGAACTGGTCACGCAATCCGGCGAGATGATCGATCAACGCCTGCGCAACGCCGGCATCCGGGACGCCAGCCAGCAGCCCGACGGGGCCGACCGGCTTCGCGTGCTGCTGCCGGGCGTCAGGGATCCCGAACGCGTGAGCGCGCTGCTCAGCAAGCGAGGGCGGGTGACGTTTCGCCTGGTCGATGTGTCCGTGATCGCCGCGCTGGCTCAGAAAGGTCCGCTGCCACCGACATCCGAAGTTCTTTACCACTTCAAGACCAGGGAGCCTTCCGTGGTCCTGAAGGAGATCGCAATGGAGGGCGACGATATCATCGACGCGTCGCCCTTGATCGACCCGCGAACCCAGCAGCCGATCGCGTCGCTCCGCTTGAATGCGCGCGGCGCCCGGCGCTTCGCCACCATCACGCAAGAAAATATCACAAAGCCGTTCGCGATCGTCGTTGACGACCAGGTGCTGTCGGAGTCGATTATCAGCGAGCCGATCACGGGCGGATCGGCGATCATATCGGGCAACTTTACGATCGAAGACGCCAACAACGTCGCGATGCTGGTACGTTCAGGGGCGCTGCCGGGGCGCCTGAGCGTCGTCGATCAGCAGGTGGTCGAGCCGGTCGCAACCGCCGGCAAACAGTAAGCGAGACCACGTCAGGCAGCCTCGCGCCGCGAAGTGGGCATGGCGATCTCCCGTCACGTTTTTTTCAAGCTTGGCCGTTTCGCAATAACTATCACGGCCGGGAGACGCGAACCAGTCGCGATCAACAACGCGGCCATGCGTCCCTCGAAAGAATGGCTCTGCTGATGCGCGATCATCATCGCGAAGCGGACAATCTGGTGGGACGTGAGGCCGCCAAGGGTGGCAGCCTGTGCGTCATTTCACGTACCAGTAGGTGCCGGAGCAAGTGGAGGTCGCCCAGATCACCAGCACCTGGCCGCCGAACGGTATGCTCACTTCCATCCTGGGCGGAGCGTGGTTACAAGTCCGGCCGCCCGAGATGGTATCGAGTTCGGTTTGCCTGAGCGGGTTGGTTTCGATTCGCCCGGATTCCATATCTGTCTCCTGTCGTGGGACGAAGGGACCATCCGCATCGTCAGACCGGGCAGGCTAGGTTCGCGCGAGCGACGTGCCGTGAGGTAAGTCACGGTTTGAAGCATCGGCCTCATTCGCACCGGTCATTCCGGCTCATGTGACGATCGTCACGGTGATCCGCGATCGGCAAGCGTAGTGTTGCGTCATGACGAGCAATAGCGCTCTTCACCTCATTCTCAACCGATGGAGACATGTCATGACCAACCGCAATACCGAAAACCGTGAACTGGCGATCGAGGAACTGGAGATCGTGGCCGGCGGCGTGATCGAAGGTGGCTGCATCCGTTTTCCCGACATCCTGAAAGTGCTGTTCCCGAAGCCGCTGCAGCCGACCCCGTGGAAGGACATCTTCCCGATCCGCTGATCGAACGTTTAGTACCGAGACATCCAGTTGGGGGAAAACAACATGACCAATCCTGTGCACGAATTGTCAGAAACGGAGCTCGACCGGGTGTGCGGCGGCGAGCTGGATATGATCAGTCTGCAAAGCATGATGGCTCAGCGGCATATGGCCGTACAGCTGACCACCACCATGCTCCGCGCCATGAACGATACGATGCGCACAATCATTGGAAATATTGGCAAGTAGTTTCGGCAAGTAAGCTTTGCCTGCAGCCGTTGGGCTCAACCGGCTGCAGGCTGGCCTCCATCGACGGTGCGGTGTAGCGTCGGGGTTTCGGGATCGGGCATTGCGCCCTTCCTTAGGGGAACTACCGGCACCCGCGCGGGGTTATCCCTGCAGAGGATAATTTTGCCGTCGAAGGAGTTCTGATGCGCATTCTGACGTTGGCTGCATTGGCGATTGCGGCGGCTGTGGCAGCCCCGTCGGCGCACGCCCAGACCTATGATCCGAAATATCCCGTCTGCCTTCAGGTCTACACAGGCCGGAACGATTTTTACTTCGAATGCGGCTACACCTCGATCCCACAATGCAATATGTCGGCATCCGGCCGCGCCGCACAATGCGTCGTCAATCCCTATTACGAGGGCGGCAAGCGGCGCGGCCAGAAGCCTCGCCGCGACTATTGAGAACCGTTGCGTTCGGTCCGCCCTGCGCGCTGGTGCGGCTATTGGGGCGCGGCATCTGACCGGGCGACGGTCAGGGCGTAGCGCCCAGCCCACCAGCGGAACGAAGGCGAATATGCAAAAGCCCGGCACACCGGCCGGGCCCTAGTTTGAAAATTCTTTCGTGATGAAACTCAGACATTGATAGCGAAATACGCTGGTGCGTCTGTACACTATAGCACAACGAAGCCGCAATTTGCCCCCGTATGACTGCGGAGATCCCACGCATGCGCATGGTCGCGCACAAGCGTGAGCATGCCCGAAATTTTTCGAGACAAGACTTCTCGAGACCAAACCGTATCGAGGGCTGTGCGGCATGAAGAAGCCGGCGGGTTGCGCCGGCTTCCTCTTTCGCTGTTTGGCGCGGCGCCGAACGGCTCAGCCCGGGCCGGCGCCCTGGGTTGCGGTGTACACGGCGTAGAGCGACTGGCTGGCGGCCATGAACAGGCGGTTCCGCTTCGGCCCGCCGAAACAGACGTTGCCGCACACTTCGGGCAGGCGGATCCGGCCGATCAGCTTGCCGTCCGGTGACCATATCGTCACGCCGCTATAGCCGACGGCGCGGCCGGCATTGCTGGAAGCCCAGACATTGCCGTTGACGTCGCAGCGCACGCCGTCCGGTCCGCACTTCACGCCGTCGACCATGAAGTCGCTGAACCGCTTGTGGTTCGACAGTTTGTTGTCGGTGCCGACATCGAACACGAACATGTCGCCCTTGCCGCCCGGCCCGGTATCGCCGGGCCCCTTGCCGGTGCTGGCGACGTAGAGCTTCTTGTAATCGGGCGAGAAACAGAGGCCGTTGGGATCGGGCACCTGCTCCTCGGTCACGACCAGGTCGATGCGGCCTGAGGGGTCGATGCGATAGCAATTGGTAGGCAGCTCGCGCTTGCCCGGCACGAAGCCGGCCGGCTGTCCGATCCGCGGGTTGAGCTTGCCGGCAGGATTGCTGGGGCCTCCCGCAACGTCCGGTTCGCCCTCATAGAGCTGGCCGCCATAGGGCGGGTCGGTGAACCAGTAGCTGCCATCGGGATGGGCGACGACGTCGTTCGGCGAGTTGAGTTTCTTGCCGCCGAAATTATCGGCGAGCACGGTCGCGGTGCCGTCGTGCTCGTAGCGCACCACCCGGCGGGTGAGATGCTCGCAGGACAGCTGCCGGCCCTGGAAGTCGAACGAGTTGCCGTTGGAATTGTTGGACGGGGTGCGGAATACGCTGACGCGGCCGTCATCCTCGGTCCATCGCATCTGGCGATTATTGGGAATGTCGCTCCACAGGAGATAGCGGCCCTGCGAGCTCCAGGCCGGGCCTTCGGCCCACAGCAGTCCGGTATGGAGACGCTGGATTGGCGCGTTGGGTTGGGCGAGGTCATTGAACGACGGATCGACCGCGATGATATCAGGGTCCCAGAAATAGGTGGTCGGCGCGCCTCTGGGGCTGAAATCGCGCGGCGGGGTGGTGACCACGGATGGCGGGCCCAATGCGCCGCCCTGCTGGGCCAGCGCGGTGCCGGCCCCCGCCACGGTGGCCCCGGCGGCGAGCGCCAGGCCGTGGACGAGCGTTCGTCGTGAAATCATGGATTGCGGATCGCGCTGCACGTCGCGTCTCATCACTTCCTCCCAGGATATGCGCCGGCCGGTTGATCCGGCCAAGCGGGTGCAAGGCTATGCCGGCCCGGCCTCGGTTGCGAGCACCTTTCGATGCAGCCCGGGGCTGAAGGATGCAGTGCAAGATGGCTTTACCCCGTTGATCTCCGTCCGTCGGAAGGCGGCGGCGCGCCGAGCGGTTCGCCGGGATGTGGCGCGCCGCTGGTCCGCTCGCAGATCAGGAGGGCTCAATCCGCCGGAGGATTCTCGGCAGGTTTGGTTGCCGCGCGGTAGCGCTTCCAGTTTTCGATGGTCGCTTCGTAGCGGACCGGCTTCTTCGCAGCGGGGGCTGGCTCCGGCTTCGCGGCCGCCAAACCCACGGTGTCGGCCTGTCCGGCTTTGGATACATGTGCTGGCTTCGGATAAAAGGCGACGAAGCCCAGCAGGCCCGCGATCACTAATCCAACAGGGATAGCGATCGCCCAATCATTATGTGTACGCTGAGTGACATCATGGCGCAGGACTCTCGTTAAGTCTCTTGGCATGTTCAGCTCCCACGTTGCATTGGTTTTTGTAAGTCGAGACGCGCGGCGGCAATCGTGAGCTGCTTCACTATTGGCGCTCACAAATCCGTTAGGGGTGGCCGGGCGGTGGCCCCGAGCCCGCGCGCAGCCTGAACGATCCGCGCCTTCGAAAAAGTGATCCGGATCACGGAAATGCCGATGGAAATGCGCCTTTCCCGTTCGATCGCCGTTCAGCCTCCCGGCGCATTTTGCGATTGCACCGCGCCTGCTCGCATCGATCGCTTTTGACTCAATCGATTGGCGAAGCTCGTTGGTCGGCCGCGCAAGCCTCGACACGCGGCCTCTCGGCCCATAACCTCCGCCGCGCAATTGGAGGAGAACCGAATTGGCCAAGAGAGTTGTGAAGAGAGTTGTGAAGCGCGCTTCGAAAAAGACGCCCGCGAAGAAATCGACCAAAAAAACTTCTGTCCGCGCCAGCAAGGCCGCGAAGGCCGCCAAGAAGACCGGGAAAGCAAAGGCCAAGAGCGCTCGTTCGCGCAAGCCGGCCACGCCCAAGGGGCCGGTGTGGCAATGGTCGGCGCTGGAGACCGCGGCCGCCATCCGGTCCGGCGCGATTTCTTCGGTCGAGGTTACGGAAGCTCACGTCGCGCGGATGCGCGCGGTCAATCCAAAGCTCAACGCAATTGTGGTCGATCTCTCCGACGAAGCGCTCAAGGCTGCCAAGGCGGCGGACCAGGCGCGGGCGAAAGGCGGCGAACTCGGCCTGCTGCATGGCGTGCCGATCACGATCAAGGAAAACGTCGATTACGAGGGCAGGCCCAATCCCAATGGCGTGCCTTCGCAAATGAACATCATCGCTCCATCAGACGCGCCGGTGGTGCGCAATCTCAGGAAGGCCGGCGCTGTTGTGTTGGGGCTGACCAACACGCCCGAATTCTCGTTCCGCGGCTTCACGGATAATCCGCTGCACGGGCTGACGCTCAACCCCTGGGATCCTGATACCACCTGCGGCGGGTCATCGGGCGGCGCCGGCTCGGCGGTCGCGGCCGGCATCGGCACGATCGCGCATGGCAACGACATCGGCGGCTCGCTGCGCTGGCCGGCGCATTGCAACGGCGTCGCCACCATCAAGCCGACGCAGGGCCGTATCCCCGCCTTCAATCAAAGCGCCACAGCCGAGCGGCCGATGCTCGCGCATCTGATGTCGGCGCAGGGACCGCTGGCGCGCAGCGTCGGCGATGTCAGGCTCGGCCTTGAAGTGATGTGCCAGCGCGATCCGCGCGATCCCTGGTGGGTGCCGGCACCGCTGGCGGGTCCGAAACCGAAAGGACCGATCAAGGTCGCGCTGGCGAAACTGCCCGCCGACATGAACGTCGATCCATCGGTGCGCGCGGCGCTGAAGCAGGCCGCCGACCATCTGGAGCGCGGGGGCTATCGCGTCAGCGAAGTCGAGGTCCCCGATATCAACGGTGTCTGGCAGACCTGGTGCGACATCATCGTCAATGAAGTCGCCGTGCTGCAGGAAGCCGGAATGCTGGCGGTGGCCTCGGAGCATTTCCACACCGCCTGGGGCGGCATCAAGCTCAAGGCGAACACGCTCGACCTGGCGGGCTGGATGCGTGCGACGGCCGCGCGCAGCGGTCATATTCGCGCCTGGCAAGCCTTCTTTGAGGATTATCCGGTCGTGCTGGCGCCGACCACGGTCATGCCGACGCCCGGGCCGCGCGCGGATACGACCAGCCTGGAACGCGTGGCCGAAATGTTCTGGAACGATTTGCGGTTCATTTCCGCGATCAACGTACTGGGCCTGCCGTCCGCGGTGGTGCCCGTCGCGCTGCACGAGGGCAAACCGATCGGCGTGCAATTGATAGCGGGACGCTATCGCGAGGACCTTGCGCTGGATGCCGCGGCGTCGATCGAGAAACGCGCCGGCGTGCTGGTGCAAAAGTTGTGGCAGCAGATGGCGTGAGGTAGAGCGTTTTCCAGTGAAGTGGACACCGGTTCGCGTCACGAAAACGCGTCAAGACGAGAATCCAGAGCCCGTGCCGATTCCATCGGAACGGGCTCTGGCGCGCGTGTTGGGGGTGGCGCTTTTCACCACCCCCTCCACATCTGCATGCCCAATATCGCGCCATTGTGGCTTGACCTCTAGGCAATTGCGCTAGAAGTTGCGCCCGCCGTGGTCATTTCTTCTGAATTCATTCGAGATTCCGAACTGTTCGTTCCCGACTCGCGCCGAGCCTGGGCCCGGCTTGCCGTGGCCGTGCTGATCGGCTCGCTCGGCAGCGTCGGCATGTGGTCGGTGGTGGTCGCGCTGCCGGTGGTGCAGCAGGATTTTGGCGCCACCAGGGGAACGGCGTCACTGGCCTTCACCATGATGATGCTCGGTTTCGGTTTGGGCCAGGTGATAACCGGCAAAATATCCGACCGCTACGGTATCGTCACCGCGATCGGGCTTGGCATCAGTATTCTGGGCCTCGGCTATATCATCGCCGGCATGTCATGGTCGATCTGGCCGTACATTCTCGTGCATTTTGCCATCGGGCTTTCTTCGGCGGCAACCTTCGGCCCGCTGATGGCGGAAGCCTCGCACTGGTTCGAGCGCTATCGCGGGCTGGCGGTCGCGATCGCCGCCAGCGGCAACTACATCGGCGGCGCGGTCTGGCCGTCGCTGGTGAACTGGGGCATGCAGACCTATGACTGGCGCACCACCCATATCGCCGTCGGTATCTTCACCGCCGTGGCGATGACGCTGGCGCTGATCGGCTTGCGCGTGCTGATGGGCGCAGGGGTGCGCCGCAGCCACGCCAACGCGCCGCCGCCGCGTCTCGACCTGAAGCTGTCAACCAATGCGCTCACCGTGATCCTGGGGCTCGCCAGCATCTCCTGCTGCGTGGCGATGTCGATGCCGCAGGTTCACATCGTCGCCTATTGCAACGATCTCGGCTATGGCGTGGCGCGCGGCGCCGAAATGCTGTCACTGATGCTGGGCCTTGGCATCATCAGCCGGATCGGCTCTGGTTTCCTGGCCGACAAGATCGGTGGCATCCCGACGCTCCTGATCGGCTCTGTGGCGCAAGGCACCGCGCTGCTGTTCTATCTGTTCTTCGACGGCCTGACCTCGCTCTATTTGATCTCCGCGATGTTCGGGCTGTTCCAGGGCGGCATCGTGCCGAGCTACGCCATCATCGTCCGCGAGACGATGCCGGCTTCGGAGGCAGCGACGCGCGTCGGGTTCGTGATCCTGGCTTCGGTGTTCGGCATGTCGTTCGGCGGCTGGATTTCGGGCGTGATCTTCGACGCCACCGGCTCCTACGCGGCCGCGTTCACCAACGGCGTCGCCTGGAACCTGGTCAACATCGCCATCATGGTGCTGCTGTTGATGCGCGCGCGGCAGCGGATGGCGATGGCCTAGATCGGGATGACGTTTCTTCGAACCGTCATCCCGCTCCATCTTATTGTGTGAGCATGATCTCCGCGCAAACGCTTTCCGCGTTTGTCGCGAGGGAAAACCGGTGCCGCTTTGCGCTAACGCGGCCCTGCGGGTCCGGATCATGCTCGCGCCAATTATCCCTTCTCGACTTCGCCGCCGGCCTCCAGCCAGCCCTTGAAGCCGCCAAGGTTGCGGACGTTATTGTATCCCATGTCTTTCAGGGTCTTGCCGACCAGCGCCGAGCGCCCGCCGGATGCGCAGTAGGCGACCACCGTCTTGGACCGATCGAACGCCGCGTCGTGGAGCGCGGAAGCTGGATCGGCGCGAAATTCCACGAGTCCCCGCGGGATGGCGAGCGCGCCCGGGACCTTGCCGGATGTTGCGACCTCGGCCGGTTCACGGACGTCGAGAAACAGCACGTCGGCCCGGCCGACCAGTTTCTTCGCTTCGTCAGGGCTGATACGCGGCACCTCGGCTTCGGCCTCGGCCAGCATCGTCTGTACTGTTTTCATTTTTGTTTCCTCCGGGGATCAAGACGCGGTTGCGTCCATTGGGGCGAGTAAGGCGTAAACCTCGGGTGGTTGCAATGGCAAAGGACTGCGTGCGAATTCTGATGTCGAGGCTTGGTGCGGCCCTCTGTCGCAACGTATGTCTCACACCGCCTGGCCCGCCTTCAACAACGAGCAGCCCGTGATCTTGAAGCTGCCGTCGGGCTGCTGCTCCAGCGTATACAACGCCTCCCACGCCTCGCCATTGGCATCGACGATGTGGACGCGCTGGGCGATCCGGCCACCCGCCGCGCGGGCTTCGCCGAATTCAAAACTCTTGTGGCGGTAGACCGGCGGATAGGCCTGCCGGACCATCTGCATGAAGATATCGGCTTCCGGAAAAATCTGCTGGATCGACGGCGCCGCGTGGGAATAGGCGGCCGCGGAATCGTCGCGGCCAAAAGCCTGCTCCTGCGCGCGGATCACGCTTTGCGCGGCCGCGACGTCGTCGGCGAAGGCCGGCGATCCCAGGTCGATCAGGAAGACGACAAGCAGAACAAGAGCGCGCATGCGGATGTTCCCTGGCTAGAGCCTCTTCCGTTTCGATGGAATCGAAACGGGGCTCTAGATTCTTGATTTGACGCGTTTTCTTAACGCGAACCGGTCTCCACTTCGCTTGAAAACGCTGTGATGCAGCGAGTTACGGCCAAGTCGGCCGAAAGTTGCATCCATCTCGCCAGCGGTGCAAGCGGCTCCAGGGATTGAGGTGGCTATTGGCCGCTCGCCAGGCGCCGCAGGCCGGACGCGGTCAAACCGAGTTCGCCGAGCCGGCGCACCGCGTAGCCGAGGCCGACCAGCCGTTCCCAGTGCAACTGGGGAATTTCACGCTGCGCATCGCCCTTGCTGACTTCGCGCAAGGAGGCGAATTCGTCGGCGCTGAGGGCAGGGTGTGGTTCGCTCATGCGGCGACCTCATCGGTCCACACCTTGAAGCTTGCCAGCGTGTTCGGGCCGAAGGTCTGGGTGATCGGCACGTCGGAGGCATCGCGCCCCTGCGCAATCAGAACTCGGCCGATCCGCGGCACGTTGTTGCGCGGATCGAACATGTGCCAGCGCCCGCCGATATAGGCTTCGAACCAGCCGGCGAAATCCCCCACCGCCCAGGGTTTCGGCGTGCCGATGTCGCTGAGATAGCCGGTGCAATAGCGCGCCGGAATGTTCATGCAGCGGCAGAACGTGATGGCGAGATGAGCATAGTCGCGGCAGACGCCCTTGCCTTCGTTATAGGCTTCCCACGCCGTCTTGGTGGCGCGGGCGTGCTCGTAGCCGAACGCAATATGGCGATGCACGAAGTCGCAGATCGCCTGCACCCGCGCCCAGCCCGGCGGCGTCATCTCGAACAATTGCCAGGCGATGTCCGAAAGGCGGTCGGTCTCGCAATAACGGCTGCCGAGCAGATACACCAATGTGTCCGCGGGCAGATCCTCGACCGCGTGCTGGACCGCCGAGTTGAACACCGGATCGGGCAGGCCGGAGTCGCGAACGACGCCATCGGCGGCAAGACGGAGGCGGCCGGCCGGCGCCACCATACGGCTGCACCAATTGCCGAACATGTCGCGATAGGGCGTGATCTCGACCGCGGGGGTGGTGGTCAGGAAGTCCGGCACGATGACGTCGGAGGCGCGCGTGAAATGTGTGCCCAGCACCATGATTATGGGTGTCGGCTGCGGGAAATCGTAGAGCATTTCGAATCCGACGCGCAGCTTCATTCGAAATACTTTCTTGGCTGAATACCTGCTTGAAATGGCAACGAAACCACCGAATACAAGGCTTTTGCTGCTTTATTCGACCAAATGCGCCTCTCGACAGAGAAAACGATAGCTAATTGCCGCAAAAGCGCGCACGCTGCGCCGATGTCCGAACAATCCGATGGTTCCGTGCGCAGACGAGGTCTGTTGCCATGACGATGCGCTCGCGACGGGAAACGATTCATTTCAGGCACCCGTTCCGCATCAAGGGAATTGATCGCCAGCTCGCGCCCGGCGCTTACGAAGTCGTCACCGATGAGGAGATGATCGAAGGGCTGTCGTTCCCGTGCTTCCGGCGTGTCGCCACCATGATCATGGTCCCTGCAGCGGCGCCGCACCGATCTTCGATGGAAATGATTTCGATCAGTTCGGTCGATCTGTCCGATGCGCAGCGGATCGACGCGAGCGCGCCCAAGTGACCGAGATCCCGATCGAGCTCGACAAGCATCGCGGCATGGCGGCGCAGAAGGCAACCGACATCCGCCGCGTGCTCGCCGACGTCGAGGCCAACGCCAAGCTGCTGCGCGACAAGCAGGGCGTGGTCGAGATCCAGCTCCTGGCCGTACCGGCCGCCTCGTGGTCCGAGGCGGTGGCCAAGGCGCGTTACGTGCTCAACCTCTATTCGGCCAGCCTCGCGCCATCAGACACGCATCACCGCGACCTCGTGAGCGTGGTGCTTGCGGATCTCGCCCGGCTCGCCGGCGATGAGGCCTGAACAAAACGAACAAGCGGCTTCGACCAACCAAGACTTTATCCAGCGTGTTCGACGCAAGATCGAACGGCCAAACTGAAAGTATCTGATGAAAAATCTCTCGCCCCGTCACGTCAAGACAGAAGAATCGCTTCGCCTCGGTGTCGTGTCCGGCTGGTACTCGACCAAGGTCAGCGGCACCTTCGTTTCGGGCCCGCATGATTCCGAAGCCGACTGCCTGCGCAGGATTGCCGAAATCAATCCGCCGCCGGTCAAGAAGAAGATGATGGTGGGTTGAGTGGGAGAAATCGATGGTACGGTTGTTCCGACCTTTGAGAACCGCCCGATGACGCTCGCGCGTGGCAGCATCGGGGGCTACGAATATGATCGCATGGTGCTGAAGTTTTCCATGATGGACGACGGCAGGGAAGTCCCCTGCGCCGTCAGCGCGTCGGCGATGGACGACCTTGAGCGTGTGTCGCGGACGGCGCCGGAACGACGTGAAGAACAGTTCGTCCGGCTGCGCGACCGGATCGAACAATGCGCCTCGCGCAAGTTCCAGGCGCGGGAGTTCGAGGGCACGCCTCCCGGCATCATCCTGCGCAGCATCGACTTTCGCGGCTGATGGTCGAGGCCGCGGCGCGGACTATAATTGACAACGCCGCTGCGTGAGCCGGCATCGACACTTGCCTTAATTGGCAAGCGGAGATGACAAATATAAGTGGCCGTTGCGGAACTCCGCGTCTGCAGCGCCGTTGCCAACCGATCCCCAAGCGCAGTGGGATTGGCGATCCGCCACAGTCAGCAGCCCAAAATGATCAAATCTATCTCGGCGTTCGCGATATTCGCGCTGCTAGAAGCGTCGGTGATTGCGCTGCCCGGATTCGCGCCCGTCGTCAAAGCAGACGAAGCCGTTGGGTTTGCCGAGACAGGCCAGCTGGCCAGCCCTCCGGTTGCCGGAAACTGCGTCAACCAAGTATGGCCCAACATCGCATCATCCTGCCTGCGCGATACCGGATCGGGTGCGGCCGTTCACGAAGCCCGCCTGGTCACTGCGCCCAGATGAGCCGTACATGATGCCGTTGAATCATTCCCTCCTTCCGCTCGTCGTGCTCGTCGTTGAAGACGAGATGATGCTGCGCATGCGCGTGGTCGATATGGTGGAAGATGCCGGCTATGTCCCGGTCGAGGCCGTGGACGCGGACGAAGCCATGGCCATCCTCCGTTCCCGATCCGATATCGCGCTGATGCTTACCGACGTTCAGATGCCCGGTAGCATGAACGGGCTGCAACTGGCACACGCGGTCCGCGAGAATTGGCCGCCCATCAAGATCATCCTGGCGTCCGGACAGCTGAAATTGTCCGGCAGCGAGATTCCGTTGGACAGCCGGTTTTTCGGGAAGCCGCTGCAATCCGACGAAATCATTGCGGAAATGCGCGTAATGCTTGGCCCGGCCTGAAATCGGCAGGAGACGGAAATCCGATGGCTTTGCACCGTAACGGTCAGACGGCTGAATCATTGGCATAAAGAAATGTCCGGAACCGGACAGATGGTGGTATTCGTTGTCGATGTTCAGAACAGTTCCTGATCCGTATGCCTCCCTCGATGCGTCCGATCCGACGTCACCGCAGGAGGAACTGGCGGCAGAAAACGTCAGCCTCCGGCTGCTGCTGACACAGGCCAAGCTCAGCGCCGAGACGCTGCTTGAGCAGGCCGGCATCGACGCCAAGGAGCGCGAAGCCGCCGACAAGCTGCAAAAACTGATCCTCGAAGAGCTTCATCACCGCATCAAGAACACGCTGGCAACGGTGGGCGCCATCGCGTCGCAAAGTCTTCGCAACGCGCCGAGCACGCAGCATGCGCAGCAAGCGATCGAAGGCCGTTTGCTGGCGCTCGGCCGGGCCCATGATCTGCTGTTGCAGGCGCGCTGGACCGGTGCGGAGCTGCGAAAGATCGTTCAGGGGGCGACCGAGCCGTTCGACAATCCGGACAAGCCCCGGTTTTCGATTGCCGGACCCGATGTGCAGATCGCATCAGGCGCGGTTATTGCGATCGCGATGACGCTCAACGAGCTCTGCACCAACACCACGAAATTTGGCGCATTGTCGGTGCCCGCCGGTCACGTGGCAATCAGCTGGGCGATGGATGCGCCGGCATCGCGGCTGCATTTCACCTGGAAAGAACAGGATGGCCCGGCGGTTGCGGCCCCGACGCGTCAGAGTTTTGGCACGCGCCTGATCGAGACGCTGGGCCGGCAACTCAAAGGCAATGTCAGATTGACCTATGAGCCGAGCGGGTTCGTCTATTTCCTCGATATTCCGTTGCTCTCGCTCGAATCGTGAGCGACGGAATTAGCTCATCGGATCGAGCTGCTCATGTTGCCGATTTCGGGTGAGGGGCGGGCGGGAAAGAGCCGCGCGGTCGATCCAGACTTTTTCGCACGACGGCGTTTCCCTCGATTGTCGCGTTACCCTTCCGCGACCGCCTCACTCCATGGCTGGAACACCTCGGTGGCGCCGCTGTTGGTGGCGCCGTCGCGCAGCACGACGCTCGGACAAGCGAACTTCATCGGCGTGGTCTGGATCCGCGCTTCCTCGTAATCGAACTGCGCACGCAGGCTCTCCCGCGTTGATTTCGGCAAGCGCACGTCGCCGATCACGATGGCGCCTTCGCTGGCGTCGATGCGCGGCTGATGGATCGCCGCGTCCAGATCCATGCCGTAATCCATCACGAACGACAGAAGCTGCGTCACCGCGGGCAGGATGCGCCGACCGCCGGAGGCGCCGATGGCGGTGCGGCGGCCGTCAGACGCCTGCGCCAGCACCGGCGTGTAATTGGTGAGGCAGCGCTTGCCGGGCGCCAGCGAATTCGGCGTGCCCGGCGTCGGGTCGAACCACATGATGCCGTTGTTCATGGTGATGCCGGTTTGCGGGCAGACGAATTTGGAGCCGAACGATGACAGCAGGGTTTGCGTCACCGCCGCCATGTTGCCGTCGCGGTCGACGGCCGAGAAATGCGTGGTGCAGGCCGGCGCCAGCGTTTCGGCGCCGAGCGCGCGGCGGCCGTCGGCGTCACCCATGTCCTTCAGGCGTTCGCGGTAGGCCGTTTGCAGTGCCTGGGCATAGGCGGTGTAGGCCGCGGCATCTGGTCCGCCTTGCGCCGGTTTCAGGTTTTGCTGCAGCAGGTGCAGCGTACGCGCCAGTGTCGGCCCGGCGGTCAGTTCCGGCGTCGCAAACACCTTGCCGCTGCGATAGGGGATCGCCAGCGGTTCGCGCAGAAAAGCCTTGAACGGGATGAGATCTTCGACCGACAGCGCGCCGCCGGCGCTTCGCACATCGGCGGCGAGGCTGCGCGCCAGATCGCCTTCGTAGAAATCGCGCGGGCCTTGTTCGGCGAGATGCGCCATCGTGGCCTTGAGCTTGTCTTGCGGCAGGCGGATCCTGGTCTTGATCCCCCATGGCGCATTCGGCGGTAATCCATCAACGAGATAGGCGGCGGCGCTGGCGGGATAGCGCCGCAGGTCCGCGGCCGCACTCGCAATCATCAGCGTGGTCCACCAGTCCACCGCGAGGCCCTCCCCGGCGAGGGCGACGCTGGGCGCGAGCAATTCCTGCCACGGCATTTTGGCGTGGCGGCGATGCGCTTCCTCCATGCCGGCAACCACGCCGGGCACCGCGATCGCGCCGGGGCCATGGATGTTGCGGTCGTCCTTGACCCGCGCCCACGGAAACAAATCGGATGCCGCTCCGCCGCTCAGCGGATAATCCTCCAGGCGAAGGCTGAGTGGCGCCCGCATGCCGTAGTCGATCACTTCGTAACGGTCCTCGCGGGCGCGGTAGAGCACCATCGCGCCGCCGCCGCCGAGCCCGCTCATCCAGGGTTCCAGCACGCCCAGCGCAAAGGTGGTCGCGATCACCGCGTCGACGCAATCGCCGCCCGCCGCCAGCACATCGGCGCCGACCTTGGCCGCCTTGCCGGATTGCGCGGCGACGATGCCGCCTTTGGAAGTCACCGCGGGCTTTCGGATCTGCTGGGTGTTGGTGAACTGGTCGCGCATGCTGCTGCCTTTGTTGCTTGTCTGCGTTGATTGTCACACGATCGCGGCTTCTATTTCCACCAGGGATACTGGCTCGGCATATCCTGCGATACTTTCCCGGGAAATTCCGGCGGTCGCTTTTCGAGGAAGGCCTTGACGCCCTCGCGCACGTCGGCGCCGGCGCAGAAGGCGCGACCGGCGCCCGTGACGATGATGGGCGAACATCGTCGTCGGTGTCGGCGCGTTCAAAGGCATCGGCGATTTCGGCGCCCATCTGGCCGGTATAGGCGTTCAGCTTTTCCGGACGGTTGAGGGTGACGATCATCAAGGGACCGTCGAGGTCGCATGTGATGTGCTGGTAGCTCATGGGCCCCCTCGACTGTTCCCGCCTGAGGCAACCATCCCAGATGCATTTTGGTTGTGCAATCAGGGTTCGTGCATGGGTGGAAATTGATTGCAGGGCGAAACTGCAGGGCACGGGAAATCGCAGCAAGCGCGATAACGGTTCGATTTCAAACAATGTTTCACGGCAGAATTCCGCGGCGCAACACCGGCATCCTGACGCAAGTATATGCCGCGGATTATTGCTATAGTGACGGACAAAAGCGCCGTCGTTGCAAGAACAACAAAGACCGGGTGGAAAATGACCGAAGGGACCAACGCTCCCCACGACAAGGCTCCCCGCGACAAGTCGCATTACGAAGTGATCGTGATTGGCGCTGGTGTGGCCGGCATCTATCAGATCAAGCGTCTGGCCGATCTCGGGGTGGATGCCACGGTGCTCGACGGCTCCCCCGACCTCGGCGGGACCTGGTACCGGAACCGCTATCCGGGCGCACGCTTCGACTCGGAGAGCT
This sequence comes from Bradyrhizobium sp. AUGA SZCCT0431, assembly GCF_018131065.1. Taxonomy (NCBI): domain Bacteria; kingdom Pseudomonadati; phylum Pseudomonadota; class Alphaproteobacteria; order Hyphomicrobiales; family Nitrobacteraceae; genus Bradyrhizobium; species Bradyrhizobium sp. AUGA SZCCT0431. The sequence continues at coordinate 23,036 of NZ_JAFCLR010000042.1, read as the reverse complement.
ACACCTATGGTTATTCCTTCTCGCGGGAATTGCTCAACGAGTGGCACTGGAAGGAACGCTTCTCGGGTCAGCCTGAAAACCTCCGCTACCTCAACCATGTCGCCGACAAATTCGATCTGCGCAAATACATGCAGTTCAACGCCAAGGTGGAGGCTGCGCAGTTCGACGAAGCGCAGCACATCTGGCGGCTCAGGATCGACGATGGCCGCGAGCTGACCTGCCGGTTCGTCATCCTGGCGATCGGCCTGCTCTCGACGCCGACCTTGCCACGGCTGGAAGGCGTGGAATCCTTCAAGGGCCGTTCGTTCCACACCTTCTACTGGCCGCATGAGCCGGTCGAGATGGCGGGCAAGAAGGTCGCGATCATCGGCACCGGCGCCACCGCGATCCAGGTCATCGGCGAAATCGCCGACAAGGTCGGCGAGTTGACCGTGTTCCAACGCCGGCCGAACTGGGCGGCCCCCCTCAACAACGGACCGATCTCGAACGAGGAGATGGCCGATATCCGCGCGCGCTATGACGACATCTTCGCGGCTTGCGCCCGCAGCCCCGGCGGCTTCGAACACGAGCCCGACCGGCGCGGCTTCTATGAGGTGACGCGCGAGGAGCGGCTGGCGCTGTGGGACAAACTCTACGACGAGCCCGGCTTTGGCATTTGGCTCAGCAATTTCCGCGAGATCTTTACCGACGAAGTGGCGAACGCCGAGTTCTCCGCCTACATCGCCGACCGCATCCGCCGGCGCGTGAAGGATCCTGTCACTGCGGAGAAACTGATCCCGAAGGACCATGGTTTTGGCGTGCAGCGCGTGCCGCTCGAGACGAATTATTTCGAGGCCTATAACCGCGACAATGTACATCTCGTTGATATCAGCGAGACGCCGCTTCAACGCGTGACCGAAACCGGCCTGCGCACGTCGGCGCGCGATTATGATTTCGACATCATCATCTATTCCACCGGCTTCGACGCCATCACCGGCGCGTACGACCAGATCGACATCACCGGAATCAATGGCGAGAAACTATACGACAAATGGAAGGACGGTCCGTCGACCTTCCTCGGCATGCTCGTCCACGGTTTTCCGAACCTGTTGATGCCGACCGGCCCGCAAAGCGGCTCGGCCTCGACCAATTTTCCGCGCGGCATCGAGACCGGCGTCAACTGGTGCATGGGCTTGCTCAAGCACATCTGGGATCGCGGCTACACCAGCGCCGATCCAACTTTGGCGGCGCAGGAGCGCTGGAGCGCGCATGTGAAAAAGATGTACGCCATCATGCTGATGCGAAACGCCAAATCGTGGTTCACCGGCTACAATTCCAATGTTCCGGGCCACGAGCACGGCAAGTACCGCTACTTCGTCTACAACGGCGGCACGCCGAAATACGTCGCCGCCATCAACGACGCCGTCGCCAAGGGCTATGAAGACATCGTGTTTGCGTCGGGCGCGCGGCCTTCGGTACGGCCAGCGGTCAGATCGAGCGCTGCGGAGTAAACCGCACCGGCAGTTTGCGGATGGCGTGGACGAAATTGTTCGGCGCCATTTCGATGCCGCCGGCGTATTCGATATCCGGCAGCCGCGTCAGCAGCTGGCGATAGACTTCCTCGAGCTGCAGCTGCGCCACGCGCTTGCCGATGCAGACATGCGGGCCGAAGCCGAAGGCGATGTTCCTGGACGCATTGGCGCGGCGGATGTCGAGGCGATCAGGATCCGGGAAGATCGCGGGATCGCGGTTGGCGGCGCCGTAATACATGATGACCTTCTCGCCGGCCGCGATCTTCTGTGCCCCGATCTCGGTACCTTCCGTTGCCGTGCGGCGCATGTAGATCACCGGGCTGATCATGCGGATCAGCTCATCCACAGCGTTGGGCAGCAGCGATAGGTCGGACATCAGCGCGCGCTTCTGATCGGGAAATTCGGTCAAGAGCTTCATCGAGCCGGAGATCGAGTTGCGCGTGGTGTCGTTGCCCGCGAACACGATCAGCAGCCACGAGCCGTCGAGATATTCGTCGCGCAGCAGCTCGCCGTCGATGGTGGCGCGCGCGATCGCGCTCATCAGATCGGGCTTTGGATCGGCGCGGCGCTTCTGCAGCATGTGCTGGCCATAGGCGAACATCTCGGCGACGTTTTCGTTGAACGCCTTGACGAACGCCATGAACTCGGGTGTCGGCTGCGGATTTTTGCGTTGCGTCGCCGCGACATGGCCGGCCACTTCGAGATAATGCATCCAGTCAAGGAATTTCGGCCGGTCGGCTTCCGGCACGCCGAGGATTTCGCACAGCGTGAACAGCGGCAGGCGCGATGACAGCGTCTCGACCAGGTCGCATTCGCCAAGGCCGGCCATGCCGTCGATCAGCCGCGTGGTCTCGGCAGCCACTTTCTCCCGGATGCCCGCAAGATAGCCTGGCGTGAAATAGGGCATGTGCTCCTTGCGGAGCTGCAGGTGCCAGGGCGCGTCCATGTTGATCATGGCGTCGACGGAGGCGCGGAACAGCAGCGGATGCCGCGTTTCGGGCGGACCATAGGCCATCAGGATGCCGCCCTTCTGCGACGAGAAGGTTTTGGGATCGCCATCGACGCGCATCACGTCGTTATATTGGGTCAGTGCCCAGAAGCCCGGGCCGTTACTGCCCTCACGCTGCCACGCCACCGGCGCTTCGGCGCGCAGCCGGGCATAAATGTCGAACGGCTGTCCCTGCAGGAACAGTTCGACATTGGACAGCGCGTCCGGCTCGACCTCGGGATAGGCTCTGGGGAATACGGGTCCGGCGGGCAGGCCCAAGGGGAAGTCTTCGCTGAGGAGACGCATCGGCTCTTTTCTCCGGTCAGGCGGCCGACTTTACGAGAACGCGTGCGCGCCGTCTTGCGCCATCAGGCTATGCCGCCGAGATAGAGCCGTTTGACGATGTCATTACCCTTCAATTCGTCGACGGAACTGGCCGCGACAACGATCTCGCCGTGGACGATAATGTAGCCGCGGTTGGCGATGCGGATCGCCTGGTTGAAGTTCTGCTCGGCCATCAGCACGGTGAGGCCGAGGCGCTGATTGAGGTCGCCGATCTTGGAAATGGTTTGCGATACCAATAGCGGCGACAGGCCGACCGACGGCTCGTCGACCAAGAGCAGGCGCGGCGAGGACATCAGCGCGCGCGCGATCGCGAGCATCTGCTGCTGGCCGCCGGACATGGTGCCGGCGAGCTGTTTCTGCAGGTCCTTCAGCACCGGAAAGGTTTCGAAGGCTTGCGCCAGATTCTTGTCGATGTCGCGCCGGGCCGCCTTGCGAAAGGCGCCGAGCATCAGGTTTTCCAGCACCGTCAGTTTGGGAAACAGCCGCCGCCCCTCCGGCACCATCGCAACGCCGAGATCGACGATGGCTTCCGGCGACAATTTGGTCAGGTCATGCGCGGTGCCGTCGATCGTCAGCTGCATGGTTCCGCGTTGTGGCCGCACCAGTCCGGCGACGCACTTCATCAGCGTGCTCTTGCCGTTGCCGTTGGTGCCGAGCAGGGCAACGGTTTCGCCCGCTTGGACGTCGAGCGAGACGCCGCGCAGCGCCTTGACGGCGCCGTAACCGGCATCGAGGTCTGTTATCGCGAGGCTAAGTGCCAAGATAGGCCTCCTGCACCCGCTGGTTGGCCATGACTTCGTTCGGCGCGCCGATCGCGATGATCTTGCCGGCGTCGAGGCACATCACGCGCTGCGAAAAACGCATCACCGCCTGCATGATGTGCTCGATCATGATGACGGTGATGTCCTGGTCCGCAAGGCTCATCAAGAGATCAAGCACCTCGTCGACTTCCGAAGAGGAAAGCCCGGCCATCGCCTCGTCTGATATCAGCAGCTTTGGCCGCGTCGCCATCGCGCGGGCGAGCTCCATCTTGCGCAGTTCGACCTGGCTCAGCGTGGTGGCGGATGCATCGGCCTTGGACGCGAGACCCATGCCGGCAAGGATCGACATCGCGGTCTCGTGCCGGTGCGCAGCCGAGACGAGCGGATCCGTGGCCACCGCGAAATCAAGCGCCACCATCAGGTTCTCGACCACCGTCATGCTCTTGAACGGCCGCGGGATCTGGAAGCTGCGGGCGATGCCGCGGCGGGTACGGACATGCGCCGGCAATTGCGTGATGTCCTCGCCGCGGAATACCACGGTGCGGGCCTCGGTGCGGAACGCGCCGGAGATGCAGTTGATCAGCGTGGTCTTGCCCGAGCCGTTCGGGCCGATCAGGCCGAACCGCTCGCCGGGGCGGATGTCGACGCTGACATTGTCGAGCGCGGTGAAGCCGCCGAAGCGCTTTGTAAGCCCTGATATCTGCAGCAGGGGTGCGCTGGTGTCGGGGGGCGTCATTGCTTGCCCTCCCTGCGATGGCGGCGAACCCGGCGCAGCAGGCCGATCAGGCCCTCCGGTGCGGCCACCACGAACAGCACCAGCATGACGCCGAGCACCAGCACGTTCACTTCCGAGGAGATGGTCACGGTCAGCAATTGCTGCGTGGTGCCCAGCAGGATGGCGCCGACGATCGGGCCGGCCCAATGCGCGGTGCCGCCGATCAGCGACATCGCCAGCGTCGAGACCGAATAGTTGAGGTTGAACGCGGAGGAGGGGTCGGCATATTGCAGATACATCGCCGCGGGCGCGCCGGCCGCGCACATCAGCGCGCCGGAGACGACGCAGGCCAGCACTTTCAGCCGCAAGGTCGGCACACCCGTGCATTCCGCGGCGAGCTCGTCGTCCCGCAGCGCCTGCAGGCCACGGCCGATCCACGAATTCTGGATGTAGCGCGAAATCACAACCGCCAGCACCACGAGCACCGCCTGGACGAAGAACAGCATCTGCACATAGCCGGAGAACGGCCACGTCACCGGCGGCCGTTGCAACTGGATGCCGGCCGCGCCGCCGACATAACGCCAGTTGGTGATCGAGGTCTCGATCACGATGGTCAGCGCGATTGTGGCGATCGAGAAGAAAATGCCCTGCATGCGCAGGGTCAACAGGCCCAGCGCAAAGCCCATCAGCGCGCCGACGCCGGCGGCGGCGGCGATCTGCACCAGGAGCGGCGCGCCGGCCACCTTGAACAGGAACACCGCCGTGTAGACGCCCATGCCGAAAAACGCGCTGGTGCCGAAATTCACATAGCCGGCATGGCCACCGAGGATGCTCCAGGCCACCGCGAGCACGATGAATTGCAGGATCACATAGCCGGCGAAGAAGGGGTATTCGTTGGTGATGAGCTTTGTCATCAGCGCAATGGCGATCAGAAAGACCGCCGCGCCAACCCAGAAAAAGATGCCGTTGCGCTTCATGATCGCCTGCCGAACAGGCCCTGCGGCCGCACGGCGAGAACGCCGAGCAGCATCGCAAACGAAATAGCCGGCGCCCAGGAGGCGCCGAACAGCGTCAGCACGATCGATTCGGCGACGCCGAGGATGATGGCGGCGACCAGCGTGCCGGTCATGCTGCCGAGCCCCGCCATGACGACGACGCAGAATGTCCGCCCGATATAGGCGCGGTCGAGCGTCGGATCGACGGGGGCGACGATGATGAGCAGGGCGCCGGCAATGCCGAGCACGGCCGTTGCGATACCGAACGCCCATTGCTTGATCCGGATCGGATTGGCGCCCATCAGCCGCAGCGCCTCCTGGTCCTGGGCGACCGCGCGGATCGCGCGTCCCATGAAGGTCTTGGACAGATAAAGCGCCAGCAGGGTGGTCAGCAAAGCGGCGACGGCGAACGCGACTACCAGCCGGTAGGGAATCCGCATATCGCCGATCCGCCAGGCCTTGCCGATATAGGGCGCGGTGACCGAGCGCTGGTCGACGCCGAACTGCAGGATGATCAGGACTTCGATGATGAAGGCGATGCCGAAGAAGAACGCGATGCCGCGCACGCCGGCGTCGCTGCCGCGCCTTTCGAAGGTCTCGTAGTACAGGCGATAGGCGGCGAGACCGAATACGAAGAGGAACGGGGTGATCAGCAGTCCCGCCAGCAGCGGATCGATTCCATAGAACTCGTTGAGCACATAGACGGCGTAGGACGCGAGCACCAGAAAGGCCGGGTGCGCGACGTGGGGAACGTCGAGCAGGCCGAACGCGACTGACAGCCCAAGGCTGACCGCCGCGTAGAAACAGCCGAGCAGCACCCCGAGCACTACTGCATCGAGCAGCAGTTCAAATGAAAACACGTAAGGTCCCCCTTGACCCGCTCCTGAGCCGCCGCTTACCCGGTTCGCGCACGCGCTGCCTTTCCCACTCAAATTGCTCGGGGCGTTGGTGCGCCGACCGGGGTCAGCGCACCATGGTCCGGAGATCATAGCGTTTTCCAGCGAAGTGGATGCCGGTTCGCGTCAAGAAAACGCGTCAAAATAAGGAATCTAGAGTCCCGTTTCGATTCAATCGAAACGGGACTCTAGCCGCGATGGTTATTTCCGGGCAGCCTCGAACGGGCTGATGAGATCGCCGGATTTCATTTTCGCCGGGAACAGGATCACCTGGGTGCCGGGCTTGCGGAACTGGTCCATATTCTTGTCCACGACGCCACGGAACTGCGCCTGCAGCGTTGCGGATTCCTTGCGCTCGCCGTCTGCGGCGAACGCGATCGGACCGACGATGGTCTTGTGCTCGTTCTCGCGCAGATACTTTGCGAGCGCCTTCTGGTCGAGCGATCCCACGGCCTTGATCGCCTGCTCGATCATCTGGCCGCTGGCGTAGCCGAACGGCGCCAGATAGTAGCCGAGCGGATCGACCTTGGCTTCGATGGCGCGCTTGGTATAGGTCTCGAAGAACGCTTTGGTCCCCTCGTTCTGCATGCTCGGTTCTGGCAGCCAGGTGTTGTAGTTGACGACGCCATTGAGCAGGGAGCCCAGGTTTTCCATGACCGCGCCGAACTGCAGCCCGACCATGCCGCCGCCGAAGATCTTGACGTTGTTGCCGATCCCGATTTCGTTCACGGCGCGCAAAATTCCGGCCGAGTCCGGCGGATAGGACGCGACATAGACGATGTCGGGCTTGGCAGCCTTGAGCGCACGCAGGATCGAGGAGAATTCCACCGTGTTCGGCGGATAGGCCTGGTCGAACACGATCTGCATGTTCATCTTCCTGGCGACGTCGCGTGCGGTCAGCGCCAGATTCTGCGCGAATTCCTGGTCGGCCGCCAGCAGCGCGATGGTCTTGCCGCCGGCCTTCTGGCCGAGCTCGAGGAAGGACGCGGCCCAGCTGTCGGCCGGTCCCCATGGCGCATTGTTGAACCACATGTCGTGGCCAACCTTGCTGTTCACCTGGAACGAGAAGTTGCCCATCAGCAACATGCCGCGCTGCTTGACCAGCGGCATCAGCGGCGCGGTGGGCACGGTCGCGTAGGGCGCGAACAGGATATCGACCTTGTCGACGTCCAGAAGCTTGGAATAGATCGCCGGCGTTTCCGAAGCGCTCGACTTGTCGTCATAAACGATGAGTTCGACCTTGCGGCCGAGCAGGCCACCCCTGGCGTTGACGTCGTCGCGCCAGATCTCGATGCCGAGCTGCGAGGCCTTGCCGCCGCCCGCCAGACCGCCGGTCTGTGCCATCGACATTCCGATCTTGATCGGGGGTTGCTGAGCGAGTGCGGCTGAGGTGAGCCCAAAAGTTAGGCCAAGCACGGCGGCGGTGATCGTTCCGCCGAGAAGCGTCCTGCGTTTCATTGATCCTCCCAAGATCTCGTTCTGTTTGGTTCTTGTCGCCTGTCCGCGCTCTATGGCGCTTTTGCTGCAAGGTTAGAACTAAAGCGCGCCCGGCCACAAGCCAGAATGGAACGCGGATGCAACCTTTGGCACCCTACGTTCGGGGGATCATCCGAAGTGAGGCTGCCGCGACCGTTGGCCGCGCTGGCCGGCCGCCGGCGCAGACATGGGAGATCGCCCATTCCCGCCGCGGGACGGCGGCCCGGGATCGCCGATGGGCCCGGTGCCGCGAGGCCAGTCGGTGAGTTGAAAGGTCGTTGCGCCGATATTTCTGATCGCCAATGCGCAGGCGCCGTTCAAGGACCTGCAGGAGCTGAACGCTTACGGCAAGTCACGGCCCGAGGGCCTGACCTTTGGGTGCAGGCAGAGGCTGGCCGCGCGCTTGCCGGTCCCGAGCTGAAACAAAACCCGCTAGACCAGGGGCTGGAAGCGTGCAGCGGCACGGCCGCGGAGTTCGGCAAATTCATCGACGACGAGACGCGCAAGCGGCGCGCGGTGGTCCGTGATGCGGACCTCAAGGGCGAGTAGGCTTTCTCTTCACTGATCGTTTGCATCTACCTTGGGTGTCAGCGTTGGATGGCAGCCAACAAAATCGAGCCTCAACGTCTATTGCTACATCGCCGCGCAACTGCTGTTCAGGTGGTGAAGCAAGGCGGTGACCATCTCATCCGCGATGAATGTCGAGTCCGCCCACCGAAGGGCAGGCTTTTTCCGTCGGGCGGTATGACCGCTTGGCGGCGGGTACCCCGAGAGTTCGGGGCTGCCAGCGTCCGATCTGCTCCGATGAGCCGACATGGTTAAGGCTTGACCCCGCAAAGTTACCATCGGCGCATCCAGACGCGGGGGCAGACAAAAGGCCGTCTTAATCCGGTGGTTCATCGGGGATAACAACCTTGCAGAGGCGGGCGGAATGGGTCACCATTCCGAATGGAAGCTAAATACAAGGCTAAACACAAGAAATTGCGCGAATAATCGACTGATCCCGTCAGGACGCGATTATGTTTTGTGATGCGTGCCGATCGGCAATGGATGAGCGGGACAAGTACTGCGCGGCCTGCGGGGCTCGGGCGCTGCAAAAGCGATGCGACAGCTGCGGTAAATCCAATCGGCCGGAAAGCAGTTTCTGCGCGTATTGCGGGGACTCACTGCGCGTAACCATCAACGGCGGCGGCGCTGTTGCCGAGGATGTCCAGGCCTCTACCGAACGCAAGGCCGAACTCAAATTCGTAACGATTCTTCGCGCGGATATTGTCGGCTCGACGACTATCGTTGCGGACCTCGACCCCGAACATGCCGTCTCCCGTCTCGAACCCGCGCTGTCGGCGATGCGAGCGGCGGTTCGCCAATTTCGCGGCACGGTCAGCAAGGAGCTCGGGGACGGATTGGTGGCCGCGTTTGGCGCCCCAAGCGCTGACGATAACCATAGTCGCCTTGCCTGCCACGCAGCGATCGAACTGATCCGGCGTGTGGCAGAACTTGGCGACCCGAGCATCCAGGTGCGCGTGGGGCTGCACTCCGCCTACGTCCTGGCCTATGTCGTTTTGAGTGACGTCTCCCACGTCTACGAATTCGGCGGATCAGCACAGCATCTGGCGGAACGACTGCAGGCTGTCGCCCCACCGGGACAGATCATGGCCTCGGAAGCGTGCCGGCTGCTATCCGAAGGGTTCATCGACTTCGAGACGATGGAGCCAAGGCATCTGAAGGGCTTCGCAAACCCAATTCCGATGTACAGGGTGGTCGCGGTTCACCAGCTTTCAACCTGGCAGGTTCGCAAGGCTCGAAGCATCGGCAGGTTTGTCGGAAGAGACTCTGAAATGAAGTCTCTTCGACAGGTGGCGGACGGAATCGCGAAAGACGGGAAAATGGTTTCCGTGCTTGGCGACCCGGGCATCGGCAAATCGCGTCTGGTGTACGAGTTTGTGGAGGAGTTGCGGGCGGCCGGATGGCGCGTGATCGAGGCCGAATGCAGCCCACCCTTGCAAGCCTCGCCCTTTGCCGTGTTGAAGAACGTTCTGCAATCGGCCCTGTCGCCACATTTGCGGGCCGGCAAGCCGATCCCGGGCGAGGATCCGCTCGCCGGTCTGCCACCGATCTGGCACGCGGCGATAGATGCCGTGCTGGACCTCCCGGTTTCGGATCCGGATTGGAGCAAGCTTGAGCCGAGGCAACGTGGCCGGGCAATTGCAGAGGCAAGCCGTGCCGTCATTGAGCGCATTACCCAGGACTCGCGGGTTATGCTTCTGATCGAGGATTTGCACTGGATCGATAGTGCGAGTGCGGCGCCAATTGAATCCCTGGAATCACTGACCGCCCGTCATCCCCTGCTGATCGTGACCACCAGCAGGCCCACCGGAACGCCGGAGCTGCGTAGCCGACGAAGCTCGGTCAGTCTGTGGTTGCGTCCACTGGACGACGACGCCGGTCGCGAAATGCTGGACGATATCCTTGGGCATTCGCCGTCGGTGACGGACTTGAAGGACCGGATCCTCCGGCACACCGGCAACGTACCGCTTTTCATCGAAGAGGTGTGTCGTGGTCTTTCGGATCAGGTCGTTCTCGGCGGGCACCACGATAGCGCCAGCGTTGACATCTCTCCGGATAGATTGGGCATGCCCGCGACCATTCAAGGCATGATTGCCGCGCGCATTGATCGTTTGAGTTGGGATGAAAAGATTCTGCTTCGAACAGCGGCTGCGGTCGGAACACAGGCAACCGCCCGCATTTTGCAGGAGGTGACGGGTCTGCCTGACGAGCAGCTGCAGTCTCAACTGGCCGCGCTCGATCGCGCCGAACTCCTGATCGAAGTCAGCCTGTTGCCGAGCCACGTCTACGAATTTCCGCACGAACTGATCCGCCAGGAAGCGTACGAATCCATGCTGGAAGCGGCGCGTGAAAAACTGCATCGGCGAATTCTCGCCAGCATCGAGGCTGGAGCGTCGGGTCGTCTGGACGACCAGTCCGACGTTCTTCTCTACCACGCAACAGGCGCAAAGGACTGGCGAAAGAGCGCCCTGTTCGCCCGCAACATTGCCAGGAAATGCATTGATCGTTCGGCACTGGCCGAGGGCGCGCAATATTTCGGGATTGCGATCGATGCGCTCGACAAGGCGCCGCTATCGGCCGAGCGCGAGGCACTTGCCATCGATCTGCGGATTGAGTCGCGCGTGGCGTTTTCTTCCTTCGGCGTCGTCGACAAGTGGCTGAGCCTGGCGAAGGAGGCCGATGCGCGCGCAGCGGCGATCGGGGACCATGCGCGCAAGGTCGCGACTATGGCGGTGCGCGCAGCGGCGCTCAATTTTTATGGCGCGCCCGTCGAAGCGATCGAGGCGGGGGAGGAGGCTGTCGGGAGGGCCGAGCAACTCGGCGATCGTGGATGGCTGAGCTACGCGGAGTTTGGCTTGGGTCAGGCGTACTTTGTTGCGGGCCGGTGCCGTGACGCAGAGAAAATGTTTGCACGCGCGTGCCAGCAACTGACGGGACCGGATCCCAGGGCTCCGCTCGGTAACACGCCGCAAGGTTTGGCTATCCTTTGCTACATGATGTGGGCTGTCGTGCTGAGTATGCGGGGTGACTGGGACCAGGCAGAGGCCATTCAGGGTCATGCGCGCGCGATTGCCGATCGCACCGGCCGACCCATCGATCGCGTGTCGGTTGGTTATTGCTCGGGCTCGATCCTGCTCAATCGCGGCGATTTCGCGGGCGCAAAAGTCGAGCTTGAGAAGGCGCTGAAGCTGGCCAAGGAACACGAAACAAAACTATACGTCCCAATTCTTGCCTGCCTTTGCGGTATGGCAAATCTGGAGCTCGGCCTGATCGACGAGGCCAAAGTCGTTTTGACGGAAGCACGGGACCAGGCACAGGCGGTCGGTCATTCATCAGTCATGTTGCGGGCGCCCAACTATCTGGCGCTTGCACAGAACACGTCTGCGGATGCGCTGGAAAATGTCAGATCCGTTCGCGCTGGAGCTCGCCAGCAAGGGTATGAAGGTCTTGAAGCGGAAACATGGTTGTCGGAAGGGAGGATGTTCGCGATGCGGCCGGAGGCCGATCCGGAACAAATAGGCCAATGCTTGCGGAACTGTATCGCCATTGCCGAGCGGCTTGAGCATAAGCCTCTTGTCGCAAGAGCTGAGGCGTTACTGGTCAAGGTGAACGGCGAGTCCGTTCGGCACTGAATGCTGCGCGTCAACTTTGATACATCGTCAATTTACGTCTGGTGTGAAACGGCCTCTTGAGGCAGTGAAACAAAGTGGAGGTGACAATGGGTGAGCAGAGCTTTCTTGCCGGGTTTTATCAGGACCCGAAATTTATCTACGCCATGAACGTCAACTATACGACCAAGGCTATGCCGGACAGCGTCAAGAAACTGAAAGAGCATGCAGGGTTTAATCTGGCCACCATGAAGTGGGGTGACTATCAGCCTATCCTGACGCCAAAAGATAAGTGGCCCGGAAAAACCCACGAGCTTTGGCAGGAATCGATGCAGGCGGCCCGAGACAGTCTCTCGAAGCAACCCAACAAGCTGCCGCTTTCGCCGAGCGATGCCGCGGTTCCCGCGACAAAGTGCGACTTAGCCGATGCCGCGATTCGAAAGTGCTTTAATTCGGAGCCACCGATTCAAATCATCATCGATGTGATGGTGAAAAAGGCTGCTGATCTTGATCCGACGCTCCACGACGTCAAGATAGAATGGACCACACTCAACGCTGAGCCGACCCTTAAATTTACGATGGTGTGCCCTTTCGAAGAGCCAAAGAAGGGTAGCTAGCCGAATTGCGGCCGGCTAGACAAGACTCCTGGAGGTATCATGGCAAAGATCAGGGTCGGTCTGGCCGGCTGCGGCTTTGTGTCTGAGCTGCATATGTATGCGTACAAGCGCGTCTACGGCCTGGATGTCGAGGTCAGGGCCGTCGCGGCACGCGGCGATCATGTTCTCGACTTTGCCCGCCGGCACCAGATCCGGAACGCGTATCGCAGTTTTCGCGATTTGATCACCGATGGTGAGCTCGATGTCATCGACATCTGCACGCCGCCCAATCTGCACGCCTCGATGATCGTCGAGGCGATGCAGGCCGGCAAGCACGTAATCTGCGAAAAGCCGTTCGCGGGCTATTTCGGGCAGGACGGCGACAAGGCGCCGATCGGCAAGCAGGTGCCGAAGGCGCTGATGTACCAGCGCGTATTGGAGGAAATGCAGCGCACCCGCGCGGCGATCGAGAAGGCCGGCAAGCTGTTCATGTATGCGGAGGATTGGATCTACGCGCCGGCGGTGACCAAGACCGTGGAGATCCTCCGTGCCACCAAAGACAAGATCCTGTTCATGAAAGGCGAGGAGAGCCACAGCGGCTCGCATGCGGCGCATGCCGCGCAATGGGCGATGACCGGCGGCGGTTCGCTGATCCGGATGGGATGCCATCCGCTTTCGGCGGTGCTTTATCTCAAGCAGGTCGAGGCGAAAGCACGGGGTGAGGCGATCAGCGTCGCCAGCGTCAGCTGCGACGTCGGTAACGTCGCGGCATGCCTGCGGCCGGAGGAGCGCGGCGTCATCAAGTCCAATCCGGTCGACGTCGAAGACTGGGGTACGCTCACCACTACTTTCTCCGACGGCACCAAGGCGACGATATTTTCCGGCGACATGATCGCCGGCGGCGTGCGCAATTTGATCGAAACCTACACCAGCGGTGGCGCGCTGTTCGCCAACATCACGCCGAACACGCACATGATGAGCTACCAGACCAGCGAGGAAAAACTCGCGAGCGTCTACATCACCGAAAAGGTCGATCGCAAGACCGGCTGGCAATATGTCTGCCTCGAGGAAGAATGGACGCGCGGCTACTTGCAGGAAATCCAGGATTTCATGGAATGCGTCGCGACGGGGAGGCAGCCACTCTCAGATCTCGCGCTGGCCTTTGAGACGATCAAGGTCAACTACGCCGGCTATTGGGCCGCCGAAGAGGGCCGTCGCGTCACGCTGTAAGCTGATCTCCTACGCCCCGCTTCCTGCGGGCTGCCTGGAGGTTCCGATGACGAATCTGACGAGGCTGCTGGTCCTGGCTGTCTGCTGGATGTGGAGCGCAGGTGCCGCGCACGCATGTTCCTGCGATCCCGTCTCTCCCGAAGCCGGCTTTGACCGCGCCCAATATGTGTTTGCCGGCAAGGTCGTCCGCGCAGACCAGCACGCATGGCTCATCGAGGTCGAGCGCGCGTGGAAAGGCGGTGAAAGGCTCGCACGCACCATCAAGTTGATGGACGTCTACGCAACGCTGGACTGCGAGTTCTTTTTTCAGCCTGGGCAGCGCTATGTTTTCTTCGCCATCCTGGCGAAGGGTGGTCGAGAGGTGTTTTATCACCCGCAAGCCTGCAACTGGACGAGACCCCTGCAGTCGACGCGCGTTCCCGTCGAGGGCAGTGAATCGCTATGGCTCGAGGATTTCATCGCTCGCGAGCACGGCCCGGGAGAGCAACCCCGCGCCGAGCGCCCTTGATCGGACAAGCCCCCGATGGAATACGCTACGACGCGTAGACCGACGATTTCGGCAGCGGGAATACCGGGTCCTGCGTCCTGATATTGGTCGGCCAAACCACCGAGATGTGCTCACCGGCATTCTGCATGACGACCGGGGTCGAGCGCTCGTTCTGGCCGGCCATGGGTGTGCCCGGCGGAAAGAATTTGACGCCGTAGCCCTGGATCGTGCCGCCCGGCGGGATGTCGACGTCGAGCGCCGCCTTGCGAATGGCATCGGGATTGAAGCCGCCGTATTTGTCCTTGGCAACGGGCAGCACGGCGTTGAGCAGGATCCAGGTCTGGTTGAAGCCCATCGAGCAGTGCGGCGGCACGTCAGTCGCGTTGGTCTTCTCCTTGTAGCGTGTGACCATTGTCTTGGTGAGATCGCCGATGCCGGGCGCCAGTTTGGTCGGATCGAGCAATTGCGCAGGCACCGGATCGATATTGCAGAAATTGTCGATGTCCGCGGCGAAGGTGGCGCGCAGCTTGTCGAGCTGGCTGTAGCCCGCACCGGCGCCGAACAGCATCTTGAACTTGAGGCCGTTCTCGCGCGCCTGACGCAGGAACAGCGTGATATCAGGGTTGTATCCCGCGTGAGAGATCACGTCGGGCCTCGCACGCTTGAGCTTGGTCACCAGCACCGAGAGGTCGGGTGCGGACGCCGAATAACCCTCGCGGAGCACGACCTGAAGGCCGGCTTCCTTGGAATAGGCCTCGTCGGCGGCGGCGACGCCGACACCATAGGGACCATCCTCGTGGATCAGCGCGACCTTGACGTCCTTGGGCTCCATCCCGAGTTTCGCCTTGGCATGCTCGGCGATGAAGCCGGCGAAGGCCTGTCCGTACTGATCGGAGTGAATCTGGGCGCGGAAGACGTATTGCAGGTTCTTGTCCTTGAACACGGCGGTCGAGACCGCGGTCGTGATCCAGAGGATCTTTTTCTGCTGCTCGACCTTGGCCGCGAGCGGCACCGCATGCGAGCTCGCATAGACGCCGTTGATGATGTCGATCTTCTCCTGGTCGATCAGGCGCACCGCCTCATTGATCGCGACCTCGGGCTTGCTCTGGGAATCGGCGGCGACGGCGGCGACCTTGTACTTGCCACCGATGCCGCCTTTTTCGTTGACGAGATCCATGGCGATCTGCGCGCCGATCGAGGAGGCGACCGAGCCGCCCGCAGCAAAGGGGCCGGTCAAGTCGTAGATCAGGCCGATGCGTACCGTTTCGGCCTGCGCCTGGGCACGTGTCCAATCAAAGCTGAATGCGGCGGCCGCAGCCGCAGAAGTCTTCAGCAGTGTTCTGCGTGAAGTGGGCATCGTGTCCTCCCATCGATTTTTCTTTGTTATGGCCGAGTATTTTGACAATGCGCTGGAATGTCAACGGCCTTGCCGAGCGGTTGATCGCGATAGCAGCGTTCCCGGCCGCAATTGCTGCGTCGCCGCGTCATGTTCGCCGCTCGAAGCTGCCGCCCTTAGCATGTCGCATGGGGGCCGGCTGGGGAAGGCCCATCAATTGCCGATAGCTGTGCCTGCACGTTAGATGCAAGCCGCGAGATGACTTTGCTTTCCCCGCCGTGTTGATGTTGGGACCTCGAAACCGGCGTTCACGAGCATGCTCGCAAGTTGCTTGCGCGCGTAAAACATCCGGCTCTTCACGGTGGCAAGAGGAATATCCAGCATCTCGCTCACTTCAGCGGGCGAATTCTCGCGCTCGTAGACCATGTCGATGATTTCGCGATGGGCTGGAGACAGCCTGGCGATGCATGCGCGCAAAATGCCGTTGGTTTCCTTTCGATCAAGCGCGATTTCCGGCGTGTCACCGGCATCTGCGATTCCGTGCACATCATCCTGATCGATGCTCTCGTGAATGCGCTCTCGCAGCGAGTTGATCGCCTTGAAACGGGCAATCGAGAGCAGCCATGTGGAAACCCGCGCGCGATATTCGAACCTGTTCGCGGAGCGCCAGACATCGAGGAATACCTGGCTGACGAGATCCTCGGCAATGCCGGGATTACGGACCGTCCGCTGGATGAAGTGAAGGACTCTGGCGCGGTGACGGGCGAACATGATGTGCATCGCGGTCTTGTTACCCTCCGCAACGCTCTTGAGAAGCATCTCGTCGGAGATGCTTTCCTCCACCTCCGTCGCATGGCGGGTGGCATAGGCCAGCTTGCCATCGCTGATCGCATCGGACTGCCCGGCTAAGCACTTACGGTTCTTGCCGATGAAGTCAGGCAGGATCGCGGCCGGAGAAGTCGGCAGCGAGCCGTGAGAAGGGACTTCTTCCCGACACCGATCCGGCAATGAAACAAATTTCTCCGCTGCTTGCCGCCGCTCGCTCACCTGCATCGTCCTCTCCATTTTCTTGACGCGATGGCGCTGAGGATGCGTCGCATGGAGTCGTTTGCGCTACCCTACGAGGGGTGCGTGCTTCTAGTCCCCTGGTCTAGGGTGAATTAGCCCGTGCAGCAGGGATGGGGCGCAGGATCGGACAATACGTGGTCGCTTTAGGAAAGACGCCCGATTTGCACAGTGCCTAAAATGCGCTCCGAGTGTTCGAACCCAGGGTCCCGCCGTGGTCCAGTTCCCAGCCGGCGCGGCCACACCCGCGTCCATCGTCGACGCCCTGAACGCGCTAGCCGGTCATCCTCCAAGGGTACGCTCAAGGGTACGCGCGAGCTTTGCCGAGGGCCGATGCGTTCGCGGCACCTATATTCCGTCGGACCGGGCGGCGGAAATAACGAGATCGCAAAGCTTCACGAAGCCATCACGCGTGCTGGCGCGATTCTCGGTGGGCGGCGATCCCAAAGTAGTGGATATCGACAGCGGCGTGCTGCGCGGCTTCAGCTTCAGGCTCGGCGGCGAAGATCATCGCTCGGACATGGTCCTGCAAAGCGCTCCGGTACATTTTGCGAGGACGCTCGACCAGATGCTGGCTTACGTCAAGGCGCGCATGCCGGGACCAAGCGGCAAGCCGAACATGAAGAAAGTCAAGGCATTCTCCGCCGCCAATCCCGAAACGCTGCATCAGGCCAACTACATCGCCGCGCTTCCGCCGCCCGGGAGTTTTGCCGGCACGACCTATTGGGGCGTGCACGCCTTTCCCGCGACGAGTTCGAAAGGCGAGACGCGGTTTATCAAGTTCAAGGTTGCGCCAGTCGGCGCAGACGTCACGCCGACCGGGGATCAGGCGAGGGCGAAGTCTGCCGATTTCCTTTACGACGACCTCAAGAACCGGATCGCCAAAGGCGATGTCCGGCTCAACGTGATGGCGCTGCTCGACCGTCCCGGCGATCCCGTCATGGACGTGACCAGCCGATGGCCGGATGAGGATGCCCGCGAAACGGTGCGGCTGGGCACGATCGTCATCACCGGTGTTGAAGCGAACGAGGCGTGCGACGCCTCCATCTTCAATCCGGCAACTCTCGCCGAAGGCATCGCTCATCCGCCCGACGAGATCTTTGCGGCGCGCCGCGCCGCCTACGTCATCTCACTGGGGAAGCGTCGCTGATCCGCTGCGCCCGGCATTGGCCTGGATCAATTCTCGCTTTCCGGGGCATTTTGCGCTTCGCGGCGCCACGCTCCCGGGCTGACGCCGACCGCGGCCGAAAACACCCGCGTAAAGTGGCTCTGATTGGCAAACCCGGCCGATATCGCAATCTCGGACAGCGACAGGTCGGGGACGGTCATCAACTGCTTGGCGGCCTTCACCCGTTGGCGAAGCAGCCATTGGTGCGGCGGCAGGCCGGTGGAGCTGCGAAAAGCCCGTGAAAAATGGCTGACCGACAGATCAAACTCGGCCGCGATTTGTTGCAATGAAATTTTCCCGCCAAGATCGGACTCGATCCTTTCACAGGCGCGCCTCGCCTGCCACGGCGCCAGACCGCCGCGGGTCGGTTTGGCGTCGGGACGCAGTCCGCCATACGCCTGCGCGACGTGTGCGGCGAGGGCGAGCATCATGTGATCGACGAAAAGCTGATTGGTCTCGCCCGGCCGGCGCAAGCCTTCCTGCAGCGAGGCGCCGATGTGACGGATGACCGCGTCATCATGGGCGACACCAAGATCACAGGCGAGCTCACCGACGCGAGGCGTGCGGGACTGCTCGGTGAGGCTGTCGAGCGCGGAGCGCGGCAGGTAGAAAAACAGGGAGTGGAATGGCTTGTCGATCACATAGCGGGGATCGCGCTTGAGATCGTACAGGTATGTCGTCCCCGCCGGGACATCCGCCTTCATCACGCACTTGCCATTCTCCCAGAGTTCGCAGTCCGGGAAATCGTGAAGTTTCAGGCTGACGAGAAAAGCATCCTCGAGCGCGAACGAGCCGGAAAGGCCCGGCACGGGGTTGTCATTTCGGGTTTCAGTGAATGCGAGCTGCACACCGCGCAGTGACCGCGTCATCAGCGACGGCGGCGCATCCTTCAAATGCAGGATTTGCCCGAGCCTTTGCCCGAAGCCCGTCTGTATCATCTGGTTCGGTCTCATGCGCGGAACTGGACCAGGCAGGTCATCATCGTATCGCGAGGTCGCGGCGGATTATCTGATATCAGCGAGCGATCGTCTAGACTTGCTCGTAAAACGCGAAGCTGTTGCGAGATCAACCGGCGCAATCGCGGGAAGGCGATTTTCAGAGCAAATTCAATGATTTTCCTGCTTGATCACCTGGTCACGCGTCCGCGGCGTCTCAGCCATTAGTATCACGATTGCGCGCTTGGAGCAGGTTCCGGCAAAGTACGGCGGCTTTAGGAAAGACGCCGTACTTGTACGGAGTTTAGAACACGCCCCGAACGATCGACTCAAGTTGAACGACCGCGACAGGCAACGGGGCAGTAGCGATTAGGAGACTAAGCAATGCTTGCCACCACCGCACTTGCCCGCTCATCCGCCCTACCAACCTTACCCCGATTACCCATGAGCATGGCTGCCGACAATACGGATCGCCCACTCGTCCTGATCGTGGACGATGACGAGGACGTCCGGTTCGCAATTCGAGAACTTCTGCTGTCGGTGGGAATCGACGCATGTTGCTTCGGATCGACACAGGAATTGTTGCAGGCCGATCTTCCGGAGCGGCCGGGCTGCCTGATCCTCGATGTTCGCATGCCCGGCGCAAGCGGCCTCGATCTCCAGCAGCATCTCGCCTTGAACGGTCATACGAGACCGATCATTTTCCTCACCGGTCATGGCGACATCGCGATGACCGTGCAGGCGATGAAGGCGGGAGCCATTGACTTCCTTACAAAGCCCGTCCGAGACCAGACGCTGCTCGACGCCGTCACAGCCGGAATCGAGAAGGACATTTCGCTGCGGACCGCCGCCCGGCACGTCAAGCTGCACGTCGACCGCTACGCCAAGTTGACGCCGCGCGAACGCGAGGTCATGCGCGAAGTGGCAAGGGGCCGCCTCAACAAACAGATCGCGTTCGATCTCGGCATCAGCGAGATCACCGTCAAGCTCCACCGTGGCAACGTGACGAAGAAGATGCAGGCGGCGTCCGTCGGGCAGCTCATTCGCATCTGGGAACTGCTGCCTGCGGAGATCCGGGAGCAAAAATCACCCTAGACCAAAGGATGGTTACGACCCGGCCAGCAATGGGCGAGACGAGGGTGTGGTCAGCCGGCCACGCTAGCGAAGGTTATCGGCTTGTCCAAAGCGCCCCTGGTCGCAATCGTAGATGACGACGACGCTGTTCGGGAGGCCCTTTCCGACCTCCTTATGGTGCTGGATCTA
The DNA here is from genome assembly GCF_018131065.1 of Bradyrhizobium sp. AUGA SZCCT0431. NCBI lineage: Bacteria > Pseudomonadati > Pseudomonadota > Alphaproteobacteria > Hyphomicrobiales > Nitrobacteraceae > Bradyrhizobium > Bradyrhizobium sp. AUGA SZCCT0431. The sequence continues at coordinate 3,094 of NZ_JAFCLR010000042.1, read as the reverse complement.
TCGTGTCGCACTTTCGATCGAGCGGAGGCCTTCATGGCGGAATTTGTCCCTGACCGGTTCGATTGCCTGATTACCGACGTGAGCATGCCGGGCCATAGCGGGCTTGACCTGCTGCGGCATTTGCGGAGTCTCCGTTCCGCGATGCCGGTCATCATCGTCACGGCTGACACCAATCCGGCGACCCGATCTCGCGCCATGAGAGGTGGGGCCTATGCATACCTGACCAAGCCGGTAAGCAGCGATGTCCTCTTTCGTTACCTGCAGTCCGCCCTGAGGCACGCCGGCTGTGGCCCTGACGGCGATGGGCAGGGGCCTTCTGATGGTTAATCCTGTCCACAAGGCCGTTGCGGGTGGCCGCGAACAATCATTCACATCCCCGCCGGGGATGGCGTTGTCCGATTTCACATCTGAAAGCGTGGCATCGCGTTCGGAGGACTTGCGCGGAACAAACATGCGGGTCGAGGTGGACAGGCTCCACAACATGCAGGTACCTGCGGACATCATGCGAAAATGGCAGGAGATCGCAGATCTTCTGGCCGATATTGTAAATGTCCCCTCCGCCTTGATCATGAGGGTAGAGCCGCCAAATATCAAAGTCCTCGTTTCCAGCGAGTCCAAGGGGAATCCTTACGAACCGCACGAGGCCGCGTGTCTCAATACAGGGCTTTATTGTGAGACTGTAATGAACACCCGTCGACCGTTGATCGTCCCGGACGCCCTGCAGGACGAGGCGTGGAAATCAAACCCTGACATCAAACTGGGCATGATTTCATACCTCGGCGTGCCGATCAGTTGGCCCGATGGCGAGATATTTGGAACGATTTGTGTTCTCGACAGGAAAAGCAACGGATACAGCGAGCTCTATCTCAGACTGCTGTTGCAGTGGCGCGACGTGCTGCAGGCGGATTTGAGATCCATTGCAACCACGCAGCGGGAGATTGAACAACGTGAAGCGAAAATTCGCCGCCTCGTCGATGCCAACATCATCGGCATCGTCATCTGGAATGACGGGGGGCAGATTCTTGATGCCAATAGCGAGTTTTTGCGCATCGTTGGATATGATCAGCACGATCTCCTGTCCGGTCGCGTGAGCTGGGCCGACATGACGCCCCCCGAATGGCGTGATCAGAATGCGTTGATGCTGTCCGAGGCAAAGAACAAGAAAGCCGTGCAGCCCTTTGAAAAGGAGTATATCCGGAAGGATGGCCGCCGCATTCCAGTGTTGATCGGCATCGCGACCCTTGAAGGGACAGACAGCCAGGGTGTCGCGTTTGTGCTCGATCTAACCGAGCGTCGACGGGCAGAAGCGGAAGCGCGTGAGAGCGAGCGGCGATTCCGCAATATGCAGACGGAATTGGCCCACGCGAACCGGCTGGCAACTCTGGGCCAGCTTACGGCGTCCATTACGCATGAGGTCAAGCAGCCGATCACGGCAGCGCTGTTGAATACCCAAACCGCCCAGCGCTTCCTCGCTCGCCAGCAGCCGGATGTCGAGAGGGCGAAGAAGGCAATAGACCGAGCCGTGCTGAACGGCATGCGTGTCACTGAAGTTGTCGACCGGACGCACGCGTTGGTCAGGAAGGAGCCGACGCGAAAGGACAGCTTGGAGATCAATGAAACGATTTCGGAAGTTATCGGATTGACGCGCGGTGAAGTGTCGAAAAACAGCGTTCAATTGCGGACTCAATTTGCGGAGGGTTTACCTGTCATTCAAGGCAGTAGGGTCCAGATTCAACAGGTGATGCTGAACTTGATCGTAAATGCAGTCGAGGCGATGAGCCAGATGAGCGACGACCGTCGGGAGTTACTGATCAGCACCCAGGCTGAAGCTGACGGTATTCTCGTTGCGGTGCGAGACTCTGGCCCGGGGCTGTCAGAGGGGGCTATCGAACGAGCCTTCGAGGCATTTTATACGACGAAGTCGAGCGGTCTGGGGATGGGACTATCGATCTGCCGTTCGATCGTCGAGGATCACGGAGGACGGTTGTGGGCGGCAGCAAACGTCCCAAGAGGTGCGGCGTTTCAATTCACAATTCCCATCAATTCGGATTGCGAGGACTGACCGCGTATTGCGCCTCCAAACCCTCATCAATAGCACGCATGGCGGCCGCATGACGCGATTGCCTGCGGCTTAACACACGTCCCGCCAACCCTATCCCAAGGTACAGGTTGACCTATCCGCCGCGCCAGCGGGATCAGACTCGCCGCACGATACCGTCACGCGGCGTTTGCCAGCATCCTGTAGGCCTACAAGAGACAATAGCTAACGTGAGCACGAGACCATGAGCAAGCCGATCTTGCGCGAACCTTCGGATGATCTGCCGGCCGCGTCTGAAGCGCACCGGAGCGACGTGCCGAGTGCCGACGGGCGTCCTGCCGATGTGGAGATGGCACGCGTACTCGGGACCACACCCTTTCACATGGCGTTGGATTCCTCCGGTGCCGGGATCGCCCACTGGAAGCATGAACCGTTGCACGACGTCGTCGAGCCCATGACCCATCACGTCATCATGGCTTACAACGGCATGATGCAGCGCATGGAGCGGCGGACGGGAAGATCGGTTGCGATTGGAACGTTTCGTCCCGGGGTCGTGATCATCATTCCGGAAGGATCGAGCTCCCGATGGGATATTCCGAAACCCGTTGATGTCGTTCAGCTCTATCTTCCGCATACAATGCTCGAGCGCGTTGCCCGCGAAGCCGACACCGCCGCACCAACCGGTCTGCTGGAGCGAACGGCGCATCCCGACCCCATTACATCCCGATTGCTCCTGACCGCGGCCGATGCCATGCAGGGCAATGGGCCCCTGGATACGCTGTTCAGGCATCAACTGACGGACCTGCTGGCCACGCGCCTGTTGGCTGCGCACACCGGCTCGCCAACCACGTTCCAGCCGACCCTGGGTGGGCTGTCGCCCTCAGCGCTGCGCCGCGCCATCGAACGCCTGCGCTCGGACAGCGATACGGACGTCTCGCTCGCGGCGCTGGCTTCGGATGCCGGGCTGTCGCGCTTCCACTTCTGCCGTTCCTTCAAGGAAAGCACCGGGCTTTCCCCTCACGCCTGGCTGCGCCAGCACCGGCTCGAGCAGGCCAT
>NZ_JAFCLR010000041.1:0-74713 GCF_018131065.1 Bradyrhizobium sp. AUGA SZCCT0431 | reverse complement strand
ATGCCGGCGAGTTCTTCTTCACCGACCGAGAACGCGACAACCGGAATGTCGGTCGCCTTGATGCCCTGGTTGCCGAGTTCCTTGTAGAAGGGAACGTTGGCGTCGCCGTTGATGGTGGAGACAACAGCGGTCTTCTTGCCGGCCGAGCCGAACTTCTTGATGTCGGCCACGATCGTCTGCCAGTCACTGTGACCGAACGGCGTGTAGTTGATCATGATGTCTTCCTGCTTGACGCCCTTCGACTTCAAGTAGGCTTCGAGGATCTTGTTGGTGGTGCGCGGATAGACGTAGTCGGTGCCGGCCAGCACCCAGCGCTTCACCTTCTCGTCCTTCATCAGGTAGTCGACCGCGGGGATCGCCTGCTGGTTCGGCGCCGCACCGGTGTAGAACACGTTGCGCTCGCTCTCCTCACCCTCGTACTGCACGGGGTAGAACAGGATCGAGTTCAGCTCCTTGAACACCGGGAGCACGGATTTGCGCGACACCGAGGTCCAGCAGCCGAATACGACGGAGACCTTGTTCTTGGTGATCAGCTCGCGGGCCTTTTCCGCAAACAGCGGCCAGTTCGACGCCGGGTCGACCACGACCGCCTCGAGCTTTTTGCCGAGTATGCCGCCCTTCTTGTTCTGCTCGTCGATCAGAAAGAGGACGGTATCCTTCAGCGTGGTTTCGCTGATGGCCATGGTGCCGGAAAGTGAATGCAGGACGCCGACCTTAATGGTGTCGTCGGCCGCTTTGGCATTGGTGAACGCAGCGAGGCCCAAAACCAGACCAGCGGTCGCCGCCAGCCAGCGGCGGCGGCTCAGCGTCGCTATATCGTGGGTAAGTTGTGCAAGCATGAAATGTCATCTCCCTGACGCAGGCGTGAAACGCTGCGAAACGGCCCCAACGGCCGCCTGCGTTAACGGAATCGCAAGAACCATGCCACGGTCTGAGCACAGGGTAAGTCTATAGAACTGCAGTAGAATCTTCCGCTTGCGGAGAAAACGGCGAGAAATCTGCCTATTTTTTGGGCCGAGTAAATGTATTCTTTTGCGGCAAACAGTCTATATTTCAGGCAAAATAGGCCATTTGTCTAATTTTACGGCACGAAAATTTGGCGATGCAGTGGCCAACGAGAGTGCGCCTGGCCCGGTGGGACGAGCGAATTTCCGGCTGTCTCTTAACCGCGCCAGGCATATCCGGCGATTTACCTTGAAAGCGCCGCGTTCATGTTCCATATGAGCCCTGTGACCTAGAGAATCATCAGGTCCTTGCGAGCCGCGTGTTCTGATCCCGTTCAACGGTTTCTGGCTTGCCCCTTCAGCCTAGCAAAACCGACGCCCCAAACACGCGGGTGTCTCAGACACCCCCTCGCGCGCTCCTGGCTGTATCGGCCGGGCGCCTGCCTTTTTTAATGGAAAGAACCCTCTTTTGACCTCCTTTCAGGATTTCGGCCTTGCCGATCCCATTTCGCGTGCCCTCAAGGAAGAAAATTACCTCACCCCGACGCCCATCCAGGCCCAGACCGTCCCCCTCGCAATGACCGGCCGTGACGTCGTCGGCATCGCCCAGACCGGCACCGGCAAGACCGCAGCCTTCGCGCTGCCGATCCTGCACCGCATTCTGGAGAACCGCGTCCGGGTGCAGCCCAAGAGCTGCCGCGTGCTGGTGCTCTCGCCGACCCGCGAATTGTCGGGACAGATCCTCGAGAGCTTCAATGCCTATGGCCGCCACATCCGCCTGACCTCGACGCTGGCGATCGGCGGCGTGCCGATGGGCCGTCAGGTCCGCTCCCTCATGCAGGGCGTCGAAGTCCTGGTGGCCACTCCCGGCCGCCTGCTCGATCTCGTGCAGAGCAACGGCCTCAAGCTCAACCAGGTCGAGTTCCTGGTGCTCGACGAAGCCGACCGCATGCTCGACATGGGTTTCATCAACGACATCCGCAAAATCGTCGGCAAACTGCCGATCAAGCGGCAGACGCTGTTCTTCTCCGCCACCATGCCCAAGGACATCGCCGAGCTCGCCGAGGCGATGCTGCGCGATCCCGCCCGTGTGGCGGTGACGCCGGTGGCCTCCACCGTGGAACGCATCACCCAGCGCATCATCCAGGTCGATTTCGCCGCCAAATCGGGGATCCTGGCCCAGCTCCTGAAGCAGGAACCGGTCGACCGCGCGCTGATCTTCACCCGCACCAAGCATGGCGCCGACAAGGTGGTAAAGGGCCTCGCCAAGGTCGGCATCCGGGCCGACGCCATCCACGGCAACAAGTCGCAGAACAACCGCGAGCGGGCGCTGGCAGCGTTCCGCTCCGGCGAGATCCGCACCCTCGTCGCCACCGACATTGCCGCCCGCGGCATCGACGTCGACGGCATCAGCCATGTGTTCAATTTCGACCTGCCCAACGTGCCGGAAACCTATGTCCACCGGATCGGCCGCACCGCGCGCGCCGGCGCCGAAGGCGTTGCGATCTCGCTGATCGCAGGCGCCGAGGAAATGGGTTATCTGCGCGACATCGAACGGCTGATCCGCGTGGTGCTGCCCCGCGAAGACCGCCGCACGCCCGGCACCCGGGACGCGGCGCCCGCACCGTCCCAGAACCGGGGCGCACGGTCCGCACCGCGCGGCCATTCCAATGGTCATGGCCACGGTCATGGTCACAGCCATGGCGGCCGGTCGCACGAAGCCGCACCGGGCTCAAAAGGCCCTCGCCGTCCCCGCCGCGGAGGTGGTAATAATGCCGCGTCGCAGCCGACCCGGCATGAGTCGCCGCGTCCGGCGCAGGGTGGCAACAGCGAAGGCATTCAAGGCGTCGCCTTCTTGCATCGCGAGAGCCGCCCGAATACCCAACCCAACCGTACCCATCGGCCGCAGCGCTAGCCTCGATCGATCTGGAGACAAATATGGCTAAAGAAGAGCTGATCCAGTTCGAAGGACTGGTGACCGAAATCCTCCCCGACGCGCGCTACCGCGTGCAGCTCGACGCAGGACACGAAATTGTTGCCTACACCGCCGGTAAAATGAAGAAGAACCGGATCAAGACGCTGGCAGGCGATCGGGTCACGATCGAAATGTCGCCCTATGATCTGGAGAAGGGGCGGCTGATTTTCCGTCACAAGGATGAACGTCCCTCGACCGGTGCCCCGCGTGGTGCACCGCCGCGTGGCGGCCAGTTCCGCCGCCGGTAACGGGTTTCCCACGACCGATTGCCATCGTGCCCGACGGATGATGTCGGTGCGCGATGGACCGGGCTTGCCCTGTTCAAAAAATCGTGCACGTCAGGATTGTTTTGGACCCCTTGATCGAATAATATTAGGCATCGATTTTCGGCCGGACGACATTAGCTATCCACCGGTACAGCCGGTTTAGACGCTGACGACCCTTCCAAAAATTCGATCTCACCAGCCCATCGAGAGGTGGGCTACGACTAGTATATCTGAGAAGGGACTACCCCCGTGAGCATGGGAACCGTGAAGTGGTTTAACGCAACCAAGGGCTATGGCTTCATCCAGCCGGATGACGGCGGCAATGACGTGTTCGTGCACATCAGCGCTGTCGAACGTGCCGGTCTTGGTACGCTGCGTGAAGGCCAGAAGATCAGCTACGAAATCGTGGCCGATCGTCGCTCTGGCAAATCTTCGGCCGACAATCTGCGCGCCGCTGGATGAGTGATTTTTCAGGACGCCCGGCGCGCCCTTGAAAATTGCTTCGAAATAACGAAAGGCCGCGCCCATGGCGCGGCCTTTTTCTATGCGTGGCAGAAGCGCTACCCTTGCGCCGCGCGACCTAGGTAGTGGGACAGCTACCAGCGGCGCCAGCCACAGGCGGCGGATTGAGAACGCACAGCGACTGGCGCGGACGGGTATAGGTGAAATCGCTCAAATCGATTCCTCCCTTCGCCATCACGTAACCGATAGCGGGCTTATATTTGTAGCTCACCTCGCTATAGATCAGATACGTGCCGGCGATCTTCAGCGCATCCGGTACAGTCACGGCGCCTGACGGCGGCGCAGATCCCGACGTGGCGCTCCAGATCTGACGAACGGTAAGGTTCGCGTCAACGTAGAGCTCCACGATCCTGGCGTTCACATCCGCAGCCGAATAGGGCGTCATGATGCTGGTGCTGGCATTGAATATATTAGTCAACTGGGTCGAGGTGACCGACGTGTTCTGCGACGTCAGATCGGATAGCGTTCGCGCCACCAACGTCACCTTGCGGTCGACCGCGACGCCGGACGAGAACTCGACCGTGCCGAAAAACAGCACCAGCATCAGCGGAACGACCATGGCGAATTCGACGGCGGCGAGCCCCCTGGTATCGCCGGACAGATCGCGCGCGGAGCGCCGCATGCGAAGCCAGATTCTCGTCATCAGACTCATCGCCCTGCCTATCTTGTCTTGGTGCGTGCTCTCAACGCGAACCGGTTCAACTTCGCTTGAAGCCTAGTAAGGTTCATTCTGGAACGCGGCGGTCCCGCTCAACAGCCGCTTGCTCCCGCTCAGATTCGAGATGTCATAGCCGAACTTGGTAACCAGGATCGGCCATTCATAGAATAGTCGCACCATCACGATGTCGCCGGGCCCCCCGGGGCTGTAATTGTTGGGCGCCGTGAAGTTCTTGCTGGCATCGATTGGATTGGCGATGTTGACGCTGCTGAACTGCGGATAGCTCTGCACGTCGACGGAGATCTTCGCGCAATCGAACAGCGCGGCCACCTTGCCGCAGACATAGGTCTTGAACTGCGCCTGGGTGTAGGCGGCGCTCTGCGCCTGACCGGTCATGATCATGCGCGCCGAATCCTGCGTCACGGTCTCGAGCACCTGGCTGGCAAAGAACATGAACGCCGTCTCGATGATCGCAAACAGCAGCGCAAAGAACATCGGCGCGACCAACGCGAATTCGACGACGGTCGAACCACCGCGATTGCGGCGAAAACGGCGCAACAACTGGCTGAAAGAGCGGATATGCGACGGCATCGAAGCGACCTCAGGCGCGAGCGGAACTGCCGTCATAAGTAGCCGAAACAGATTGTCGAAGTGTTTCGCCCGATCGAAGCAGAACGACCCGCCCCGTTAAGCGGATCTTAACCCTCTACCGCCGGGCGCAAAGCGGCGTGCAGTTCAGCACGTCGGCACTGGTGCTTCCGCGGTAAACCGTGACCAGTTTGCTGTTGCCGGTCGAAGCAACGGCGGTCGTTTTGCTGTCTGCGATGCTGCGCAACGCCAGTGACAAACTCCCGCTCAGGCGTGCTTTTCCCAGAACCTCAACTTCATCAGGCGTCATTTCCAGCGTCGCCGTCTTTCCCAGCACCGCGTTTTGGCCCTCTTTTTCCTTGGGGGCCTGGTCGATGGCGAGAACCCGGACATTGGTCAGAACGGTCTGGGAGGAGATGATATCGGGCGGCTGCCCCGCGCCATCGATACTCTGCTGCTTCTCGCGCTTCGACAGAATCACGTCGACGCGATCGTTCGGCAGAATGAAGCCGCCCGCCCCGGTTTCGGCCGAGATTTCAGTCGAGACGGCCCGCATTCCCGTCGGCAGGATCGCCGCCATGAACCCTGAACCGTTCGCCTTGACCAACTTTTGCTCGCGAATCGGTTCTCCCGCGATAAACGGCATGCGGGCGATGGAGCCAACGATTTGGGTGATGGCCTCGGGCCGGTCCTTCTTGCGAATGAAGCTGCCGCTTGAGGACGACTCGGTCCAGGTCTGCCACTGCAGGTTTTCGGCGGCGACAGTCTGGCCAAGGCCGATGTCATCCTTGGCTACGAGCACATCCACCGTCGGCAGTTGTGGTACTGCTGCGACCGGTGCGGGGGCTTGTTTGTCGATACCGCTCGCAAGGTATGCGGCAACACCGCCAGCACTGATTGCGATGGCCAGAACGATAATTCGGGCGGTGTTCATACGCTTTTACTCATACATGACGCAGCGACGCTTCCGGCGCTGACGCGAGACTAGCCGGATATAGGTCAAAGCAAGGTTAAGGGAGCGCGTCGAAGTCGCGTTAACAAACCCTGTTGTCGGGAACCGGACTGACGCCCGACGTTTCGCGTTCCGAGTCTATTTACGGAATGGATAGGCCAGTTGCCCGGCGATCTCGGTCGGGAAGGTCGATTGATCGTCGACACCGTAATTGTCCGGCAAGCGGCCTTCGGGCATCCGGAAGGTTCCGAACAGGATGTCCCAGAGCGGAAAGGTGCCCGCGAAATTGGTATTGCCGCCCTCTTCCTGCGCGGTGTGGTGCCAGCGGTGGAAGACCGGGGTGGCCAGCACGTATTTGAACGGGCCGAGCGTCCAGTTCAGATTGGCGTGAACGAACGCCGAATGGAAAATGTTGAAAGGGCCGAGCCACAGCATCACGTTCGGCGAAATACCCGCCATCAGCAACGCGACGTCGATCCCGATGGTCCCGAGCAACAGGTTGACGGGGTGAAAACGCGCCGCCGAAATCCAGTCCACATCCTCGGAGGAATGATGGATGGCGTGGTATTTCCAGAAGCCGCCGCCATGGAACATGCGATGCAGCCAGTACATCATGAAATCAGCGAGCACCAGGAACAGCACCGCCTGCAGCCACAGCGGCAGCGTCGACAGCGGCCCATGGCCGTTGTCATAGAAGGCGATCAACTCGTCGGCATCATGAATTTGGAACACGAGGGCGGCGCCGAGCACCAATAGCCCGATCCGGAACACGCGGGCGAACAGCGGCACCAGGAACCAGTAAGCCAGATCGGTCACGAGCTCGCGCTTGCGCCACCACGGCCGGCCGGGATTGCAGGCCCAGAAATGCGCCAGCACCGAGAACACCAGCGCCAGGGCGATCGTCACCGGCACCACAATGGCCATCGTCTGGCCAAGCATCTCGACGATTTCCAGGCCCAGGAACATTGCCGCTTCTTAGCACCTTGCGCGATAAGGCGCCCCGCAGAACTCGATTTCTGCAGGGCTCAGGCGCGCAGCGTGCCGCGATCGCATTGGGCGGTCAATTCCGTCCGGAGGAAACTTCCGAGGAATTTGCCGGGCCACCGCGCTGGATCTTTCCGGCCAGCATCTCACCCCCGGATCAAGTCCGAGGGCATGCTTTCCTCGAATGCGCGCTACTGGCGAAACGGATAGGCCAACTGTCCGCCGATTTCGGCCGGCACCGACCGATCGTCGACACCGTAATTATCCGGCAGCTTGTTTTCCGGCATCCGGAACGTTCCGAACATAATATCCCAGAGCGGGAAGGTGCCGGCAAAATTGGTATTGCCGCCCTCTTCCTGCGAGGTGTGATGCCAGCGGTGGAACACCGGCGTCGCCAGCACGTATTTGAACGGGCCGAGCGTCCAGTTCAGATTGGCGTGGACAAAGGCCGAGTGGAAGGTCGTGAACGGCCCGACCCAGAGCATGATGTTCGGCGAGATGCCCGCCATCAAAAGGATGACGTCCACCATGATCGTTCCGATGAACAGGTTGACGGGGTGAAACCGCGCCGCGGAAATCCACTCGAGGTCTTCCGATGAATGATGGATCGCGTGGTACTTCCAGAAGCCGCCGCTGTGAAACATGCGGTGCAGCCAATACAGCATGAAGTCGGAGGCAACCAGGAACAGCAGCGCCTGCACCCAGAGCGGAAGCGCGGCCAGCGGCCCGTGGCCATTGTCGTAGAATGCGACCAGGGCGTCGACATCATGAATGTTGAAGACGACACCGGCGCCGAGCACCAATAGCCCGATGCGGAGCACACGGGCGAATACGGGAACGAAGAACCAGTAGCAGATGTCGGTGATGAGTTCGCGCTTGCGCCACCACGGCTTGCCGGGATTGCAGGCCCAGAAATGCGAGAGCACCGTGAACACCAGGGCGAGGCCGATCGTAACCGGCACTACCTTCGCCATGGTCTGGCCCATCATCTCGATGACTTCCAACGGCATACCCGACATGACGGCCTCGCTTGATGGGGAGATCCAAGGGGGTATCACCCTCGCGCTTAAGGAGCAGTGAATCCGGCACTGACCAGGCCCTGCGCGGCTGCGACAACGAGGCCCGCAATACTACGCGCATCTTATCAACTGGCTTAATTCCGCGTTTACTCTGAGTGAGAACAGCGAGTTCCCCACGGTTTTACGCAATCGAATTAACTGCGCCGCAATGGTCGGCTTTTAGGGTGACGTCATGGTCACGGTGCTGAGAACGCCGGCGAGACCAAATGATAGTTCGACCAGCCACGTGTACACAGGAGTTATCTATTATGAAGAATCTCGTTTCGCGTTTCGTCAAGGATGAGTCCGGCGCGACTGCCATCGAATACGGCCTGATTGCCGCCGGTATTGCGATCGCGATCATCACCGCCGTTCAGGGCGTCGGCGGCAAGCTGTCGACCAACTTCGGCACGATCTCGACCTCGCTGAAATAAGCGATCGTCGCAATCTGTTTCAAAGGCCCCGGGTCACCCGGGGCCTTTGTCGTTTGCGCGACTTAAGGGTCGTTTCCAAGACTCGGGGTTGCGGGGTCCGTCTCGTGCGGGCCGTTTTCCGATTGTTCACTTCTCGTCGATAGGTTCGCCGGATGCTGGAACGTCTTCTTTCAGGTCTTCCCGGCCTTCGCGTTGGCAGCACGGGCTGTGTGAATCCATGATCCTCGATATTGCCCGCCTCATGCTGTTTCCGGCCCTGATGGCATTCGCGGCCGCGAGCGACCTTTTCACCATGACGATTTCGAACCGGATATCGCTGGCCCTGGTGGCCGGCTTTCTGGTTCTGGCGCCGCTGGGCGGAATGGGCCTGCACGATTTCCTGATGCATCTCGGCGCCGGCGCCACTGTCCTCGTCGTGGCCTTTGGCTGTTTCGCGATGGGCTGGGTCGGCGGCGGCGATGCCAAGGTCGCGGCCGGGGTGGCGCTCTGGTTCGGCTTCGATCACCTGCTCAACTATCTGCTCTATGCGTCGCTGCTCGGCGGCGCCCTGACGCTGCTGCTGCTCTATATCAGGCAATGGCCGCTCCCCCGGCCGCTCACGGGCCAGGCCTGGCTGCTCCGCCTCCACGACAAGCAGACCGGAATCCCCTACGGCATCGCGCTCGCGATCGGCGCGCTGCTGGTCTATCCGGAGACCGAGTGGATCAAGTCGATCGACGTCACGCACCTCGCAATGCGTTGATCCTTCGAACGGTAACGCGCCGTTAAGGCAATTTACTCACGCCTCATTAACCATGCTTTGACGAATAGCTGGTCAACTCCCATCACGGCGGCGGAAGCGTCGCGGCGTAATGTGGAAAGTGAAGCGTATGAATACCGCTCGCATTGTCGTTTTGACCATCGCCATCGGCGCTGGCGGCATTGCCGCATATCTGGCCAGCGGATCCGACCACCTGCCTGCCGCGCCGGAGCCGGTCGCGCAGCTGCAGACCATCGATATTCTGGTCGCCAGGGGCGACATCGGCCTCGGCCAGCCACTCAAGCCCGAGGATATGCAATGGCAGAGCGGCACGCTGTCGCTGGCGCTGCGCAGCATCGCGGACATCAACATGGTCGAGAACAAGACAGACGACCAACCCAACCGGCGCGGCGAAAGCATCAGCGTTGTCAGATACGGCGCGGCCAGCCAGCAGTCGATGCAGACGTGACCGAAAGGACGCTCGTTATGAAGTGCAGGGGAAATCAGCCGATGCTGCGGACATTTATCGTCCGCGCCCTGTCGTTTTCGGCGGCCGCAGCGCTGACGCTCAATCCGGCCCTGACGCCGGTCAAGGCAAGCGACTATCGCGCCGCGGCGCCCGTCGCCATGGACGGGCAGATGAACGCGCGCACGGTTTCGCTCGGGATCGGAAAGTCGATCGTGATCGACCTGCCGCGCGACATCAAGGATGTGCTGGTCGCCGATCCGAAGATCGCCAACGCCGTCGTCCGTTCCGCCCAGCGCGCCTACATCATCGGCGCGGCGGTGGGCCAGACCAACATCGTATTCTTCGATTCGGCGGGCCAGCAGATCGCGGCCTATGACATCGCGGTCAAGCGCGACCTCAACGGCGTGCGTGCGGCGCTGAAGCAGACGCTGCCGAACTCGGACATCCATATCGACGGCGTCGGCGACGGCGTGGTGCTGACCGGCACGGCGGCAAGCCCGATCGACGCGCAGCAGGCCTTCGATCTGGCCTCCCGCCTCGTCGGCGGCGCCGACAAGGTCGTCAATTCGATCGCCGTCCGCGGTCGCGACCAGGTGATGCTGAAGGTGACGGTTGCCGAAGTCGCGCGCAACATCATCAAGCAGATGGGCATCGACCTCACGGCCAGCATGACCTACGGCACGGCGGTGGTGAACTTCAGCAACGCCAACCCGTTTACCGCCTATGGCCGCCCGCTGGTCGCGGGTAACACCGCATCGGGAACGTTCGGTGGCGGCAACGTCCCGTCGGTGACGGCTACCCTTCGCGCCATGGAAAGCGCCGGCGTGGTGCGGACGCTGGCCGAACCCAATTTGACCGCTATTTCCGGTGAGTCCGCCACCTTCATCGCCGGCGGCGAGTTTCCGGTTCCCGCAGGCTATTCCTGCGACCCGGTCACGCGCGTCTGTACGACCCAGATCCAGTTCAAGAAGTTCGGCATTTCGCTCAATTTCACGCCGGTCGTACTGACCGAAGGCCGTATCAGCCTGCGGGTGATGACCGAAGTATCCGAACTGTCCAACGACAACTCGATCACGCTGAACCAGGCGATCAGCTCCTCGGGCACCAACTCGCTGACCATTCCCTCGATCAAGACCCGCCGCGCGGAGACAACGCTTGAAATTCCCTCGGGCGGCGCGATGGCGATGGCCGGCCTGATCCAGGAACAGACCAAGCAGGCCATCAATGGCTTCCCGGGTCTGGCGCAATTGCCGGTGCTCGGCACGCTGTTCCGCAGCCGCGACTTCGTCAACAGCCAGACCGAGTTGATGGTCCTGGTCACCCCCTACGTGGTCCGCGCGGTGGCGCAGAAGGATCTTTCACGCCCCGATGACGGGTTCGCCAACGCCTCCGATCCGCAGACCGATCTGCTCGGCAGCATCAATCGCATCTACGGCGTTCCGGGCCGCAGCAATCAGCCGGCACGGAATTATCGCGGCACCTACGGCTTTATTACGGACTGAGGCGGGACGATGACACGACAAAGCACATCCGCAATAACTGCCGACCGTCAGCGCGCTCTCCGCCTCGCGGGAGCGCTGATCGGTCTTGCCGTGGTGCTGGGCGCCTGCAAGCACACCGACCCGGTGGCGACGGCAAGCGTGCCGGACGATTATCGCCTGCGCCATCCGATCGCGATTCAGGAAGCCGATCGCACGGTGATCGTATTCGTCGGCCGTGGCCGCGGCGGACTTTCCGCGAACCAGCGCTCCGATGTGATGGGAATGGCCCAGACCTGGCTCAAGGAGGGTACCGGCGGGATCACCATCGACATGCCCGCCGATACGCCGAACGCGCGCGCTGCCGCCGATTCATTGCGCGAGATCCAGGCGACGCTCGCCGCCGCCGGCGTGCCGCCGCGCGGGGTCGCCGTGCGCCAGTATCGTCCCGAGGACCCCAGGCACATGGCGGCGATCCGGCTGACCTATCCGAAGATTTCGGCTACCGCCGGGCCCTGCGGCCTGTGGCCCGACGACCTCGGACCGTCCGTCAACAACAGGGGCTATTTCGAAAACAAGCCCTATTACAATCTCGGTTGCTCCAATCAGCGCAATCTTGCCGCGATGGTCGATAATCCGTCGGATCTCGTGCAGCCGCGCGAGGAGACGCCCGCCTATACGCCGCGGCGCGACATCGCCTTCGACAAATATCGCAAGGGTACGTCAACCACGACCACCTATCCCGAAGCCGACAAGGCCAAACTCAGCGATACAGGCAAATGATCAGCTACTCGCGCCAGACCCCCGAACAGCAGCCGGACGGCCCGCCGCCGTCGACGGAAGATCATATCGCGCCGGCGCCGCGGGTGTCCGTCCAGGCATTCTGCGAGACGGTGGAAACCGCTGCCGCCGTGCAATCGGCCGGCGAGGACCGCCGCCTCGGCAAGGCTCATTTGAAGATCCAGATGGGCGGCATGGCCGCCGCCATCGAGGCCTATCGCTCCGCGCCGACCCCGAACGTGATCATCCTGGAAACCGAGGGCCGCAACGATATCCTGCTCGGCCTCGATCAGTTGGCCACCGTGTGCGACGCCGGAACCCGCGTGATCGTGATCGGCCGCATCAACGACGTCACGCTGTACCGCGAGCTGGTGCGCCGCGGCGTCAGCGACTATGTCATCGCCCCGGTCACCGCCATCGACGTCGTCCGCTCGGTCTGCAACCTGTTCTCGGCGCCCGAAGCCAAGGCGGTCGGCCGCATCATTGCCGTGGTCGGCGCCAAGGGCGGCGTCGGCTCGTCCACCGTCGCGCATAACGTGGCCTGGGCGATCGCCCGCGATCTGGCGCTGGATTCGGTGGTCGCCGACCTCGACCTCGCCTTCGGCACCGCCGGCCTCGACTACAACCAGGACCCGCCGCAGGGCATCGCGGACGCGGTGTTCTCACCCGACCGGGTCGATACCGCCTTCATCGATCGCCTGCTGTCGAAATGTACCGACCATCTCAGCCTGCTCGCGGCGCCAGCGACGCTCGACCGGGTCTATGATTTCGGCGCTGACGCTTTCGATGCAATCTTCGACACGCTTCGCACCACGATGCCCTGCATCGTGCTCGACGTCCCCCATCAATGGTCGGGATGGACCAAGCGCGCGCTGATCGCAGCCGACGATATCCTGATCGTGGCGGCCCCCGATCTGGCCAATTTGCGCAACACCAAGAACATCTACGACCTCTTGAAGACGTCGCGGCCGAACGACCGCGCGCCGCTCTACTGCCTCAACCAGGTCGGCATTCCGAAGCGCCCGGAGATCCCCGCCAGCGAATTCGCCAAGGCCATCGAGAGCCAGCCGATCGCCACGATCCCGTTCGAACCGCAGATGTTCGGCTCGGCCGCCAACAACGGCCAGATGATTGCGGAAATCTCCGCCAATCACCGGACCACCGAGATGTTCCTGCAGATTGCGCAGCGGTTGACAGGCCGCGGCGAGACCAAGAAGCCGAAGGGGTCGTTCCTGTCGCCCCTGATCGAGAAGTTGCGGGCCAAGAAGTAAGCCGTCCGCGTGGAGTACGATCGTGTTTGGTAAGCGTAGCGGAGACAACGACACGCGGGCGCCGAAGCCCGCCATTCACGCGCCGGAGCCCTCCGGCATGGCGGCCGTTTCGCGCGAAATAGCCGCGCCGACCGTCTCTTCACCGCCGATCGCGCCCTCGAAGCCACCGCCGGCGCCCGCCATGGAAGCGCGGCGCTCCGACAATTATTACCAGGTCAAGGCCACGATCTTCGGTGCCCTGATCGAGGCGATCGACCTTGCCCAGCTCGCCAAACTCGACGGCGAGTCGGCGCGCGAGGAAATCCGCGACATCGTCAACGAGATCATCGCGATCAAGAACATCGTGATGTCGATTGCCGAGCAGGAAGAGCTGCTCGACGACATCTGCAACGACGTGCTCGGTTACGGTCCGCTGGAGCCGCTATTGTCGCGCGACGACATCGCCGACATCATGGTCAATGGCGCCGGCACGGTGTTCATCGAAGTCGCCGGCAAGATCCAGAAGACCGGCATCCGGTTTCGCGACAACCAGCAGCTGCTCAACATCTGCCAGCGCATCGTCAGCCAGGTCGGCCGGCGCGTCGACGAATCCTCGCCGATCTGCGACGCCCGTCTCGCCGACGGCTCCCGCGTCAACGCCATCGTGCCGCCGCTGGCGATCGACGGGCCCGCGCTCACCATCCGCAAATTCAAAAAGGACAAGCTGACCCTCGAGCAGTTGGTCAAGTTCGGCGCGATCTCGCCGGAAGGCGCGGAAATCCTCCAGATCATTGGCCGCGTCCGCTGCAACGTGCTGATCTCCGGCGGCACCGGCTCCGGCAAGACCACGCTGCTGAACTGCCTGACCCAGTTCATCGAGCATGACGAGCGCGTCATCACCTGCGAAGACGCCGCCGAGCTTCAGCTGCAGCAACCGCACGTGGTGCGACTGGAAACCCGGCCGCCCAACATCGAAGGCGAAGGCCAGGTCACGATGCGCGAACTGGTCCGCAACTGCCTGCGTATGCGGCCCGAACGCATCATCGTCGGCGAAGTCCGCGGACCCGAGGCGTTCGACCTGCTGCAGGCGATGAACACCGGCCACGACGGCTCGATGGGAACGCTGCACGCCAACAACCCGCGTGAAGCCCTGTCGCGCTGCGAATCGATGATCACGATGGGCGGATTTTCGCTGCCGTCCCGCACCATTCGCGAGATGATCTGCGCCTCGATCGACGTCATCGTGCAGGCCGCGCGTCTGCGCGACGGCTCGCGGCGCATCACCCACATCACCGAGGTGATGGGCATGGAAGGCGACACCATCATCACCCAGGACCTGTTCCTGTATGACATGATCGGCGAAGACGCCAACGGCAAGATCATCGGCAAGCATCGCTCGACCGGCATCGGACGCCCGCGGTTCTGGGAACGCGCACGATATTACGGCGAGGAGAAGCGGCTCGCGGCCGCGCTCGATGCCGCCGAAGTCACAGCTGAACCCGGAGCACGCTGATGTCCATTCAAGCGCTCGCACTGGCCTTTCTCGCATTCACCGCGATCGGCGGCATTGCCTGGGTCTTCGTCTACCCGTTGCTGTCCGGCGAGAAGAAAGCGGAATCGCGCCGCGCCTCGATCGCGCGGTCCGAACCCGCGGCGGCGCGTCAGGCCGACAAGAACCAGCGCTCACGCCGCGAACAGGTCGAGGGATCGCTGAAGGATCTCGAGTCGCGCCGGCTGAAGGAAAAATCCGTTCCCCTGAGCACCCGCATCACCCAGGCCGGACTTTCCTGGTCGACGCAGAAATTCTGGATCATCTCCGGCGTCCTGGCCGCGGTCGCCGGCTCCGTCGCATTCAGCATCGGCGGCGGAGTTTTGGGCGCCCTCGGCATGGCCTTCGGCGCGGGCTTCGGGCTGCCGCGATGGCTGCTGGGCTATCTCAAGAAAAAGCGCGAAAAGGCATTTTTGAAGGCGCTGCCGGACGCCGTCGACGTCATCGTTCGCGGCATCAAGGCCGGACTGCCGCTGTTCGAATCGATCAAGGTGGTCGCGGCCGACTCGCCGGAGCCGCTGAGGAGCGAGTTCCTGGCCATCATCGAAACCCAAACCATCGGCATGCCGCTCGGCGAAGCCTGTGCGCGCCTCTATGAACGGATGCCGGTGCCGGAAGCCAACTTCTTCGGCATCGTGATCGCGATTCAGCAGAAATCGGGCGGCAACCTGTCGGAAGCGCTCGGCAACCTTTCGAAGGTGCTGCGCGACCGCAAGAAGATGGCGGAGAAAATTCAGGCGATGTCGATGGAAGCCAAGGCCTCCGCCGCCATCATCGGCTCTCTGCCGCCGGTCGTGATGGTGCTGGTCTGGATTACAACACCCGACTACATCTCGCTGCTGTGGACCGACCGGCTCGGCCAATTCATGCTTGTGTGCTGCGTTGGCTGGATGACGATCGGCGTCCTCGTGATGAAGAAAATGATCAACTTCGACTTCTGACGGTGTAACATGGTTGAGTTCCTCATAAACAAGATGCACGACGCCCGGTTCATGACCATGTTCCTGGCCGCCATTGCCGCGACCCTGACCGCCTACACGCTGGTCACGCCGCTGTTCGCCGGCGAAGGCCTCGCCAAGCGCATGAAAGCAGTCGCCAGCGAGCGCGAACGGATCCGGCAGCGCGAGCGCGACCGTCTTGCCAAAACGGAAAAGGTATCGCTGCGCCAGAGCCCGAAGCAGCTGGTTTCCAAGGTGGTGGAAGACTTCAACCTGACCAAATGGCTGGCGCAGGAAGCCGCGCGCGACAAGCTGATCATGGCCGGCTACCGCGGCCACGCGCCCTACGTCACGTTCCTGTTCGCCCGCGCGGTGGCGCCGATCGTGCTTTTCATCGGCGCGGTCCTTTACGTCTTCGTGATCACGCACATGGACAAATCGATGCCGATCAAGATCGGCATCTGCGTCGCCGCGGCCTATTTCGGGCTGCAGGCGCCGATGTTGTTCCTGCAGAACGCGATCACCAAGCGCCAGCTTTCCGTCAAGCGTGCGTTCCCCGACGCGCTCGACCTGCTCTTGATCTGCATCGAGTCCGGCATGTCGGTCGAAGTCGCCTTTCGCAAGGTCTCCACCGAAATCGTCACGCAATCGGTGGCGCTGTCGGAAGAATTCGCGCTGACCACGGCCGAACTGTCCTATCTGCAGGACCGCAAGGTGGCCTATGAGAACTTGGCGAAGCGTACCGGCCTCGACGGCGTCAAATCGGTCTGTCTGGCCTTGCAGCAGTCCGAACGCTACGGAACGCCGCTCGGCCAGAGCTTGCGGGTGATGGCGCAGGAAAACCGCGACATGCGCATGAACGAGGCCGAGAAGAAGGCGGCCGCCCTGCCGCCGAAGCTGACCGTGCCGATGATCCTGTTCTTCCTGCCGTGCCTGTTCATCGTCATTCTAGGGCCGACCTACATCAAGCTGCAGACGACGACGATCCTCTAAAGCATCATCGGTTCTGATTGAATCAGAACCGATAGCTGCTTTGGCGCGTTTTCTAGCGCAGTTAAGCCTACGCAAGCTGCATAGACTCGATTGCGGTGCGAACCGGTAGCCCCCCGGATCAAGTCCGAGGCGCATGCTTCGCTCGAAAGTCGTTCTAAATCGGGATTAGGTCGCCGGAAAGTCTGGATTGAGCGGTCCGGCTGATCGATCCACCGCGCAGGTGTCAGTCGGGCCGGTTGAGCGCGGCCACCGGAACTGTCTTGCCGCCGCGCGGATCCTTGCGGCTCAGCATTTCCCGCAAATAGGCCACGTTCGCCGCGGCTTCCTCGGACGGCAGATCGCCCTTGGCGATGGTCTCGGCTTCGGCGAAGCGGCCCTGCAGGCCGACCACCAGCGCCAGATTCTGCCGCACCCGCGCGTCCGCCCGCGGATTGCCATGGGCACGCCGCAGCGTCGCCTCGGCGTCGGGCAGTTCGCGCGTCAGCATGTAGGAGAGGCCGAGATTGGACAGCACCGACGGTTCTTCCGGCGCGATTTTCAACGCGCTGGCGTAATAGCGGCGGGCTTCGTCGTGCTTGGCGAGCTTGTCGAGCACGGTGCCCTGCACCGAGAGGATGCGCCAGTCGGGATTGTCGGGCGAATGGGCGCGGCTGAGGACGTCGAAGGCGGCTTGCGAATTGCCGTTGTCGGCGAGCGCGCGGCCATAGCCGGCGAGCAGCGCCTTGTTGCCGGGATGGGCGATGGTGGCCTGTTCGAGAACGGCGGCGGCCTGCGAACGCTGGCCTGAGGCACGCAGCGCCTGGCCATAGGCCAGGGCGGCGTTGGCATCCTTGGGATTGGCGCGATAGCGCTCGCCATAGACTTCGACGGCACGACGCGGATCGTCGGGAATGGCGGGAGCGGCGGCACTGCTGGACTTCTGGGTCAGCGCGCCCGTCACATCGGACATGGTCTGGCAGCCGCCAAGGCCTGCGGCCAAAATCGCCGTCACGGCCGCGGAGGCGAGAAACCGGGCCACATTGGGCCGGACAAGGCTGGATGATGGTGGACGCATGGCACTTCAACTCACGATTTCGGGTGGAGCCGAACACGCCAGCAATAGACTGTTAACCCTAACGGCTGGTTAATTGGCAGGCGGGAGCTGCGGCGCCGCGTTGGGCCCCCGACGGGGTTTGACCCACAATTTTGCAGCTTCACCATTGAAGTCACACGAATATCCTGCAACCTCGGCAGCTGACCGAGCCCGCTCCTTTTCCGCGAGACAAGCATGCAATCCCCGTTCGAGACCGCACCCGCTGCCTCCAGCATTCCGATTTATTTTGCCACCAAGGCGACATGGGCCACGGTCAGCAAGGAGCTACCTCCACACGCCCAGCAATTTGCTCTGGCCAACGACTTCACCGCCAAGCCCGGCAAGTGCCTGACGCTCCCCTCGCCCGACGGACAGATTGCGCAAGTCATCTTCGGTCTCGAAGAGGAGGCCGGCAAATCCCGTGACCTGTTCCGGCCCGGCGCGCTGCCCGGGCTGCTGCCGCCGGGCGTCTACCACTTCGCCAATGCGCCGCACGACACGCGCCTCGCGACGCTCGCCTTTGCCCTCGGCAGCTACCGTTTCGGCCGCTACCGCAAGGCGGACAAACCCGATGTGCGGCTGGTGCCGCCCGATGGCGTCGACATATCAGACATCGCGCGGATGGCAGAAGCGGCCTCGCTGGCGCGCGACCTCATCAATACGCCATCGAACGACATGGGACCGGAGGAGCTGGCGGCGGCCGCCGAGCAACTCGCGGCTCGCTTCGGCGCCAGCTTCAAGGCCATCGTCGGCGACGAACTGATCCAACAGAATTTCCCGCTGATCCACGCCGTCGGCATGGCCTCGACGCGCGCCCCTCGGCTGATCGATCTGAGCTGGGGCGATGCTTCGCATCCCAAGGTGACGCTGGTCGGCAAGGGCGTGTGCTTCGACACCGGCGGGCTCGACCTGAAGCCTTCCAGCGGCATGCTGATCATGAAGAAGGACATGGGTGGTGCGGCCAACGTGCTGGCGCTGGCCCAGATGGTGATGGACGCCCAGTTGAAAGTCCGGTTGCGGGTGCTGATCCCCGCGGTCGAGAACGCGGTGGCCGGCAACGCCTTCCGTCCGCTCGATATCTTCAAGTCGCGCAAGGGGCTTAACGTCGAGATCGGCAACACCGACGCCGAGGGCCGGCTGGTGCTGGCCGACGCGCTGGCCTTTGCCTGCGAAGAGACGCCGGATCTGCTGGTCGATCTGGGAACCCTGACCGGTGCGGCGCGTGTTGCATTGGGGCCGGATTTACCGCCTTTTTACACCAATGATGAGACGCTGGCGCAGGACGTTGCGCGTTTCGCAACCGGGGAGCAGGATCCGTTGTGGCGTATGCCGCTGTGGCCGGCTTACGACTCATGGCTGGATTCGAAAGTCGCCGACATCAACAACGCGCCGTCGGGCGGCTTTGCCGGTTCGATCATTTGCGCGCTGTTCCTGCAGCGCTTCGTCACCGACGCCAAAAGCTGGCTGCATGTCGATATCTACGGCTGGACCCCGTCGGCCAAACCCGCGCGCCCCGAGGGCGGCGAATGCCAGGCCGCGCGCGCGATCTACAAATTGCTGAGTGAGCGCTATGGATGATCCACGCCTGACCCCGGCACGCCCTGATCTGGCCGCCAAATATCTCGAAGGCAAGGTCACGGCGGCGCGTTTTGTGACCGGCGAAGAATTTTGTGTGATCGATGCGATCGCGCCGCTGCGCGAGGCGCCGGCCGCCGATGCCCCGTTGCTGACGCAGGCGCTGAAAGGCGAACGCGTCACGATCTACGACCGCAACGGCGAAGGTTTTGCCTGGGGCCAACTGGGCAGCGACGGCTATGTCGGCTGGCTCCCCGACGCCGCGCTCGGCAAACCATCTGCTGCACCGACCCACAAGGTCACGGCGTTGCGGACTTTTGCGTTTCCGGCCGCGTCGATCAAGCTGCCGCCGGTGGATACGCTGTCGATGGGCGCGCTGCTCAACGTGGCGCGCGAAGACGGCGCGTTCGCCGTGACGCGCGAAGGCTGGCACCTGCCGCGCCGCCATGTCAGCGGTCTGGAGACGATGGAGAAGGATTTCGTTGCGGTCGCGGAAAAATTCGTCGGAACGCCCTATCTGTGGGGCGGCAAGAGCAGCCTCGGGATCGACTGCTCCGGCCTGGTGCAGATAGCGCTCAACGCCGCCGGCACCGGCTGCCCGCGCGACAGCGACATGCAGCAGGACGGCCTCGGCCGCGCCTTGAATCCTTCCGAAACCAAGAAGCTGCAACGCGGCGACCTGATCTTCTGGAAGGGCCACGTCGCGATCGTGCGCGACGCCGACACCATCGTGCACGCCAATGCACATCACATGGCCACGGCGATCGAAAATACGGTGGAGGCCATCGCGCGCATCAAGGCGGCAGGCAGCGAAGTGACGGCGATCAAGAGGTTGAGCTAAGGCGAGGCGCTGTCTTCACCTCTCCCATCGGGAGAGGTGGCAGAATCAAAATCTCGAAAACAACCCCATGCAAAGTAGGAATTGGGCGGCCATCACTGCAAAAAATGGCATCATAATACCGTTTCGCTAAACCTCCACCGTCCCGTCAGGCACGGCTTCGATCCGGAACGCGGCGGCGAACAGCGCGCGGGTGTAGTCGCTCTGCGGATTCTTGAACAGCTCGGCAGCGGGCCCTTCTTCCACCACCTTGCCGTGACGCATCACGATCAAATGACTCGCGAGCGACGCAACCACGCGCAGATCATGCGAGATGAACATGTAGGTGAGGTCGCGCTTGCGCTGCAGCTCGCGCAAGAGGTCCACCATCTGGGCCTGGAACAGCATGTCGAGCGCGCTGGTCGGCTCGTCCAGCACGACGAAATCCGGCTCCAGCACCACCGCGCGCGCGATGGAGATGCGCTGGCGCTGGCCGCCGGAGAATTCATGCGGATAGCGAAACCGGGTCTTGGGGTCGAGGCCGACATCCCTGAGCGCCTTGATGACGCGCGCCTCGCGCTCCTCATATGTCAGCTTGGGCTGATGCACGCTCAAACCCTCGGCGACGATATCGCCGACCGACATGCGCGGGCTGAGCGCGCCGAACGGATCCTGAAACACGATCTGCATGTCGCGGCGGAACGGCAGCATCGCCTTGAAGCGCAGGCCCTGGATGTTGTTGCCGAGGAACACGATCGGCCCGTCCGACGAGATCAGACGCAGCAGCGCGAGGCCAAGCGTGGTCTTGCCGGAACCGGACTCGCCGACAACGCCGAGCGTCTCGCCCTTGCGCACCGCAAGGCTGACGCCGTCCACCGCCTTGATATGGTCGACGGTTCGGCGCAGCAGGCCGCGCTTGACCGGAAACCAGACTTTCAAATTATCCGCCGACATCACCACCGGCGAATCGGGCCGCGGCGGCGCCGGGTCGGGCTTTGGTTCGGCCGCGAGCAGGTCTCGTGTGTACGAATGCTTCGGCGCCGTAAAAACCTGTTCCACGGGCCCCTGCTCGACGATCTTGCCGCCATTCATGACGCAGACGACGTCGGCGATGCGGCGGACGATGCCAAGATCATGGGTGATGAACAGCATGCTCATGCCGAGCCGCGTGCGGATTTCGGCCAGCAGCGCCAGGATCTGGGCCTGCACCGTGACATCCAGCGCCGTGGTCGGTTCGTCTGCGATCAACAGGTCCGGCTCGTTGGCGAGCGCCATCGCGATCATGACGCGCTGGCGCTGGCCGCCGGACAATTGGTGCGGATAGCTTTGCAGCCGCCGGTCCGGATCGGGAATGCCGACCTGGGTCAAGAGTTCGAGCGTGCGCGCCCGCGCCATCGCGCCGCGGACGCCGTTGTGGAGAAACAGGATCTCGCCGATCTGCGCCTCGATCGTATGGAGCGGATTGAGCGAGGTCATCGGCTCCTGGAAGATGATCGAGATGTCGTTGCCGCGGATTCCGCGCATCTCGTTCTCGGGCGCCGTCAACAGATCCTGGCCGCGAAAGCGAATGCTGCCGGAAGGGTGCGAGGCACTCGGATAAGGCAGCAGCCTCAGGATCGACAACGCACTGACGGATTTTCCGGAGCCGGATTCACCGACGAGGGCCACGCACTCGCCGCGCCGAATCGAAAACGAGACATGATCCACCGCAAGGGTGTCGCCGAACGCCACCGAGAGATCGCGGACATCGAGCAAAGGCTGGTTGATGGCGTCCATTACTTCATCACCTGGCGATGCTGTCCTCCCCTCCCCCCACGCGCCCTTGCGCGTGGTGGGGAGGGGTCGGGGGTGGGGGGTAGCGCGGCATTCACCGAAGCGGCGGTTCCTGTCGATAGACCCCCCACCCCCGACCCCTCCCCGCCGCTTCGCGGAGGGAGGGGAGAAGAAAGACCACACCGGCTCAAGTGAAGTGGAAAGCGCTCCATATCCCCTACCTGAACGTCTTGCGCGGATCGAAGGCGTCGCGTGCGGCCTCGCCGATGAAGATCAGCAGCGACAGCATGATCGCGACCGAGAAAAAGCCGGCGAGGCCGAGCCAGGGCGCCTGCACATTGGCTTTTGCCTGCGACAGCAATTCACCCAGCGACGGCGAGCCCGGAGGCAGGCCGAAGCCCAAAAAGTCCAGCGCCGTCAGCGTCATCACCGACGACGACACGATGAATGGCAGGAACGTCATGGTCGCCACCATCGCGTTCGGCAACAGGTGGCGGAACATGATCCTGGCATTGGAGACTCCGAGCGCCCGCGCGGCCTGGATGTATTCGAAATTGCGGCCGCGCAGGAATTCGGCGCGCACCAGGCCCACCAGCGACACCCAGGAGAACAGCAAGAGAATCCCGAGCAGGATGAAGAAGCCCGGCGGCAGCACCGCCGAGATGATCAGCAGCAGATAGAGCGAGGGGATAGCGTTCCAGATCTCGATGAAGCGCTGAAACAGCAAATCGGTCATGCCGCCGAAATAGCCCTGCACGCCGCCGGCGGCGATCCCGATGACCGAAGAGAAGAGTGTCAGCGTCAGGCCGAACAGCACCGAGATGCGAAAGCCGTAGATCAGGCGCGCGACCACGTCGCGGCCCTGGTCGTCGGTGCCGAGCCAGTTGTATTCGAGGTCGCTGCAGCCGTTGAGCCCCTTCTTTGTCACCACTTCCTTGCACTGCGCTTCTGACAGCATCCAGGTCGGCTTCGACGGCGCCGGCGTCGGCAAATCGAGATTATGCGTGCTGTAGGAATAGCGGATCAGCGGCCAGATAATGGTGCCGCCCTTGTCGGCGATCTGCTTCTGCAAGTACGGATCGCGGTAGTCGGCAGCGGTCTCGAAGTCGCCGCCGAAGGTGGTCTCCGAGTAGCTGAAGAAGGCGGGCCAATAGAGATGGCCTTCGTATTTGATCAGGAACGGACGATCGTTGGCGATCAGCTCCGCAAACAGCGAGATCACGAACAGGACCATGAAGATCCAGAACGACCAGTACCCCCTGCGGTTGGCCTTGAAGTTCTGCCAGCGGCGGCGGTTGAGCGGCGACGGCGTGAAGGCATGGCGCGTCATCGGCACGGCCTCGCCGAGCGGCGATTGCGTCGTGGCCTCGACCGGCTGGGGTGCGGTGATCGTCATCAGACTTCACGCGCCTCGAAGTCGATCCGTGGATCGACCCACATATAGGCGAGGTCGGAGATCAGATTGACCACAAGGCCGACCAGCGAAAAGATGAACAGCGTTCCGAACACCACGGGATAGTCGCGGTTCAGCACGCTCTCGAAACCGAGCAGGCCGAGCCCGTCGAGCGAGAAGATGGTCTCGATCAGGAGCGAGCCGGAGAAGAAGGCGTGAATGAACGCGCTCGGGAAACCCGCGATCACGATCAGCATGGCGTTGCGGAAGATGTGATTGTACAGCACCTGCCGCTCGCCGCAGCCCTTGGCGCGCGCCGTCATCACATATTGCTTGCGGATTTCGTCGAGGAACGAGTTCTTGGTCAGCAGCGTCATGGTGGCGAAGGCGCCGAGCGCCATCGCGATCAGCGGCAGCGTGATGTGCCAGAAATAATCGATGATCTTCCAGTACCAGGGGAACTGCGCCCAGCCATCCGAGGTCAGGCCGCGCAGCGGGAAGATGTTGAAGAACGAGCCGCCGGCAAACAGGATGATAAGCAGGATCGCGAACAGGAAGCCGGGAATCGCAAAGCCTATGATGATGATCGCCGAGGTCCAGGTGTCGAACCGCGATCCGTCCAACACCGCCTTGCGGATGCCGAGCGGGATCGAGATCAGGTAGGTGAGCAGCATCATCCAGATCCCGAGCGACATCGAGACCGGCAGCTTCTCCTTGATCAGCTGGATCACGCTGACGTCGCGGAAATAGCTCTTGCCGAAATCGAACCGCGCGAAATTCCACACCATCAGCGCGAAGCGCTCATACGCCGGCTTGTCGAAGCCGAACTGCGCTTCCAGCTTCTTGATGAATTCCGGATCGAGCCCCTGCGCGCCGCGGTATTTGGAGCTGACCGCGTCCGCCGACGCGCCGACCTGACCCCGCGGCCCCATATCGCCGCCGCCGCCCGATATTCTGGAGGTGCCGCCGGTGTCGGCGCCGGAGAGCTGCGCGAGTACGCGCTCGACCGGACCGCCGGGGGCGAACTGCACGACGATAAACGACACGAACAGGATGCCGAGCAGCGTCGGGAGCATCAGGAAAATACGGCGGGCGATATAAGCTGCCATGAATTATTTCGCTTGCTCGAGTTTCGCGGCCTTGTTGGGGTCGTACCACCAGTTCTCGGGCGCTCCGGTGCCCTGTGTGTAGCGTGCCGGCTTGGGCGGATGGGCAAATTGATCCCAATAGGCGATCGGGTGATTGGTGCGAAACCACTGCGGCACCCAATAACGACCGGCCCGAAACACCCGATCGAGCGCGCGGCATGCAATCGTCAGATCGGCACGCGTTTCGGCGCCGATGGCCTTGTCGACCAGCGCGTCGATGGCGGGATTGGCTACTCCCGCCAGATTGTACGATCCCTTGGTGGCCGCCGCATGCGACGTGAAGTAAGGCCGCAGGCTGTCGCCCGGCGTCGGCGACATGCTCAGGCGCATCGTCGTCATGTCGAAGTCGAACGACTCCACGCGGGCGCGATACTGCACGGCATCGATCAGCCGGATTTCCGCCTCGATCCCGAGCAGTTCCAGGTTCTTGATGAAGGTCGCGTGATGCGGCTTGAACGAGGGCTCGTCGAGCAGAAACTCGATCTTCAAGACCTCGCCGTTCGGCAGCAGGCGCTTGCGGTCCTTCACTACAAGTCCCGCGTCCTGCAGCAACTGCCCGGCCTTGCGCAACAAGCTCCGGTCCTGGCCGGAGCCATCCGACACCGGCGGCACGAACGGCTCACCGAACACCTCGTCGGGCACCTGCCCGCGGAACGGCTCGAGCAGCTTCAGCTCTTCAGGCGACGGCAGCCCGGTCGCCACCATGTCCGAATTCTGGAACGGCGAAACCGTGCGCGCGTAGGCGCCGTACATCACGGTCTTGTTGGTCCATTCGAAATCGAATGCGTTGATGACCGCCTCGCGTACCCTGGGATCCCTGAGCTTGTCGCGACGGGTGTTGAAGAACCAGCCCTGTCCACCCGAGGGCAATTCATCCGGCAGGGTCTCGCGCTTGACCCGACCGTCCTTGATCGCGGGAAAATCGTAACGGGTGGCCCAGATGCGCGCCGTGAATTCCTCGCGGTAGAGATAATTCTTGCCGGTAAAGCCTTCGAACGCGACATCGCGGTCGCGATAGAATTCATAGCGCACAGTGTCGAAATTGTAGCTGCCGCGGTTGACGGGCAGATCGGCCGCCCACCAGTCCTTGACGCGGTCGTATTCGACGTAGCGATTGATCTCGTATTTGCCGACCTTGTACGGTCCCGAGCCGAGCGGGATATCGGTGGTCGATTCCTCGAATGGCCGCGTCGCGTAATAGGCTTTGGAGAAGATCGGCAGGCTCGCGACATAGAGCGGTACGTCGCGCGCGCGGTTTGGCGCAAACATCACGGCCACCGTCGCATCGTCGAGCGCCTCAGCCTTCACCATGTCGCGCAGTTGGACCACGATCAGCGGGTGGCCTTTTTCCTTCAGCGTGTTGAGCGAGAAGGCGACATCATGCGCCGTCAGCTTCGAGCCGTCGCGGAAGCGAGCCTCGGGACGCATCGTAAAGCGGTAGGTGAGCTTGTCGGACGAAATCCACACCGACTTCGCCGCAAGGCCATACATCGCGTCGGGCTCATCATTGGCGCGCGCCATCAGCGTATCAAATGTCAGCTCCATGCCCTTGGCGCCTTCGCCCTTGAGGACGAAGGCGTTGAACGAATTGAACGTCTGGAAGGACTGATTGTAGGCGCGGGTGGACGGGATCGTGGAAAACAAGCCGCCCTTCGGCGCATCCGGATTGACGTAGTCGAAATGCTTGAAGTCGGCCGGATATTTCAGGTCGCCGAAGACCGACATGCCGTGGGACTCGGCGCCGCCATTGTCAGCGGCGGCGGGCCGAACTATGCCGACACTCACCGCGCCGAGGCCGAGCCCCAGCACGTGCCGGCGATTGAGGTGCGCCATGCGCTTTTCCTTCAACTGCGCTTTCCGATCTTGGCTGCCTTGTCGGCGTCATACCACCACAGCGAGGGAAGACCCGAACGGCCGTATTTTGGCAACGGCTCGGCGTGGCTGAAACGATCCCAGCGGGCGTAGCGCGAGAAACCATAGGTGAATTGCGGCACGACGTAGAAGTTCCAGAGCAGCACACGGTCTAGCGCCCGGGTCGCCGCCACCAGTCCCTCACGGTCCTTGGCAAAAATCACTTGCTCGATCAGCGCATCGACCGCGGGATTCTTGATGCCGGCCGTGTTCCTCGAACCCGGCTGGTCGGCGGTGCGGGTGCTCCAGAATTCCCGCTGCTCATTGCCTGGCGACAGAGACTGCCCCCATTGATCAATGATCATGTCGAAATCGAAACTGCGGATACGATTTTGATATTGCGCGTCATCCGCTACCCGGATCGACGTCGTGACTCCGATGCGTTCAAGCGATGGCTTGAAAAACAGGGCAATGCGCTCGGCAGACGGGTCCTGCACCAGGATTTCCACGGTCACAGGCTTGCCGTTGCTATCGACGAGCTTCTGGTCGCGCACGAGAAAGCCTGCCTCCTTCAGCAGTCTCGCACTCTCCCGCAAATTGCCGCGCACCGCCTCGGGATTGCCGCCAACCGGATTGACATAGGGCTTTGTGAAGACTTCGGCCGGCACCTTGTCACGCACCGCTTCAAGGATTTGCAGTTCGCGTCCTTCCGGCAACCCGGATGATGCAAGCTCCGTACCCTCGAAATAGCTGTTGATGCGCTTGTACTGGCTGTAGAAGAGCTGCTTGTTCATCTCCTCGAAATCGTAGGCGTAATTGAATGCCCGCCGCAAACGCGCATCCTTGAATTGATCCCGGCGCAAATTGAGCACGAAGGCCTGCATCCGGCCTGAATCGTTGATCTTGAATTCTTCCTTGACGACGCGCTTCTCGACGACAGCCGGAAATTCATACTGCGTTGCCCATTGCTTGGCCGAGTTCTCGCTAATCCAGTCCGCCTGGTCCGCCTTGAAGGCCTCCAGCGCAACCAGATTGTCGCGAAAGAACTCGAAACGCAGTTGGTCGAAATTGTTCGTTCCGACCTGAGCCGGAATTTGCGCGCCCCAATAGTCCTTGACGCGTTCAAGTGTAACGGAGCGGCCCGCAACGAATTCCTTGATCCGATAAGGACCCGAGCCGAGCGGCGGCTCCAAGGTCGTTGCCGAGATGTCGCGCTTGCGGCCCTGGCTGTCGGTGCCTTCCCAATAGTGCTTGGGCAAGACCGGCAATTCACCGACGATGGTCGGCAGTTCACGATTTCCCGGGCCGTCAAAGGTGAACTTGATATCGCGCTCGCCGGCCTTCTCTGTCTTGACCACGTGCCGGTAATAGGAACCGTACATCGGACTGTGCTGCTTCAGCGCATCGATCGAGAAAATCACATCTTCGGGCGTGACCGGCTTGCCGTCGTGCCAGCGCGCCTCCTTGCGGAGACGGTAGACGACCCAGGAAAAGTCCTCCGGATGAGCCGCCGCTTCGGCTAGCAGGCCGTATTCGGTGACGACCTCATCCTGCGACTTGGTCATCAGCGTCTCATAGATCAGCGTGGCGGCCGGCGCGAGCGAACCTTTAACGCCGGCGACGGCGAGATTGAAGTTATCAAACGTGCCGATCGAGATCATCCGGGCGACGCCGCCCTTGGGGGCGCTCGGATTGACATAGTCGAAATGTTTGAAGTCGGCCGGATATTTGATGTCACCGAACAGGGAGAGCGCGTGGCGCCATTGCAACCCGTTGATTTCGGACTGGGCGCGGGCGACTTCAATCGAGAAAAGGTTCGCATTAAGCCCCAGTGCCGGAGCCATCGCGGCGACCGCGCCGCCTTGCAGGAGATGTCGTCGGGTGATCGCCAAATGCAGAATTCCTGTTGCTGCGCCCAAGGGCACGATCCTACTCGGAAAACCGGTGCCCACTTTTCCGGATCATGCTCCAGTGAGGACCCAATATAAGGCAAGGGTTCGACAAATTACGTTGCTTTTTCCTCATGTTATCAACCAACGAAACGCGCCGGTGCGGCGAAAGGTCCCGATAACAACAACGCGATCTAGGATACGCAAACGGCGTATCCGAATAGGCAAACGGCCAGGCAATGCCTGGCCGTCGTGTCGCCGAAGTCCGTGCAGGACTGTCGAAATGTTATTTCGCCGCCGTCGGCAGCGGGACCGGCTTGTCCGCCAGCGTGGCCAGATAAGCAATCACGTCGGCGCGCTCGCTGTCCTTGCTGATACCGGCAAAGCCCATCGCGGTGCCCGGGATAAAGCCCTTCGGATTGGCGAGGAACTTGTTGAGGTCGTCAAAGGTCCAGGTGCCGCCCTTGCCCTTCATCGCGGCAGAGAAATTGAAACCGCCGCGCCCCTCGCCCTTCTTCTCGTTGATGACACTGAACAGGTTCGGACCGACCCGGTTGGGGCCGCCCTTTTCGAAGGTGTGGCAGGCCGCGCACTTCTTGGCGGCGCCGAGGCCCTTTTCAACCGAGGCGGACTGCAGCAATTTCTCGATCGGCTCGGACGGTGCGGCGGCTTCCTTGGCCCCGCCCTGCGCCACTTCCTTCACGGCAATCTCGAAGCCCGGCTTTTCCGGCATATGGGGCGCGAAAATCGCGTTGGCGGCAAAGCTCGTCACCAGGACGATAAGGCAGGTGGCGAGAACGGCGCCGATGATCTTGTTGAGTTCGAAGGAGTCCATAGTGGCTCAGGCTCCAGGCCTTAAAGGATCGACTTAAAGGCCGGCAAAACGGCCGCGGTTTAGCCTCAGGAATCAGGCTTTCGCGCCGCACCCTCAGCAGGGTTGAGATATCGGTTTGCCCGGGCTCTGGCAACCCGTATAAACGCCCCGACTTTCCGCCAATCCCCATTATTTCCGGCCTGTTTTCGCTAACCCGTGACCTCGCGCCCGATGACCGAAACCCGCAACCTGGTGCTGATTCCCGCCCGCATGGCCGCCACGAGGCTGCCCGGCAAGCCGCTGCTGGACATCGGCGGGGTGCCGATGATCGTCCATGTGCTGCGGCGGGCGGAAGCCGCCAACATCGGCCGGGTCGCGGTCGCCACCGACACGGCGGAAATCGCCGCCGCCGTGACATCCCATGGCGGCTTGGCCGTCATGACCCGCCCCGAACACCCTTCGGGATCGGACCGGATTTACGAGGCGCTGAAAACCCTCGATCCCGAGGGCAAGGTCGAGATCGTGGTCAATCTGCAGGGCGATTTTCCGACCATTTCGACCGACAATATCCGCGACGTGCTGCCGCCGCTTGCCGACCCCGCGGTCGATATCGCAACCTTGGCGGCCGAGATTCACACCGAGGAAGAAGCCAACAATCCGAATGTGGTGAAGGCGGTCGGCTCGCCGATCGCTCCGCGAAGGTTGCGCGCGCTGTATTTTACGCGGGCAACGGCGCCCACCGGCGTCGGGCCGCGCTACCATCATATCGGCCTCTACGCCTACCGCCGCGCCGCGCTGGAGCGTTTCGTGGCGCTGCCACCCTCGCCGCTCGAGCAGCAGGAGAAACTCGAGCAGCTCCGAGCGCTGGAAGCCGGCATGCGGATCGACGTCATGATCGTGGACACGGTCCCGCGGGGCGTCGATACGCCGGCCGACCTCGAAACTGCCCGCCAGATACTGGCCAGAACCTGAACGGCTGATACAAGGCCCCAGAAAGACGACATGACAAGCAAGCTGAAAATCGCGTTCCAGGGCGAACCTGGTGCCAACTCGCATATCGCCATCGTCGAGGCCTATCCGGACGCCGAGCCGTTGCCGTGCCCGACCTTCGAGGACGCGCTGGCGGCGATCTCCTCAGGCGAAGCGGATTTGGGGATGATCCCGATCGAGAATTCGGTCGCCGGCCGCGTCGCCGACATCCATCACCTGCTGCCGCATTCCGGGCTGTTCATCGTCGGCGAATGGTTCCTGCCGATCCATCACCAGCTGATGGCGCCGCGTGGCGCCAAGCTCGCCGACATCAAGACCGTCGAGAGCCACGTCCACGCGCTCGGCCAGTGCCGCCGCATCATCCGCAAGCTCGGCATCAAGCCGGTCGTTTCGGGCGACACCGCCGGAAGCGCGCGCATCGTCGCCGAACGCGGCGACAAGCATTGCGCCTCGATCGCGTCACGCCTCGCCGCCAATATCTATGGTCTCGACATTCTCGCCGAGGACGTCGAGGACGAGGCCCACAACACCACCCGCTTCGTGGTGCTGGCGCGCGAGGCCAAATGGGCCGAACAGGGATCGGGGCCGCTGGTCACGACTTTTGTTTTCCGGGTGCGCAACCTTCCCGCCGCGCTCTACAAGGCGCTCGGCGGCTTTGCCACCAACGGCGTCAACATGACCAAGCTGGAAAGCTACATGGTCGACGGCGAATTCTTCGCCACGCAATTCTACGCCGACGTCGACGGCCATCCCGAGGACCGGGGCCTCGCGTTTGCGCTGGAGGAGCTGAAATTCTTCTCGCGCGAATTCCGCATCGTCGGCGTCTACCCGGCGCAGCCCTTCCGCGCCACGTTCAGCGAGATGGTGGAATAATCTCAGTTGTCGTCCCGGCGAACGCCGGGACCCATACCGCGTTGTGCTATCGATCGAAAAAAGGTGACTGACGTCGCGCCATCATGGATGGGCCGCGGCGTATGGGTCCCGGCTCAGGGCCGGGACGACAGGCGTTACGCCGCCGCTTTGCTGCTGAGCCCGAACGCATCCGCGAGCAGGCTATATGACTTCTTGCGCGCGTCGTGGTCGTAGACTGCGGTGATGATCATCAATTCATCCGGCTGGCTTGCCGTGATCATCGGCTGCAGCTTGGCCATCAGCGTCGCCGGGCTGCCGACGAACAGCCGCGAGCGGTTGCGCGTGATCGAGGCCCGTTCGGCGTCCGAATAGGGATAGGCCAGCGCCTCCTCGACGCTCGGCAAGGGCAGATACTGGCCGCGGTCGCGGCGCAGGCGATTGAGATCCATCGAGGAGGCGAGTTTTTCAGCCTCCGCGTCGGTTTCGGCGGCGACGGCTGCGATCGCCAGAATGCCGTGCGGCGCCGGGCGCCAGGCGGACGGCTTGAAGCGCGCGCGGTAATGCGTCATCGCCTCGATCGCATCATAGGAAGCAAAGTGATGCGCGAACGCGAAGCCCATGCCGACCTGGGCGGCGAGCTCGGAACTGTAGTCGCTGGATCCGAGCAGCCAGATCGGCGGCAGCGGCGAATCGTCCGGCATCGCCACCACATTGTTGTAGGGATGGCCGGCCGGGAAATCGCGCGTCTCCCACAGAATCAGCTCCTGCAGCCGTTCGAGGAAATCGTCGCCCTCGCGTTTGTCGAGCCGGCTGCGCAACGCATACGCCGTCGCGCCATCGGTGCCCGGCGCGCGGCCAAGGCCGAGATCGATGCGGCCGGGGAACAACGCCTCCAGCATCTTGAAGCGTTCGGCCACCACCAGCGGCGCGTGATTGGGCAGCATCACGCCGCCCGAGCCGACGCGGATGTTTTTCGTCACCGCCGCGATCTGTCCGATCATCAGATCGGGCGCGGGGCTCGCGACCGACGCGAGGTTGTGATGCTCGGCAAGCCAATAGCGGACATAGCCCAGCCCATCGACATGGCGGGCCAGATCGATGCTGTTGCGCAAGGCGGCTGCGGGTTTGGTGCCGGTGGTGACGACGGAAAGGTCGAGGACTGAAAGCGGGATCATCGCGCTAAGCTAGTGCGGCAGGTGGAAGCGACAAAGGCCCGGCCTGCGCAGATCAGGCCCGCGCTTCCGGGGATGGAGATCAGGCCCCGACGGTCGTCAGGTGGGACAAGATAACATAAATTGGTTCTATATCCATACTGCCCACTAGTTGATTGGAAGGCGGATAGGAACTAAAAATGGCACTTTGCTTTGTATTATCTACTATCTTTGCGCCAAATCTCTGAAAATCATCCTGCCCACCAATCTATTGTATCGGCCATAAATTTCACTATTCATGTAAAGATTGGGCAAATTCCCATCCTTGATGGGCTATTGGGACGGCCTCGTTTGGCCTATTTTAGCTGACGGCCGCTAGGCCTGATGCCCGTCCGTCTGTGGAGCCTGTGAGTGCCATGACCGAAGTTACGTCCGCCGCGTCCAACGGCCACCGCGCGCTGCAATCGCCAAAAATCTCCTTTGAGTTCTTCCCGCCGAAAACCGAGGAGATGGAGCGCTCGCTCTGGGAAACCATCAACCGGCTGGCGCCGCTTGCCCCCAATTTCGTGTCGGTGACCTATGGCGCCGGGGGATCGACGCGCGAGCGCACCCACTCGACCATCGCCCGCATCCTGAAAGAGACCAATCTGACGCCGGCCGCGCATCTGACCTGCGTCGGCGCCCCGAAGGGCGAGATCGACGACGTGGTCGCGCGCTATCACGAGATCGGCGTCCGCCACATCGTGGCGCTGCGCGGCGACCCCACGACCGGCATCGGCACCGCCTACAACGCGCATCCCGACGGCTATCAAAGCTCGCCCGACCTGATCGCCGGCATCAAGAAGCATTATCCCGATTTTGAAATTTCGGTCTCGGCCTATCCCGAGAAGCATCCGGAAAGCCCGAACCTCGACGCCGACATCGACACGCTGCAGGCCAAGGTCGACGCCGGTGCGGCGCGCGCCATCACCCAGGTGTTCTTCGATAACGACCTTTATTTGCGTTACCTCGATCGCGTCCGCGCCCGCGGCATCAGCATCCCGATCGTGCCCGGCATCATGCCGATGCACAATTTCAAGCAGGCCCGCAGCTTCGTGACCCGCGCCGGCACCACGGTGCCGTCCTGGCTCGCCGACAAATTCGAAGGGCTCGACGACGACGCCGAGACCCGCAAGCTGGTGGCCGCGACCGTGGCTGCCGGGCAGGTGCAGAAATTGGCAAAACAGGGCGTCGACACCTTTCACTTCTACACCATGAACCGCGCGGACCTCGTGTTCGCGATCAGCCATTTACTGGGCATCCGTCCCACTGGCGCACAGAAAGCTGCCTGATCCGATGACCGTACCTGTGTCCCCGAAGCGAACCGCCCTGCTCGCGGCTGCCCGCGAACGCATCCTGGTGCTCGACGGCGCCATGGGCACCATGATCCAGGGCCTGCAATATGACGAGGCGGCGTTCCGCGGCGAGCGTTTCAAGGATTTCCACCGCGACGTCCGCGGCAACAACGATCTGCTGATCCTGACCCAGCCGCAGGCGATCGAGGACATCCACGCCGATTATTTGCGCGCCGGCGCCGACATCGTCGCGACCAACACCTTCTCCTCGACCTCGATCGCGCAGGCCGATTACGAGATGTCGGACCTCGCCTACGAACTCAACCGCGACGGCGCGCGGCTCTGCCGCAATGCGGCCGAACGCGTCACCGCCGAGGACGGCAAACCGCGCTTCGTCGCCGGCGCGCTGGGGCCGACCAACCGCACGGCCTCGATCTCGCCTGATGTGTCCAACCCCGGCTACCGCGCCGTCACCTTCGACGATCTGCGCAAATCTTATGGCGAACAGATCAACGGCTTGCTCGACGGCGGCGCCGACCTGCTGCTGGTCGAAACCATTTTTGACACGCTCAACGCCAAGGCGGCGCTCTACGCGATCTCGGAAATCTGCGAACAACGCGGCATCGACGTGCCCGTGATGATCTCGGGCACCATCACCGACAAATCCGGCCGCCTCCTCTCCGGGCAATTGCCGGAAGCGTTCTGGAATTCGGTGCGGCACGCCAAGCCGATCACGATCGGCTTCAACTGCGCGCTCGGCGCCGAGGATTTGCGCGCCCACATCGCCGACATCGGGCGCGTCGCGGATACCCTTGTTTGCGCCTATCCCAACGCCGGCCTGCCCAATGAATTCGGCCAATATGACGAGAGCCCGGAATTCATGGCCGGACTGATCGGCGAATTCGCAGCTGCTGGTCTTGTCAATATCGTCGGCGGCTGCTGCGGTACCACGCCCGCCCACATCGCGGCGATTGCGGCGGCCGTCGCCCCGCACAAGCCCCGCGTCGTTCCCGTGATCGAGCCGCGCCTGCGGCTGTCCGGCCTGGAGCCGTTTGAACTGACACCCGCGATCCCGTTTGTGAACGTCGGCGAGCGCACCAACGTCACGGGTTCGGCGAAATTCCGTAAATTGATCACTGCCGGCGATTACACCGCCGCGCTTCAGGTCGCGCGCGACCAGGTCGAGAACGGCGCCCAGATCATCGACGTCAACATGGACGAGGGTTTGCTGGATTCCGAAGCCGCGATGGTGACGTTCCTCAACCTCGTCGCCGCCGAGCCCGATATCGCCCGCGTTCCTGTGATGGTCGATTCCTCGAAATTCAGCGTGATCGAAGCCGGCCTGAAATGCGTTCAGGGCAAGCCGGTGGTGAACTCGATCTCGATGAAGGAGGGCGTGGAGAAATTCATCCACGAGGCCCGCATCGCGCAGCGCCATGGCGCCGCCGTGGTCGTGATGGCGTTCGACGAGGTCGGACAGGCCGATACGTTTGCGCGCAAGACCGAAATCTGCAAGCGCGCCTATGACATCCTGGTCGACGAGCTCGGCTTCCCGCCCGAAGACATCATCTTCGACCCGAACATCTTTGCGATCGCAACCGGCCTCGAGGAGCACAATAATTACGGCGTCGACTTCATCGAGGCGACGCGCTGGATCCGCCAGAACCTGCCGCATGCCCATATTTCCGGCGGCGTTTCCAACCTCTCCTTCTCGTTCCGCGGCAATGAGCCGGTGCGCGAGGCGATGCATTCGGTGTTCCTGTATCACGCCATCAAGGCCGGCATGGACATGGGCATCGTCAATGCCGGGCAGATGATCGTCTATGACGACATCGACCCCGAGCTGCGCCAGGTCTGCGAAGACGTCATCCTCAACCGCGACCCCGGTTCGTCCGAGCGGCTGCTGGCGCTGGCGGAGAAATTCCGCGGCAAGGAGAAGCAGACCAAGGAGCAGGATCTGGCCTGGCGCGAATGGCCGGTCGAGAAGCGGCTTTCTCACGCGCTGGTGCACGGCATCACCGAATATATCGAGGAAGACACCGAAGCGGTGCGCAAGACCGTCGAGCGGCCGCTCAACGTGATCGAAGGCCCGCTGATGGACGGCATGAACATCGTCGGCGACCTCTTCGGCGACGGCAAGATGTTCCTGCCGCAGGTGGTGAAGTCCGCCCGCGTGATGAAGCAGGCGGTGGCCTATCTGATGCCGTTCATGGAAGAGGAGAAGGCGCGCAACCTCGCCAATGGCGTCACCAGCAACGGCGGCCGCAACGCCGCCGGCAAGATCGTGCTCGCGACCGTCAAGGGCGACGTCCACGACATCGGCAAGAACATCGTCGGCATCGTGCTGCAATGTAACAATTTCGAGGTGATCGACCTCGGCGTCATGGTGCCGGCGGCCAAGATCATCGAGACCGCCAAGGCCGAGGGCGCCGACATCATCGGGCTCTCCGGCCTGATCACGCCCTCGCTGGACGAGATGAGCTTCCTCGCCGGCGAGATGCAGCGGCAGGGCATGAACATGCCGCTGTTGATCGGCGGCGCCACCACCAGCCGTGTTCACACCGCCGTCAAGATCGACCCGAACTACAAGGGCGGCCCGGTGGTGCATGTCAACGACGCCAGCCGCGCCGTCGGCGTGGCCTCGTCGCTGCTGTCGCCGGACCGCCGCGAGGCCTATGCCGCCGATATCAGGACCGAATACGCGAAAATCTCCGCGGCGCATTTCCGCGCCCAGGCCGACAAGAAGCGGCTCAAGCTGGCCGTTGCGCGCGCCAACGCTGTGACTATCGACTTTGCCAAGACGCCGCCGAAGAAGCCGGCATTCCTGGGCATCCGCAGCTTTGACGCCTACGACCTTGCGGAACTCGCCGAATACATCGACTGGACGCCGTTCTTCCAGACCTGGGAATTGACCGGGCGCTTCCCGGCCATCCTCGACGATCCCAAGATCGGCGAAGTCGCCCGCTCGCTCTATGACGACGCGCGCAAGATGCTGGACCTGATCATCAAGGAGAAATGGTTCACGGCGCGTGCGACGATCGGCTTCTGGCCGGCCAACGCGCAAGGCGACGACATCAAGGTTTACGCGGACGATGCCCGCAAGACCGAGATCGCGACCTTCCACACGCTGCGCCAGCAGCTGGAGAAACGCGAAGGCCGCTTCAATTCGGCGCTGTCGGATTTCATCGCGCCGGCATCTTCCGGCGTGCCTGACTATATCGGCGCCTTCGTGGTCACCGCCGGGATCGGCGAGGACGTCGTTGCCGACCGCTTCAAGAACGCCAATGACGATTACTCCTCGATCCTGTGCAAGGCGCTGGCCGATCGTCTGGCCGAAGCCTTCGCCGAACGCATGCATGCGCGCGTGCGCCGGGAATTCTGGGGCTATGCGCCGGACGAGGCGCTGGCGCCGGATCAGCTCATTCTCGAACAATATGCCGGCATCCGCCCGGCGCCCGGCTATCCCGCGCAGCCCGATCACACCGAGAAGGCGACGCTGTTCCGGCTGCTCGATGCGGAGAATACCGCGGGCGTAAAACTCACCGAGAGTTATGCGATGTGGCCGGGCTCGTCGGTGTCCGGGCTCTATTTCAGCCACGCCGAGAGTTTTTACTTCGGCGTCGGCAAGATCGAGCGCGACCAGGTCGAGGACTACGCCGCGCGCAAGGGCATGAGCGTCGCCGAGACCGAGCGCTGGCTGGCGCCGGTGCTGAACTATATCCCGTCGCAGGATCAGCCGGCGACACCGGCGCCTGCGCCGATCGCAGCGGTTCCGGCCAACGACGTCGCCTCGCATCCGCCCGGCTGCACCTGCGTGGTGCATCTGGCGTATCGCAAGAAGGCGGTGGGGGCGTAAGGCCTCTCCCGGCACATACCGCTGTCATCACCGGGCTTGACCCGGTGATCCATCTCAGGAGACTCTCGCGAAGGTTGATGGATGCCCGGGTCAAGCCCGGGCATGACAGAGTGTGCCGGAGTTCCCCCATGAAATTCTTCTCCTTTTGGCGATCGCTGGCGAGCTTTCGCGTTCGCATCGCGCTCAATCTGAAGAACCTCCCCGCCGAAGTCGTGTTCATCGATCTCGACGCCAACGCGCAGCGCGGCGAAGAATATCGCCGCATCAATCCGCAGATGGCGCTGCCGTCGCTGGTGCTGGATGACGGCACCGTGCTGTTCCAGTCGCTCGCGATCCTCGAATATCTCGAGGAGACGCACCCCGCCCCGGCGCTGCTGCCATCCGATCCGCGCGGCCGCGCCCGGGTGCGCGGGCTCGCGCAAATGGTCGCCTGCGAAGGCCACCCGCTGCTGACGCCACGGGTACGCCGCTATCTCGATCACGAACTGAATTTGCGCGACACCCAGCAGGCGGCGTGGCGGCGGCACTGGACCGTGGAGACGCTGGCGGCGCTGGAAGGCCATCTTGCCGGCCACAAGGAGACCGGTCGCTTTTGTCATGGCGATGCGCCTGGCATGGCCGACATCTGCCTGGTCACCCACGTCACCGCGGCGGTCAATCAGCAGATCGACCTTGCGCCCTATCCGGCCGTGAAGCGCATCTTCGAGACCGCGATGGCGCTGCCGGAATTTGCAAGCGCCCATCCATCGATGCAGCCCGATACGCCGGAGGCGATGCGGCCGAAGGGGTGAGGCTGCTTTAGCAAGCGTTCTGCTCACCACCGCTGTCGTCCCGGCGAACGCCGGGACCCATACGCCGCGGCGGCAATTGTTCGCGGAAGGTCTCTGACGCCAGCGCTCTAACCGATGGGCCGCGGCGTATGGGTCCCCCGATGCGCAATTGCGCATCTGAGCTCAAGGCCGGGACGACGGTGGAGATTGTTGATACGCCTGCTCCTATTTCCGTCAACTTTGACCGCCAAGCATAATATCCGTAGTTTACGCGAAGCGTGGTTCCCCGGGGCCCCGTCGTTGATTTCAGAGCAAAGCGGTTTTCCAAAATGCGAATGAAGAACGCTGCACTGTTTGCCATCGGATTTTTGTCTGTCAGCTTTTGGCTGCCTGACGGTGCGATAGGCCAAACCTCGCTTGCCCCCCCGCTTGCCCGGCCGGCGCCATCGCCGGACGAGGCTGTGCCACCGCCTCCGGCTGTGATCCGGGCTTCGCCACCAACGGCGGCCGACGACGCTCCTCCACCGGCGGCGACCGCCAAACGCGCGGCGCCGCCGCTGGCCACCAGGGACACATCGTCGCCGAAACCGGCGGCAGACTATGACGGTTTCACCACCGATGTTCAGAACGCGCCCGTTGCAAAGCCACCGGACCTGCCACGCACAGCCAAACGGTCGAAGCCCATGAAAGAGCCCGATGGCATCGCGGGGCAACCGTGGGCCGATTCTGCGGAAGATGTGCAGCTCAGGCGCAAGCTGACGATCTGCCGCGACTGCAAATAGCGGCGTCACCCCAGATGTGCAATTGCACATCTGGGAATAATGGTGGAGAGCGAAACCCTCACCCCTTCGGCGGATCGAGCCGCTGCAAAATTTCCTGGAACGGCGGCAGCGCCTCGCAGCGCGCGGCGTGGGCTTGCAGCGCTGGATAGCGCGCATCGAACAGCGCGGGGTGCGCTTCGCTCGTGAAGCGCAATGCGCAGGCGATCATGATGTCGGCGTGGCCGATGCGCTCGCCGAACCAGTATGGCGTCGGGATCGCCTCGCGCTCTTTCTCCAGCATCTCGAGCACGCCGCCGATTTGCGTCTGGCAGCGCTCGACCCAGAGCTGTAGCTGGTCCTTGCGCAGCACCCGCTCGTAGATCAGGCTGACCGCCTTGTCGGCGAGGCCGCTGCCGAGCGCGCAGATCCGCAATTGCCGGCGGCGCAAATCGCCGCGCTCGGCCATCATCGCCGCTTCCGGGCCGACCAGTTCATCCAGCGCATCCAGGATCGACGCGCTCTCGATCAGCGCCTCGCCACTGTCGAGCACCAGCGTCGGCACCCGGCGCAACGGGTTGTACGGCGCGATCTTGTCTGCATCGCCGAAGGTCGACCACGGCCGGTGCTCGAACGGCAAGCCATACAGCCGC
Source organism: Bradyrhizobium sp. AUGA SZCCT0431 (assembly GCF_018131065.1). NCBI lineage: Bacteria > Pseudomonadati > Pseudomonadota > Alphaproteobacteria > Hyphomicrobiales > Nitrobacteraceae > Bradyrhizobium > Bradyrhizobium sp. AUGA SZCCT0431. Next base: position 35,440 of record NZ_JAFCLR010000041.1, on the reverse strand, counting down.
AGCGCAATCGCGACGCGGCGGACGAAGGGGGAGTCGTATTGGCCGATCAGGAACATGGGTGACTGTGTCCTACTTGTAATGGCCGGGCGCCAGCGCGAAGCGCGTCTTTATGCTAGCTACCCGGCCATCCATCTGCTTTGAAGGTGTCATCATGAAGTGGGATGGATGCCCGGATCAAGTCCGGGCATGACATTCCCCAAACGGAAGGACCGCCATGCGCCTGCCACTCAACGTCCTCGGGCTTTCGCTGCTGCTCCTTGCCGGCTCAGCTCACGCCCAGAGCGGCCCCACCGGCTTCCAGTCGCCATCGAAAAACATCGCCTGCGCCTATTTCGACTACGACAAGCAGAACACGCTCCGCTGCGACATCATGGAAGCCACGGTGACCGCACGGCGGCCGGCCGATTGCGATCTCGAATGGGGCAAGGCGTTCGAGATGAACGCGAAGGGTGGCGCGACGCGCCTTTGCTACGGCGACACGGTCATGGACCCGAAGATGCCGCTGCTCGCCTATGGCGAAGTCTGGCAGCGCGGCGGCTTTACCTGCACGTCGGAGCAGACGGGCGTCACGTGCTTCAATGCGGACCGCCGCGGGTTTTCGCTGTCGCGGGCGAAGCAGGATTTGTTTTAGAGTGAAGCTCCGGCTCATATCGATATTGTTGATGCTGCCACTGTTGATTGTCCGTGCGCAGGGACAGAACGGAATGCAATCTCCATCTCTTAAGGTCATCGGTCTATATTCACTTAGCGCCGACAAGGAAGCCTACTCGCGCTTCATCAGGGAAAAGATCGCATCCGGCGACCCGGCTAACCTTTCCGAAGAGGTCAAGGAAAAGCTTCGGCGCTTGGGTCGAGACCCACAGCCCTACACCGACACGGATCGACAGGAAGAGGAAGAAGAGCTCCGTTTTCACATGGATGAAGCGGCCGTGATCGAGGTAATGGTCTCGAACCCCGACGCGAGCTTCGATATCGGAAAGTTCGTCCAACCAGATCCGGCGCAGTCCGAGAACTTCTGGCAGGTGGCATGGAACGAAAAGTTTCTCACGCCGGATGGCAAGACACTCATCGACCTCAGCCGTACCCAGAAATTACCAGAAGCGTCTCAATATCGCGTCGTCTTTGTTGTCCATTTCTGGAAACCAAACCTGCCGTTACGATCCAGCTATGGAGAACTCGCGCTTCCCGCGCGGCAACCGCTGCCGGAACGATTGTGGCGGCTGGCACCATACGAGCTACCTAACTGAGGCCTCAAGACACGTCGTCATACTCCGCGAAGGCGGAGTATCCAGTACGCCGGGGTGCCGCGGTTCCATCGCTGACGCCTCTGGAATACTGGATCACCCGCTTTCGCGGGTGATGACTGCGGTGGTCTTTGCAGCGACCTGGCATCACTCAATCACCGGCACATGCCTCGCCGCGTCACGCGGCGCGGTGCCGTCGAGCCGCGGGTCGTCCTCGATCTCGATTTGCCGCCGGAAGGCGCGAAAGCCCGAGCGCTGATAGAACGCCACGGCTGACGGATGATCGTGCGTGCAGGTGTGCACCCAAAACCGCTCGATCGGCCGCGACCAGGACAGCTCCAGCGCGCGGTTCATCAGCCAGCGGCCGGCGCCGCTGCCGATCAGTTTTGCGGTAACGCCGAAGAACGCGAGCTCGCACTGGCCGGCCTCGCGAAAGTCCAGCTCCAGCAGGCCTTCGCCGCGGCCCTCATGCTCCAGCGCATAGACCTCCACCAGCGGCGAATGGATGATCGCGGCGAGCTTGGCATCCGACATCCGCGTCCGCGAAATCCACAGCCACTCCTCGCCGACGCGGCGGAACAGTTCGCGATACCAGTCAAGCGCGGGCGTCTCGACCCGGCGCAGCGTCCATGCGCCCGCAGGGTCGGACGGGATCGCGGGGAGTTCGGTCATCTCCAGATGCGTAACGACGGTGGCGATCTTGCCGGAGGGAACGTCGAAGTCGCCGTCGGGGAGGGTCATTGCGCTGCTCTGGGTCGAAGGAAGTAAGACGTGGATCGCCGGGTCAAGCCCGGCGATGACGGGTGGAGTTACCCTTCCCCCTCATCGCTCGCGAGTAAGCCCTTCACCGCCCTCGCCCACCCTGCAAGCTTGCGCTCTCTTGTCGCCGCACTCATCGCCGGCTTGAAGCGATGCTCCAGCCGCCAATTGTCGGCGAACTTCGCGGGCTCGGGATAGACACCCGCCTGCAGACCCGCGAGGTAGGCGGCGCCCAGCGCGGTGGTTTCCTGGATCATCGGGCGATCGACGGGGGCGTCGAGCAGGTCGGCGAGGCGCTGCATGGTCCAGTCGGAGGCGGTCATGCCGCCGTCGACGCGGAGCACGATGTTGGCGGCTTTGGCGTCGGGCCAGTCGGCGCGCATCGCGGCCCAGAGATCGAACGTCTGGTAGCAGACGCTCTCCAGCGCGGCGTGCGCGAGTTCGGCGGGGCCGGTGTTGCGGGTGAGGCCGAACAGCGCGCCGCGCACGCGGGGATTCCAGTAGGGCGCGCCGAGGCCGACGAAGGCCGGCACCAGATAGACGCTCTGCATGGAATCGGATTTGTCGGCGAGCGGGCCGGTTTCCGACGCCTGCTTGATGATGCCGAGGCCGTCGCGCAGCCATTGCACCGCGGAGCCGGCGACGAAGATCGAGCCTTCCAGCGCATAGGTGCGCTTGCCGTTCAACTGATAGGCGATGGTGGTGAGCAGCTTGTTCTTCGAGGCCACCGGCGTGGCGCCGGTGTTGAGCAGCGCGAAGCAGCCGGTGCCGTAGGTCGATTTGATCATGCCGGGGGTGAAGCAAGCCTGGCCGATGGTCGCGGCCTGCTGGTCGCCGGCGATGCCGGAGATCGCGATCACGCCGCCGAACAAATCTGGTTCGCTCTCGCCGAATTTGGCGGAGGAGTCCTTTACCTCGGGCAGCATCGAGCGCGGGACGCGCAGCAGTTTCAGCAGGTCGTCGTCCCACTCGCCGGTGTGGATGTTGAACAGCAGCGTGCGCGAGGCGTTGGTGGCGTCGGTCGCGTGCACCTTGCCGCCTGACAGACGCCACAGCAGATAGCAATCGACGGTGCCGAACATCAGCTCGCCGCGCGCAGCGCGTTCGCGCGCGCCGGGCACGTGGTCGAGGATCCAGGCGACTTTCGTGCCCGAGAAATAGGGATCGATGATCAGGCCGGTCTTGGCCGAGATCGCAGGCTCATGGCCTTCGGCCTTCAGTTTGGCGCAGATGTCGGCGGTGCGGCGGTCCTGCCAGACGATGGCGCGATGCACGGCCTGGCCGGTGGCGCGGTCCCAAACGACCGTGGTCTCGCGCTGGTTGGTGATGCCGATCGCGGCGATGTCTTTCGCCTTCAGGCCGGCTTTTTTTAGCGCGTCGCGGCAGACCATCACCGTGGAGGTCCAGATATCCTCCGGCTCGTGCTCGACCCAGCCCGAGGCCGGGAAATGCTGCGGGAATTCCTGCTGCGCCGTGGCGGCGATCGAAATGTCCGATCGAAACACGATGGCGCGCGAGGATGTGGTGCCCTGATCGATGGCCAGCACAAAGGACATGATGGTGCTTCCCGGAAAGGTTGGTGGTGGCCGAGAGGCAATCCGATTGGGAGGCGAAGGTCAATATCTCACCGTCGTCCCGGCCTTGAGCCGGGACCCATACGCCGCGGCCCATCGATCATGGCACAGTGTCGGCCACCTTGTTTCGGCCGATACCACAACGCGGTATGGGTCCCGGCGTTCGCCCATAGGCGCTAAGATAGCCGGGGCATCATTTGATAGCGACGTTTTCTTGGCGGTTCGCGGAGATGGCGCCGGAGGGCCAGCTTTGATCGACGCAGGGAGGCGATGGTGGGCTGTGGGATTACTGCCTGGAGTAGCGCGGCGATGAGGCGCTGGAGTAATCGCCAAGCGCCAGGCGGTGTCAGGCGGCTTCGGCCAAGCGGGGAGAGTCCTCGAGTTCGTCGATGAATGGCTCGAGCAGAAGAATGGTCAATAGATGAGCCAGCACATGAGGTCTGGCGGAGCGTTCGTCGGTCCCGGGTGGTCCCTTCAGGCCGATCAGGCTCTTCAGCCGCTTGAAGGCGAGTTCAATCCGCCATCGCAGGCGATAGAGAGCCAGAACATCAGCAGTCGCAAAATCTTTCGGCTTGAGCGAGGTTACCAGGATCACCCAATCCGCGGCGTCGAGCGTCTGCTGCGAGAGCTGGTGGCCTCCCTGCTGTGCGCCTCGGCGCGCCTTGCGCCGCGCAACGGCGGCAGCCTGCGCCGGCTTCTTGACCGCAACCAGACGCAAGGCGAGAGGCGCGCCGCGCTTGCGTTTTATCCAGATCGGTCGGTCGATCAGACCGCGGACTGACGCCTTCAACTCGGCGACAAGATCGACCACGTTGCCTTCGCCATCGAGCCAGCGGGCGCTCTTCCAACCGGCCCGGATCACGAGATCTGCGCCGGCTTCGATCAGGCTCGCCATGCGGTCCGGTTGTACATAGGCCCGATCGGCAAGGCGGATCTCCCCGGCAACCACCGGTATCCGGTCGAGCGTCTCGCCGGCCTGCTGATCGGTCAGTTCGAAGTGGCCAAAGCGCTCTTGCGGAAGATCAAACGCGCTATGAATACGCCACAACTCGTTCTTCTTCCTGGCGCCTGGCCCTTTCTTCGGCACCGTGGTGGCGTCAATGATACGGATGATCCGGCCGCGGCTCGCTTTCGGAGCGGCGGCGGCAAGCGCCTGACCCACCAGCATCGCGAGCCAGTCCCCGCACTGACGCAAGCGATACAGCAGCGCCACATTGGAAACGTCGACAAGGCCCACCGATGTCGCCCATGCCGCAGTCGACCGCAATCCCCCGTCGCCCAGACAATAGGCCAGGATCAGCCGCAGCAAATCCACCGCATTGGTGATCTCTCGCGGACGCAAGAATGCCTTCGTCTCCCGCGCCGTAACATGGAGCTTTTCCGCTCCACCAAGCCGCACGACAACGTTCGACCAGTCTTCGTTCAAAAGCGATTCGTGTCTCATGACACGTTGGAATCACAGATGGATTCCGATCCGCAAGACTATTTTAGCGCCTATGGGCGTTCGCCGGGACGACGCGTTGAGAGAGCGAGAAGCTACGTCGCCGCCGTGGTCACCCCGCCATCCACCACGATCGTCTGCCCGGTCATGAACGTCGACGCATCGGAGGCGAGATACGCCACCGCACCCGCGATTTCGTCGGGTTCGCCGATGCGGCGCAGCGGCGTGGTGGCGGTGCGGCGCTTCAGATTGTCCGGGTCTTCCCACAGCGCGCGGGCGAAATCGGTTTTCACGAGGCCCGGCGCCACGCAATTGACGCGGACGCCCTTCGGGCCCCATTCGCCGGCGAGGCTGCGGCACAGCGAGAAATCCGCGGCCTTGGAGATGCCGTAGGCGCCGATCACGGTGGAGCCGCGCAGGCCGCCGATCGAGGACACGATCACGACAGAGCCGTTGCCGCGTTCCGCCATCTGCGGGATCGCCTGCGCACACAGCCAGATGTTGCTCTTGACGTTGGAGCCCATGATCTTGTCGAAGGCCTCGTCCTTGATGTCGAGCAGCGGGCCGTAATAGGGATTGACCGCGGCGTTGCAGACCAGGATGTCGACCTTGCCGTAATGCTTTGTGGTGCCCGAAATCAGCGCGTCGACTTCCTCGCGGCGCGAGATGTTGCAGGGAATCACATGGGCATCGCCGCCGGCCTTCTTGATGCCTTCGGCGACCTCCACGCAGGCATCCGCCTTGCGGCTGGAGATCACGACCCTGGCGCCGAGTTTTGCCAACAGTTCCGCCGAGGAGCGGCCGATGCCGCGGCTCGAACCGGTGATGACGGCGACCTTGCCGGTGAGATCGAACGGGGTGTTTTTCATTGTTGCTTCCTCGCTGATTCTTTTTGCCGTCATTGCGAGGAGCAAAGCGACGAAGCAATCCACACTTGCTTTGCCGCGCGATGGATTGCTTCGCTTCGCTCGCAATGACGATCTTATCTAGTCATGCCCGGGCTTGCCCCGGGCATCCATCTTTTCAAGAGCGATGGATTGCCGGGTCAAGCCCGGCAATGACGGTGAGACTAAATCAACCCGCCCCCATCCGTCACACGGCGCAAATGATAATCCGTGTCGCCAAAGGTGTTCTCGATCATGGTCAGGCGCTTGAAGTAGTGGCCGATCTTGGCTTCCTGGGTCATGCCGATGCCGCCATGGAGCTGGATCGACTGCTGGCCGACGAACTTCAGCGACTTGCCGATCTGCACCTTGGCGGCAGCCACCGCCGTCGCGCGCTCCTTGGCGTTGTCGAAATCGGCCGCCATGGTCGCGAACATCGACATGCTGCGGGCCTGTTCGACGGCGACGAACATGTCGGCGGCACGGTGCTGCAGGGTCTGGAAGGTGCCGATCGCGACGCCGAACTGTTTTCGCGTTTTCAGGTACTCGACCGTGGATTTCAGCGATTCATCCATCGCGCCGACGGCTTCGGCGCACATCGCGGTGCGGGCGTCGTCGACCACGCGCTCGATCAGATCAAGCGCGTTCTCGGGATCGCCGATCGCAGCCTCGGCGCCAACCTCGACGCCGGTCAGCGTGATGTCGGCGGCGTGCAGGCCGTCCTGGGTCGGATAGCCCTTGCGGCTGATGCCCTTGGCATTGGCCGGCACCAGGAACACGCCGATGCCGCTCTTGTCGCGCCGCTCGCCCTTGGTGCGCGCGGTCACGATCAGGGTGTCGGCGTTCTCGCCGTTGATCACGACGAATTTTTCGCCGTCGATCACCCAGCCCGCGCCCTTTTTCTTCGCCGTCGTCGCGACGTCGGAAAGATCATAGCGCGAGTTCTTCTCGAGCTGCGCGAAGGCAAAGGTCTTGCTGCCGTCGATGATCCCGGGAATATGCGCGGCCTTCTGTTCGGCCGAGCCGCCATGGCGCAGGAAGCCGCCGGCGATCACAACCGTGGCCAGATAAGGCTCCAGCACCAGCGCCTTGCCCATCGCCTCCATCACGATCGCGGTCTCGACCGCGCCGGCGCCAAAGCCGCCGTCTTCTTCCGAAAACGGAAGACCGAGCAAGCCCTGTTCGGCGAGCTTGCCCCAGACCGTCCTGCTCCAGCCGCCCTTCTCGGTGCGGTATTTCTTGCGCGCCTCGAAGTCGTAGGAATCGTTGAGGAGACCGTCGACGCTTTCCTTGAGAAGCCGCTGCTCCTCGGACAAATCAAAATCCATGTTGTTTACTCTCTCCGGCTATCGATGCGGCAACGCTGTTGCCCGGTTCTCCCCTCGTCATCCCCGCCTTGTGCGCAATTGCGCACTGGGGCGGGGATCCAGTAATCACAGGCGTTCGTTGTAACCATGACCGCCGCGGCGTACTGGGTCCCCCGCTTTCGCGGGGGACGACACCTGTTGTTAGTCGAACGTCACAGCCGCAGCACCGCCTTGGTGATGATGTTGCGCTGGATCTCGTTGGAGCCGCCGTAGATCGAGACCTTGCGGTTGTTGAAGTAGCTCGGCGCGATCTGCGCGGTCCAGTCCATCGCCTCGTTGGAGCCGTCGTCGCCATGCTCGTCATAGGGCGCGGCGAACGGGCCGATCACTTCCATCAGGAGTTCGGTGGTGGTCTGCTGGATTTCCGAGCCCTTGATCTTCAAGACCGAGGACGCCGGATTGGGCTTGCCCTTGCCGTGCTTGCCTTCATCGGCGACGACGCGCAGCTGCGTCAGCTCGAGCGCCTTCAGCTCGATCTCGCAGGCCGCGAGCTTCTCGCGGAAACCCTGGTCTTCGAGCACGGGCTTGCCGTTGGATTCGACCTTGGCGGCGAGTTCCTTGATGCGGCGCAGCCGCTCCTTGGAAACGCCGACCCGGGCGATGCCGGTGCGCTCATTGCCGAGCAGGAACTTGGCGTAATCCCAGCCCTTGTTCTCCTCGCCGATCAAATTCTCGACGGGCACCTCGACGTCGTCGAAGAACACTTCGTTGACCTCGTGGCCGCCGTCGATGGTTTCGATCGGGCGCACCGTGATGCCCTTCGACTTCATGTCGAACACGATGAACGAGATGCCCATCTGCTTCTTGGCGTTGTTGTCGGTGCGGCAGAGGCAGAAGATCATGTCGGCGTGCTGGGCCAGCGTGGTCCAGGTCTTCTGGCCGTTGATGATGTATTTATCGCCACGGCGCTCGGCCTTGGTCTTCAGCGAAGCGAGGTCCGATCCGGAGCCCGGCTCCGAAAAGCCCTGGCACCACCAGTCGTCGACATTGGCGATGCGCGGCAGATACTGCTTCTTCTGCGCTTCATTGCCGAAGGTGTAGATCACGGGCCCGACCATGCTGACGCCGAAGGCGAGCGGCGCCGGCGCCGGGTGCATCTGCAGCTCTTCGTTGAAGATGTAATGCTGCACGGAGGTCCACCCCGTGCCGCCATATTCCTTCGGCCAGTGCGAGACGCCCCAGCCCTTCTTGTTCAGGATGCGCCACCAGGTCACCATCTCGTCCTTGGAAAGGTGGCGGCCTTCCTGCAGCTTGCGCCGTGTATCCGGCGGCACGTTGTCTTTGAAGAAGGCCCGCACTTCCTCACGAAACGCTATCTCTTCCTTGCTGAAAGCGAGATCCATCGGATCCTCCTGTGAGCGAATTAGAACTACGAATTCTCTTTACTTGCGTCGTTCCGGCCTAGTGCGCGAGTGCGCACGGGGGCCGGGACCCATAACCACCGATGTTTTTTGTAGCAAAGGCAACTGGCTCCATCTTCCATCATCGCCGGCACGGCGTATGGGTCCCGGCCTTCGCCGGGACGACGATGGAGTGGTTACCACCTCACTCACGCACGGCCTCCCGATGCCAATTGTGGTTTGGCCTGCGGCGAAGGCTGCCGCAGACGCAATTCGTGGCGCGAGAGCTTGCCGACCGGCGTGCGCGGCAATTCATCGACGAAATCGAGCGCGGCCGGGATTTCATGCTTGCCGAGCTTGCCGGTGAGGAAGCTACGCAGCTCTTCCAGCGCGAACGGTTTTGCATCCGCGCGCAGCTTTATGAAGGCTTTTGCGGCCTCGCCGCGGTAATCGTCGGGAATACCGATCACGATCACTTCCTGCACGGCGGGATGGGTGTAGATCGCCTGCTCGATCATCTGCGGGTAGACGTTGAAGCCGCCGGAGATGATCATGTCCTTCTTGCGGTCGACCAGATAGAAATAGCCGTCGCCATCCATGTAGCCGATATCGCCGGTCAGGAAGCGGTCGCCGACGAACGCTTCCGCGGTTTCCTTCGGCCGGTTCCAGTAGCCTTTGGTGACGTTCGGCCCGCGGATGCGGATTTCGCCGACTTCGCCGACCGGCATCAATTGTGTGGGATCGTCGAGCGACACCACGTCCATCTCGATCCCCGGCAGCATCAACCCGATCGAGCCCGGCTTCTCCGGGCCTTCCTTGGGATGGGCGGTGCCGGGCGAGCAGGTCTCGGTCATGCCCCAGCCGCTCTTCAGCTTCATGCCGACCCTCTGTTCGAGGATCCGCGCGACCTCGACCGGCAGCGGTGCGCCGCCCGAGCCGACGCTGACCAGCGAGGACAGATCGCGCTTATCGAGATCGGGCAATGCCGCGATCGCGATCCACATCGTCGGCACGCCGGGGAACGCCGTGGCGCGCTTCAACTCAATGTCGCGCATCACGGCGTCGACATCAAAGCGCTGGTGCAGCGAGATCAGATTGCCGCGCCGGATCGACGACAGCAGCACGACCGTCAGCGCGTAGATATGGAACAGCGGCAACACACAGATCACGCGCTCGATCGCGTTGCGCTCGGCGCGCGACGGCGCACCCCAGACGTCATAGACCGAAACGGCAGAAGTCAGGTTGCCGTGGCTGAGCATGGCGCCCTTCGGCAGGCCCGTGGTGCCGCCGGTATATTGCAGCAGCGCGACATCGTCGGCGCTCATGACAGGCCATTGCGCAGGCCTCACCGCGCCGTCGGTGAATTGCTTGTAGGTGATGACAGCCGGGTTATCCGGCAGCTTGGTCTGCGGCGTGCCGACCTTGCCCCAATCATCGTCCTCGCAGACGATCAGGCGATCGAGCAGGCCCTTGTCGAGGAATTTCAGCGCCGTCGGCAACAACGCCGACAAATTGCTGGTGACCAGCACGCGCGCGCCGGAATCGGAGAGCTTGTGCGACAGCGCGATCTCGCCGTCGAGCGGGCTGAGATGCACGATGCGGGCACCTGCCTTCAACGCGCCGAAGAAATTGACGGGATGATCCGGCGAATTGCCGAGGAACAGCGCGACCGATTGATCCTTGCCGTAGCCTGCGCGCAGGAAGGCCGAGGCTGCCGTCTCCACCAGGGCCTCCAGCCCGGCATAGCTGATCGACCGGTCGCGAAATTCAATCGCGGGACGCGATCCGAACTCGGCGGCCGCTGCCGACAACAGGTCAGGCAGCGTGCCGCGCGCAATCGGATCGTTCCAGTGAACGCCGTGCGGATAGAACTGTTCGCCGGGATGGGTCATGCAGGCTTTCACGAGCGCTCATTAGAGACCGTCATTCCGGGGCGAGCGAAGCTCGAACCCGGAATGACGAGTGGAACGAGCAGTGGCCCATCAAGCCGCTTTCGACTGTGCCAGCGACGCAAACGTCTTGCCCTCCGCGGCGAGACGCTTGAGCAGCGGCGCCGGCTCGAGCGAGGGATCGTTGGTCTCCTTGGCGTAGTACGACAAGCGATCCGCGATGTGCTTGAGTCCGACCTGGTCGGCATAGAACATCGGGCCGCCGCGATAGATCGGCCAGCCATAGCCATAGAGCCAGATCACGTCGATATCGCTCGGACGCGCCGCGATGCCCTCCTCGAGGATCCGCGCACCCTCGTTGATCATCGGGTACATCATGCGCTCGAGGATTTCGTCATCGCTGACGACACGGGTCTTGCGGCCGAGGCGCTGCAGGGTTTCTGCGATCAGCTTCTCGACTTCCGGATCGGGCATCGGCGAACGCGAACCGCCTTCATACTTGTAGTAGCCCTTGCCGGTCTTCTGGCCGAAGCGGCCGGCTTCGCACAGCGCATCCGCGATTTCCGACTTGAGGCCGCGGTCCTTGCGCGAGCGCCAGCCGATGTCGAGGCCGGCGAGATCGCCCATCGCGAACGGGCCCATCGGCATGCCGAATTTCGTCACGACAGCATCGACCTGCTGCGGCAAGGCGCCTTCGAACAGCAGCTTTTCGGACTGCTTGCCGCGCTGGGCGAGCATGCGGTTGCCGACAAAACCGTCGCAGACGCCGACCACCGCCGGAACTTTCGCAATTTTGCGGGCGATCGAGACGGCCGTGGTCAAAGCATCCGGCGCGGTCTTGTCGGCGCGGACGATCTCGCACAGCTTCATCACGTTGGCCGGGGAGAAGAAGTGCATGCCGAGCACGTCCTGCGGACGGCTGGTCACCTTCGCGATCTCGTCGATGTTGAGATAGGAGGTGTTGGAGGCGAGCACGGCGCCCTTCTTGGCGTATTTGTCGAGCGCGGTGAACACTTCCTTCTTGACCGCCATGGTTTCGAACACGGCTTCGATCACAAGGTCAGCGTCCTTGACGTTCTCAAGGCCGACCACGCCGGTGATCAGGCCCATCCGCTTGGCCGGCGCATCGGCTGGGATGCCACCGCGCGCGGCGGTCGCCTCGTAATTCTTCTGCATCACGCCCATGCCGCGCTTGAGCTGCTCTTCGCCGGTCTCGATCAGCGTCACCGGGATACCGGCATTGGCGAACGACATCGCAATGCCGCCGCCCATGGTGCCGGCGCCGATGATGGCGACGCGCTCGACATTGCGCGGTTTTGTGCCTTCGGGAACGCCGGCGACCTTTGCCGCCTCGCGTTCGCTGAAGAAGGCGTAGCGCTGCGCCTTCGACTGGTCTGATGACACCAGCTTGAGGAACCCCTCGCGCTCCTTCTTCAAGCCTTCGTCGAACGGCAGTTCGATCGCGGCGCGCACGGCATCCGCGGCAGCGAACGGCGCTTCCAGCCCGCGCGCCTTCTTGGTGAGGGCCGCGACCGCGTTGGTGAAGATCGAAATATCGGCTTTCGCCGCGGCGAGCTTTGAATCGTCGTCGCGCAGCTTGCGCAGCGGGCGCTTCTCCGCCAGCACCTTGAGGGCAAAGGCTTCGCCGCCCGAGGCCGGACCTTCGACGATTTCCTCGATCAGGCCGTTCTTGAGGGCTTCAGCGGCACCGATCGGATCGCCGCTGACGATCATCTTGACCGCCATCTCCGGGCCGATCGCGCGCGGCAGGCGCTGGGTGCCGCCGGCGCCCGGCAACAGGCCGAGCTTCACTTCGGGCAGGCCGAGTTTGGCTTCCTTGGTCGCGACGCGATAGTGGCATGCCAGAGCAACTTCGAGACCACCGCCAAGCGCGGTGCCGTGGATGGCGGCAATGATCGGCTTCGGCGAGTTCTCCATCGCGACCAGCACTTCATGCAGACCCGGGGGCTTCGGCGGCTTGCCGAATTCGGTGATGTCGGCGCCGGCGATGAAGGTGCGGCCGCCGCAGGTCAGCACGATCGCCTTCACCTCGGGATCAGCGATCGCAGCCTTCATGCAGTCGAAAATGCCGCCACGCACGGCGGCGCTGAGCGCGTTCACCGGAGGGCTGTTGACCGTGACGATGGCGATGGCGTCATGACGTTCGAGTGTTACGACTTCGTTCACGGGACTCTCCCTTGATACTTGTTCTTTGATTGCCGCTCGACTTGCGTTGAGTAGCTACGGTGTTTTGTTGATTTCGCACTGCGAAATTCAATTCCACATCTTGACACGGAGGGTTATTTTGAAGCACGTCCCTTGTCAACGAGCTCGGCAAAGCAGCAGGCAATGAAACGTCCAGGGAAGAAAGCGGCGACAGATCGCAGCTTCGTCGTCGCGCTCTCCCGCGGACTTGATGTGTTGCGCGCATTCCAACCCAACGACGGGCTTCTTGGCAATCAAGAGATCGCTGCCCGTACTAAATTGCCGAAGCCAACCATTTCCCGGCTGACCTACACCTTGACCAAGCTGGGCTATCTTACACCCGTTCCGCGGTTCGAAAAGTATCAGCTCGCGCCATCAGCCATGGCCCTGGGGTATGCCGCGCTGGCCAATCTCGGCGTTCGGCATTTGTCCGAACCCTACCGTGAAGCGCTGATGCGCGAGACCGGCGGCGCGGTTGCGGTCGGCGGCCGCGACCGTCACAGCATGATCTATTTCGGCCAGAGCCGGACCGGCTTGCTTGGCGTGCAGCTCGACGTCGGTTCGCGGGTACCGATAGCGACCACCGCGATGGGACGTGCCTATATCTGGGCGCTGCCCGATGACGAGCGTGCCGCTTTGTTGCGCGAACTGCGCGACCATTACGGCAGCAGCCGCTGGCCGCGAATGCGCGACGGCATCGAACGCGCGGGCGAAATGGTGGCGCGTCAGGGATTCACGATCTCCGCAGGCGAATGGCAAGACGATGTGCACGCGGTAGGCGTCGCGTTGAAGCTCAGCGATGGAACCGGGCCGTATGCCTTCAATTGTGGCGCGCCCGCTTTCCGTTTCACGGAAGATCGCTTGATCAACGACATTGGACCTCGCCTTGTGACGATGGTAAGGAACATCGAGGCGGCGCTGGGCGGCGCGGCCCCGCAATCCAAAAAAGAAGAGAACAAGAAGTTGAAAGCAGGAGGGAAAGTTGCACGTGTGGTCGAGGGGATCAGGTAGCCATCATCATGACCGGCGCAAGCTTTCGCGCGGTCATTCCCGCTCCATGAGTTACTCCATGAGTTACTCCATGAGTTACTTTATGACTCACTTGGGCGGGACGCGATGACGCAGGCACAGCTCGCGCAGGGAAATGCTCCCTTGCTTGCGGTTCGCGACGTCAGCGTCGTGTTCGGCGGCATCATCGCGTTGAATGGTGTGTCCTTTGACATGCACAAGGGCGCCATCCTCGGCCTGATCGGACCGAACGGCGCCGGCAAGACAACGCTCTTCAATTGCCTTTCCAGGCTTTATCAGCCGAGCACCGGCGACATTCTGATGGAAGGCGTCAGCATCCTGACGCGGCCAGCGCACAAGATCGCCGAGATCGGCATCGGCCGCACCTTCCAGAACGTCGCGCTGTTTCCCAACCTCTCGGTGATGGACAACGTTCGCGTCGGCTGCCACGCGCGCACCTCCAGCGACATCATCTCGGATTCGCTCAAGCTCGCCTGGGTTCGCCGCGGCGAAGCCGAGATCAACAGGAAGGTTCATGAGATCCTCGATTATCTGGATCTCGGTGACGTCGCACACACCGTGGTATCCGGCCTGCCCTTCGGCACCCAGAAGCGCGTCGAGCTGGCGCGCGCGCTGGCCGCCGATCCGAAAATCCTGCTGCTCGACGAGCCCGCCGGCGGTCTCAACCACGAGGAAGTTCACGTGCTCGGCGATCTGATCCGCCGCATTCGCGACGAACGCCATATGACCGTGCTGCTGGTCGAACATCACATGGGTCTTGTCATGTCGATCGCCGACCATGTCGTCGCACTCAACTTCGGCCGCAAGCTTGCCGAGGGAACCCCGGCCCAGGTCCAGGCCGACCCGGATGTCATCAAAGCCTATCTGGGGAGCAAGGACGACCAATGACCGCGATGCTCAACGTCAAGGATTTGCGGGCCTATTACGGCCAGGTCCAGGCGCTCCACGGCCTGTCCTTTGCCCTCAACGAGGGCAGCCTGACCACCCTGCTCGGCGCCAACGGCGCCGGCAAGACCACCACCCTGCGGGCGATCTGCAACATGGTGCGCTCCACCGGCGCGATCGAATTCGAGGGCAAGTCGCTCTCCGGCCGCTCGACCGAAAACGTCGTCCGTCTCGGCATTGCGCATGTGCCACAGGGCCGCGGCACCTTCACCACCATGACGGTGGAAGAGAACCTGCAGCTCGGCGCCATCACGCGCAGCGACTCGAAGAACATCGTTTCCGACATCGAGCGCATGTACGCGCATTTCCCGGTGCTGAAGGAACGCCATACCCAGCAGGCCGGAACGCTGTCGGGCGGCGAACAGCAAATGCTCGCGGTCGCGCGTGCGCTGATGTTGCGGCCGCGGCTGATGCTGCTGGACGAGCCGTCATTCGGTCTCGCCCCCCTGATCGTGCGCGACCTGTTCAAGATCCTCGGCAAGATCAACCGTGAGGACAAGGTTACCATTCTGGTGGTGGAGCAGAACGCGCAACTGGCGCTGGAGCTCGCCGACCAGGCCTATGTGATCGAAACCGGAAAAATCGTGATGTCGGGGAACGCGAAGGAAATCGCGAGCAACGAAGACGTCCGCAAATCCTATCTGGGCTACTGAGGAGCACGGCCGTGGAACTACTTACCAACCAAGTCCTGGCCGGCATCGCCACAGGCGCAATCTATGCCTGTATGGCGCTCGCGGTGGTCATGATCTACCAGGCGATCGACCATCTGAATTTCGCCCAGGGCGAAATGGCGATGTTCTCGACCTTCATCTCCTGGCAGCTGATGCAGTGGGGCATACCGTACTGGTGGGCCTTCCTGGCCACGCTGATCATCTCCTTTGCCGGCGGCATCCTCATCGAGCGGCTGCTGTTCAAGCCGCTGGCCAAGGCCCCGGTCCTGACCAACGTCGCCGGCTTCATCGCCCTGTTCGCCATCGTCAACTCGATCGCCGGCCTGATCTGGGATTTTACCATCAAGCAGTATCCGACGCCTTTCGGATCCTCGCCCTTCCTCGGCAGCCAGCTGATCTCGACCCACCAGGCCGGGATGATCGGCGTCACTCTCCTGATGCTGATCGGGCTCTACCTCTTTTTCCAGTTCACCCGGATTGGCCTTGCGATGCGCGCTGCTGCGGCGTTGCCGGAATCGGCGCGGCTGGTCGGCGTCAACACCTCCTGGATGATCGCGCTGGGCTGGGGCATGGCCTCCGCGATCGGCGCCGTCGCCGGCATCCTGATCGCCCCGGTCGTCTTCCTCGAGCCGAACATGATGGGCGGCGTCCTGGTTTACGGTTTCGCCGCCGCCGTGCTCGGCGGGCTTTCCTCGCCGCTTGGCGCCGTCATCGGCGGCTTCCTGGTCGGCGTCTTCGAGAACCTCGCCGGCACCTACATCCCCGGCGTGGGTAATGAACTGAAACTGCCGATCGCGCTTGCGCTGATCATCACCGTCCTGGTCTTCAAACCTGCCGGTCTCTTCGGCCGAGCCATCGTCAAGCGAGTCTGATCATGAGCGCAGCTGCAGAAGACGCCGTTACAGAAGCCCCGGCCGTCGAGGCCGTTCCGAAGCGGGCCATGACGCTGGGCACCGGCACCTCGCTGGTGATCCTGGCGGCGCTGCTCGTTACCCCTATATTCGTGAAGAACTTCGTCGTCTTCCAGATGACGATGGTCATGATCTACGGGATCGCGGTGCTGGCGCTCAACATCCTGACCGGCGGAAGCGGTCAGTTCTCGCTCGGCCAAAGCGCGTTCTACGCGCTCGGCGCCTATACGTCGGCGGTCCTGATGGAAACCGCCAACATGAACTACGCGCTGACGCTGCCGATCGCGGGGCTGGTCTCGTTCGGCGCCGGCTACCTGTTCGGCAAACCCGCATTGCGGCTTTCCGGCATCTACCTTGCCCTTGCCACCTTTGCGCTGGCGGTCGCCATGCCGCAGCTCCTGAAGCTGCATTTCCTCGAGCATTGGACCGGCGGCGTGCAGGGCCTCACCGTCATGAAACCCGATGCGCCGTTCGGCCTGCCGATCGGACAGGACAAGTGGCTGTATTACTTCACACTGGCGATCTCGCTGGCGATCTATATCGGGTCGATCAACCTGCTGCGCTCGCGCTCGGGCCGCGCCTTCATGTCGATCCGCGACAATGAGATCGCGGCCTCCGCCATGGGCGTCGACGTCGCGCAGTACAAGACGCTCGCCTTCGGCGTGTCCGCGGGCATCACCGGCATTGCCGGCGGGCTCAGCGCCATCGTCGTGGCGTTCGTGGCGCCCGACAGCTACACGATCAACCTGGCCATCGCGCTATTCCTCGGCATGGTGGTCGGCGGCGTGGGCTGGCTGCCGGGCTCGTTCGTCGGCGCCGCCTTCATCATCTTCGTGCCCAACATCGCCGAGAGCATCTCCAAGGGCCTCTCCGGCGCCGTGTTCGGCGTGCTGCTGTTCCTTGTCATCTTCCTGGTGCCGCACGGCGCAAGGCAGGTCGCAATGGTTGCCCAGCATTTGCTCGGCAAACTAACGAAGAAAAACTAACCTCAAACTCGAATCCGGGAATCCTTAAATAATGATGCTTTCGACAACAAGAAGCGCCGCGTTCGCGACGGCGCTCATCGCCTCTATTGCCGTCAGCGGCAGTGCCCTCGCCCAGAAGAAGTACGACACCGGCGCGTCCGATACCGAAATCAAGATCGGCAACATCATGCCCTATAGCGGACCGGCGTCCGCCTACGGCGTGATCGGCAAGACCGAAGAGGCCTACTTCAAGAAGATCAACGCGGAAGGCGGCATCAACGGCCGCAAGATCACTTTCGTCACCTACGACGACAGCTACAGCCCGCCGAAGGCCGTCGAGCAGGCCCGCAAGCTGGTCGAGAGCGACGAAGTGCTTGTGGTGTTCAATCCGCTCGGCACGCCGTCCAATTCCGCGATCCAGAAGTATCTCAATTCGAAGAAGATACCGCAGCTGTTCGTCGCGACCGGCGCAACCAAATGGAACGAGCCGAAGGACTTCCCCTGGACGATCGGCTGGCAGCCCAGCTACCAGAGCGAAGCGCGGATCTATGCCAAGTTCCTCATGAAGGAAAAGCCGGATGGCAAGATCGCAGTGTTTTATCAGAACGACGACTTCGGCAAGGATTACCTCAAGGGCCTGAAGGACGGCCTCGGCGCCAAGGCGTCGATGATCGTCGCGGAGGAAAGCTATGAGACCTCGGAGCCGTCAATCGACTCCCACATCGTCAAGCTGAAAGCCACCGGCGCCGACGTCTTCATCAGCATCACGACGCCGAAGTTCGCCGCCCAGGCCATCAAGAAGATCGCCGAAGTCGAATGGAGGCCGCTGCACATCGTCTCCAACGTCTCGGCCTCGGTCGGCAGCGTGATCAAGCCGGCGGGCTTCGAGAATGCGCAAGGCATTCTCTCGGCCAACTACGCCAAGGACGGCGCGGACGCGCAGTGGGACAATGATCCCGGCATGAAGAAGTTCTACGAATTCCTCGCCAAGTATTATCCCGAAGCCAACAAGCTCGACGGCTCCGTGGTGTATGGCTACGGCGCGGCGCAAACCATGGTAAAGGTGCTGGAGATGTGCGGTGACGACCTCACCCGCGCCAACGTAATGAAGCAGGCTGCCAGCCTGAAGGACTTTGCACCCGACACCCTGCTGCCCGGCGTCAAAATCAACACGTCAGCCAAGGACTTCGCCCCGATCGAACAGCTTCAGATGCAGCGGTTCAAGGGCGAGAAATGGGAACTGTTCGGCGACATCATCAGCGGCGAACTCAGTAATTAATATTCCGCGTCACGGGCAGTCCGCCCGGGACTCGAGACTAAAATATCGCCCCCCGTGACACCGTCGCGGGGGGCTTTTTGTTGCCCGGCGCGACCGAAAGGTATTGAATGATGGCAGGAGCCGCAAAGTGCTCCAACTCCAAGAAAAAACGACACATTCATCGTGGTCTCCAGGGAGAGAAAAACATGCCTGCTATCAACTTGCGATTGGGGGCCTTTTCGGCCGCCCTCGCATTGCTCGCCGCCACCAGCAGCGGCGCGCTTGCCCAAAAGAAATACGACACCGGCGCATCCGATACCGAAATCAAGATCGGCAACATCATGCCCTACAGCGGACCGGCTTCCGCCTACGGCGTAATCGGCAAGACCGAAGAAGCCTACTTCAAGAAGATCAATGCCGAAGGCGGCATCAACGGCCGCAAGATCAACTTCATCAGCTATGACGACAACTACAGCCCGCCCAAAACCGTCGAGCAGGCGCGCAAGCTGGTGGAGAGCGACGAAGTCCTGATCGTGTTCAATCCGCTCGGCACGCCGCCGAACTCGGCGATCCAGAAATACATGAACCAGAAGAAGGTGCCGCAGCTGTTCGTCGCCACCGGCGCCACCAAGTGGAACGACCCCAAGGAATTTCCCTGGACCATGGGCTGGCAGCCCAACTACCAGAGCGAAACCATCATCTACGCAAAGTACATTCTGAAGCACAAGCCGGACGCCAAGATCGGCGTGCTGTACCAGAACGACGATTACGGCAAGGATTACCTTAAAGGTTTGAAGGACGGACTTGGCGCCAAGGCGGCGTCGATGATCGTCATGGAGGAGAGCTTCGAAGTTTCGCAGCCGACCATCGACTCCCACATCGTCAAGCTCAAAGCGAGCGGCGCCGACGTGTTCATGAACATCACGACGCCGAAATTCGCGGCGCAGGCGATCAAGAAGAACATGGAGATCGGCTGGAAGCCGCTGCACTTCCTCAACAACGTCTCGGCTTCGGTTGGCAGCGTCATCAAACCTGCCGGCTTCGAAAACGCGCAGGATATTATTTCATCGAATTATCTGAAGGATCCGACCGATCCGCAATGGAAGAACGATGCGGGGATGAAGGCCTGGAACGAATTCCTGGACAAATACTACCCCGAAGCCAACCGTGCCGACTTGTCGGTGATGTACGGCTACACCGTGGCCCAAGGCCTCGTGCATGTGCTGAAAGCCTGCGGCGACGACCTCACACGGGCGAACGTCATGAAGCAGGCAGCGAGCATCAAAGACCTCCAGCTCGGCGGCTTTCTGCCGGGCATCAAGGTCAATACTTCGGCGACCGACTTCGCCCCGATCTCGCAACTGCAGCTCATGAAGTTCAAGGGCGAGGGCTGGGAGCTGTTCGGCGAGGTTCTCAGCGGCGACGTCGGCGGCTAATAACGCCCAGACGGTCCTGACTACCAAAGGAGCAGCCCCTGCGGCATCGCCGCGGGGGCTTTTTCTTGATGCTTTCCGCTAAATCGTATTCAATCCCGTCACGTCATGCGCAAACTGCAATCAACAACAGAGCGTGACGCTTGCACAAAAAGACAATCTCAAAAAGGGAGACTCGGAATGCCTATTGCTACCAGCAGACTCGCCATTGCCTCGGCCGCGTTCATTGCGTTCGCAGCCACGAGCAACGGCGCGCTCGCTCAAAAAAAATACGACAGCGGTGCCACCGATACTGAAATCAAGGTCGGCAACATCATGCCCTATAGCGGCCCTGCTTCCGCCTATGGCGTGATCGGCAAGACCGAAGAGGCCTACTTCAAGAAGGTCAATGCCGAAGGCGGCATCAACGGCCGCAAGATCAACTTCATCAGCTATGACGATGCCTACTCACCGCCGAAGACCGTCGAGCAGGCCCGCAAGCTGGTCGAAAGCGACGAAGTGCTGCTGGTGTTCAATCCGCTGGGCACCCCGCCGAATTCGGCGATCCAGAAATATTTGAACACCAAGAAGGTGCCGCAGCTGTTCGTCGCCACCGGCGCCACCAAGTGGAACGATCCGAAGAACTTCCCCTGGACCATGGGATGGCAGCCCAACTACCAGAGCGAAACGCAGATCTATGCGAAGTACATCCTGAAGGAGAAGCCGAACGCCAAGATCGCCGTGCTGTATCAGAACGACGACTACGGCAAGGACTATCTGAAGGGCTTCAAGGACGGGCTCGGCGCCAAGGCCGCATCGATGATCGTCATCGAGGAGAGCTATGAAGTCTCCGAACCGACGATCGATTCCCACATCGTCAAGATGAAGGCGACCGGCGCCGACGTGTTCATCAACATCACCACGCCGAAATTCGCGGCGCAGGCGATCAAGAAGAACGCCGAAATCGGCTGGAAGCCGCTGCACTTCCTCAACAACGTCTCGGCCTCGATCGGCAGCGTCATCAAGCCGGCCGGCATGGAAAACGCCCAGGACATCATCTCGTCGCAGTACCTGAAGGATCCGACGGATGCGCAGTGGAAGGACGATGCCGGCATGAAGGCCTGGAACGCGTTCCTGGACAAGTATTATCCGGAAGCCAACCGCGCCGATGCGTCGGTGATCTTCGGCTATACCGTCGCCCAGGGTCTGGTGCATGTGTTGAAGGCTTGCGGCGACGATCTCACGCGCGAGAACGTCATGAAGCAGGCGGCCAACATCAAGAACCTCGAACTCGAAGGCTTGCTGCCGGGCATCAAGGTCAACACCTCGCCCACCGACTTTGCGCCGATCTCGCAGGTCCAACTGATCAAGTTCAAGGGCGAGACCTGGGAACGCTTCGGCGAAATCCTCTCCGGCGACGTCGGCGGCTAGCTATTCCGAATTCCGATCGGCCCATTTGCGGCCTCAAGCGCCCCCGCGGACCCGCCCGCGGGGGTTTTCTTTTGCGGCGATTGGATGGATAACCGGTCTTCCATTCGCGATCTCTGGCTTGCCGTGAACCGATGACCGACCGACGTCCCCTCCTGCGTGCGATCTTCGATGCGGCCGTCGCAGCCGCGCATCCCGATGTGGTGCTGTCAGCGCATTTGCCTCCCGCCCCCAAAGGCCGGGTGATCTGCCTCGCCGCCGGCAAGGGCGCCGCGGCCATGGCCGCGTCCGCCGAGCGGCACTATCTCGGTACGCTCGCGCTCGACCCGGAGCGCCTCACCGGCATTGCCACCACCCGGCACGGCCACGGCGTGCCGACGCGGCGGATCAGGGTGGTCGAAGCCGGCCACCCCGTGCCCGACGAAGCCGGGCTGAAAGCCGCCGACGACACGCTGCGTCTCGCGGCCGAGGCAACCGCCGACGACCTGTTGCTGGTGCTGCTGTCGGGCGGTGGCTCGGCGAACTGGATCGCTCCGGTCGAGGGCGTTTCGTTCGCGCAGAAGCAGCAGGTGAACCGCGCGCTGCTCCGTTCCGGCGCGCCGATCGGCGAGATGAATATCGTCCGCAAGCATTTGTCGCGCATCAAGGGCGGCCGGCTGGCCCGCGCCGGCCACCGCGCCGCCGAAATCGTCACGCTGGCGATCTCGGACGTGCCGCACGACGACGCTTCCGCGATCGCGTCTGGGCCGACGGTGCCGGATCCGACCACGCTGGCGGATGCCCGCGCGCTGGTCGCGAAGTACAATCTCGCCGTCGACGATGCGGTTCGGCGTGCGCTGGACGACCCGAAGAACGAGAGCTGCAAGCCCGGCGACCCCGCGTTCGCGCGCGCGCGGTTCGAACTGATCGCGCGGCCGAAGGCCTCGCTCGATGCGGCGATCAGGATCGCACAGGATGCGGGCTACGCCATCATCGGTCTCGGCGCCGACCTCGAAGGCGAGGCGCGCGAGGTCGCGGCCGCTCACGTTCAACTGGCGCTGAAAGCGCGCAGCGAGGGCAAGCGCACCGCGATCCTGTCGGGCGGCGAACTCACCGTGACCGTGCGCGGCAACGGCCGCGGCGGCCCCAACCAGGAATATGCGCTGGCGCTGGCGGACCTGCTTAAGCAGACACCCGGCATCTCCGCGCTGGCCGGCGATACCGACGGTGCCGACGGCGGCGCCGGCAGCGCGACCGATCCCGCCGGGGCCGTGATCGACCAGACCACATTTGCGAAGATGAAATCGCTTGGCCTCGATCCGAGGGCCTATCTGGACAATAACGACGCCACCGCCTTCTTTGTGGCAACGGGCGACCTGCTGCTGACCGGTCCGACGCTCACCAATGTCAACGACGTCAGGGTGATCCTGGTCGATTGAATTTGGGCCGTGGTCCTTCGATTTCATGTCCGCCCAGGCCGACGGCATTAACGTTTTGTTGAGGACATTCGCAGGAACCCGCAAGCAATTGCCGCCTCTCAAAGCTGCAATTCACCAGCCTGGTCCTTAATAGGACCCTCCTTATTGCCGGGGTGCCGCAAATCGCGGCAGGGGAATGCGAAATGGTGGATTCTGTTGCGGGGGCGACCGGTTCCGAGCCAGCTCATTTGAGCGAACGGCTCGAACAGGCGATCAATCACCTGTCGCTCGGCATTGTCGTCTTCGATGAGAAGCGGGAAGTCGTCTTCTGCAACAGACGTTACGCGGAGATGTACGGGCTTTCGCCGGAACAGGTGAAGCCGGGCACGCCGACCAGCGAACTGATCCGGCACCGGCTGAAGCTCGGCCTGAAGGTGGCGGTGGCGCCGGATGATTACGTTCGCGCCCGCGTCGGACAGAACATCGCGCTCGACACCACGTTCCAGGAGTTCACCGACGGGCGGATCATCGCCTACACGGTCTACCCGATGCCCGGCGGCGGCGGGATGGCGACCCACGAGGACATCACCGAGCGCGAAGAACTCCATGCCCGCCTGAAGACACAATACGATCTGGGAAGGCAGCAGGAAGAGGCGCTGCGGATACGCAACTTCCAGTTCGACACCGCGATCAACAACATGTCGCAGGGGCTGTGCTTCTTCGATTCAGACCACCGCCTGATCGTGTGCAACGACCGTTTTGTCGAGATGTACGACATCCCGTTCGGCCGCGTCGGCCCCGGCACGCCGCTGACTGACATCGTCGATCTCCGCTTTGAAGCCGGCAGCTTCCCCGCGATGACCCGGGATGAATATCTGCACTGGCGTACCAACGTGGCGGTTTCCAACGAAGCCAAAGACAGCATCGTCGAACTGCGGAACGGCCGCACCTTCAAGATCCGCCATCGGCCGATGCCCGGCGGCGGCTGGGTCGCCACGCACGAGGACATCACCGAGCAGCGGCAATCCGAGGTCAAGATCGAATACATGGCCCACCATGATTCGCTCACCGAGCTCGCCAACCGGGTGCTGCTCAACGAACGGCTCGAACACGCCCTGAGCCGCGGGGAAGCGGTCGCGGTTCATCACCTCGATCTTGATCAGTTCAAGGCCGTGAACGACACGTTTGGCCATCACGCCGGCGACAAGCTTCTGAAGATCGTCGCCGAGCGCCTGTGTGGGCTGGTTCGCGACACCGACACCATCGCGCGAATGGGCGGCGATGAATTCGTCATCGTGCAGGCCCCGATCGCGGACCCGGCCGACGCAACGTCGCTGGCGCAGCGCGTCATCGGCCTTTTGAGCGAACCCTACGACCTTGAAGGTCACCAGGCCGTGATCGGAGCCAGCATCGGCATCTCGGTCGGACCCGGTGACGGCAATAGCCCCGACAAGCTATTGCGGAGTGCAGACCTCGCGCTGTACCGCGCCAAGGGGGACGGACGCGGCACGTTTCGCTTCTTTGAGCCGGTGATGGATCTGCAGATGCAGACGCGCCGCGTCATGGAACAGGATTTGCGCAAGGCGCTGCCTGCGGGCGAGTTCGAGCTGCACTATCAGCCCGTCGTCAATCTGGCGAGCAACGAGATCAGCGGATTTGAGGCCCTGATCCGCTGGAATCATCCAACCAAGGGCATGATTTCGCCGGCCGCGTTCATCCCGCTGGCGGAGGAGATCGGATTCATCGTCCCGATGGGCGAATGGGTCATCTGCCAGGCCTGCGCTACCGCGGCGCAATGGCCCGGCAACCTCCACATCGCCGTCAACATTTCGGCGGCGCAGTTTCGCAACCCCGGCCTGATGCAGGTGATAACGGGCGCGCTTACCGCCTCGGGATTGGACCCGGCCCGGCTGGAGATCGAAATCACCGAGACCGTGCTGCTGCACAACAAGGAAGCGACACTCGCCGTGCTGCATCAGTTGCGCGAGCTCGGCATCCGGATCGCGATGGACGATTTCGGCACCGGCTATTCCTCGCTGACCTATTTGCAGAGTTTTCCGTTCGACAAGATCAAGATTGATCGCTCCTTCGTCAAGGACATCACCGAGAATTCGGGCTCGCTCAACATCGTGCGGGCGGTCGCAGCGCTCGCCAATGGCATGGGCATGACGGCCACCGCCGAAGGCGTCGAGACCAAGGAACAGCTCGACAGCATCGCGTCCGAAGGATGCACGGAGATGCAGGGCTTCCTGTTCAGCAAGCCGCTTCCCGCCCGCGAGATCGAGCGGCTGTTCCTGAAGGGGAATGGGACGAAGGCAACTGCCGGCCGTATCGTCGCGGCGTGATTAATTGTCGTTTGTCATTCCCGGGCATCGCGCAGCGATGAACCCGGAATCTCGCGCCACAACCTCTGGATTCCCCGATGTGCAATTGCACATCTGAGGTTCGCGCTTCGCGCGCCCCGGAATGACGGCCTGACTAAAACTCGGCCGCGATCTTCGACAGCATATCGAGCAGCGCGACGCGATTGGCCGGCCCCAGCACTTCGTTGAGGCGGGCTTCATGCTTGGTGGCGACGAGCTTCTTGGCGCGCGCCAGCACCGCGCGGCCCTTGTCGGTCAGCATCAGGATGTGGGAACGGCGGTCGTTGGTCGAACGCATCCGCGTGCAGAGATCGCGGCTTTCCAGCGCGTCGAGCATCGCCACGAAATTCGGCCGGAGGATGCCGAGCGTATTGGCGATCTCGGTCTGGTTGCGGCCGGGATTCTTGTCGAGCAGCAGCAGCACCGAAAACTGCGCCGGCGTCAGCTGCAGCGGCGCGACGCAGCGCAGGAAGTCCTCGAACACCCTCAGCTGCGCGCGCTTCAGCGAATAGCCGAGCAGGTCGGACAATTCGCCCATTTGCAGGGCGGCATTCTCCGCAGCGCCGTCGACCGCCTCCTTGCCGCCTGCGCGGGAAGGCTTGACGGCGTCAGTGGCCGCCTTGGAAACTGTCATCGCAGGGGGCTCGCAATCCCGATAAAAAGGTCCGCCTGTGGTCCGGGCCTTGAGGTTATGTTTGATAATTGTTATAGACTATATCAAATGTCGGCCTCATTCAACTGCCGATATCGAACCGCCGGCTAGCCCTTAAGGGCCGAGACCGGCGCGACGCGTGAGGGGGAGCGCCAGTCTTGAATACGACGATCATGCTGTTCCTGCTGCAGGACGGCATCACCAATGGCGCGATCTATGCGTTGCTCGGGCTTGCGCTGGTGCTGGTGTTTGCCGTCACGCGCGTGATCCTGATCCCGCAAGGCGAATTCGTTACCTTCGGCGCGCTGAGCTACGCCATGCTGGCGACCGGTCAGGTGCCGGGCACGGCGCGGCTGGCGGTCGCGATGGGCGTCGTCGCCTTCGGCCTCGATCTGTATGCGGCACGGCGCTCGCTCCGCTTCAAGCTGGTGGTGCGCTCGGTGCTGCTCAACATCGTGCTGCCGGTGGCGATCCTGGCGCTGACCTACGGGCTGGCCGGTCCCAAAACCCCGATTGCGGTCAATATCGCGTTGTCGCTGCTGATCGTCGCGGCGATCGGGCTGTTTCTTTATCGCATCGCCTTTCAGCCACTTGCGCACACCTCGGTGCTGGTGCTGCTGATCGCCTCGGTCGGCTGCCACCTCGCGCTGCAGGGCCTTGGCCTCGTGTTCTTCGGCGCCGAAGGCCTGCGCGGACCAGCGCTGTCGAATGCGGCGTTCACGGTGGGGCCGCTGCGCTTCACCGGCCAGAGCATCGCCGTCTACGGCCTGACCATCGCCTTCATCATCGCGCTGTGGCTGTTCTTCGGCTTCACGCTGATGGGCAAGGCGCTGCGCGCCACCGCCGTCAATCGCCTCGGCGCCCGCCTCGTCGGCATCCGGACCACGCTGTCGGGACAGATCGCCTTCCTGCTCGCCTCCGTGATCGGCGCGATTTCGGGAATCCTGATCGTGCCGATCACGACGCTCTATTACGACACCGGCTTCCTGATCGGCCTGAAAGGCTTCATCGCCGCCATCATCGGCGGGCTGGTGAGCTACCCGCTGACGGCGGTCGCCGCCCTGGTGGTCGGCAGCGTCGAGGCCTTCTCCTCGTTCTACGCCAGTAATTTCAAGGAGGTCATCGTCTTCACGCTGATCCTTCCCGTGCTGGTGCTGCGTTCCCTCGCAGCCCCCGCGGTCGAGGAAGAGAAGGACTGACGGCGATGACGCAACGGCTTCCCCTCATCATCTTCGCCATCGTCATGGCGATGATCCCGTTCATCCCGGGCATACCGCCGTTCTGGATCGTGCTCTTGGACAATATCGGCCTCGCGGCGCTGGTTGCGATGGGCCTCGTGCTGCTGACCGGCGTCGGCGGCCTCACCTCGTTCGGCCAGGCGGCGTTTTGCGGCTTCGGCGCCTACACCACCGCGGTGCTGACCACCGCCTATGGCGTGTCGCCGTGGCTGACGCTGCCGCTCTCGCTGCTGGTCAGCGGCATCGCGGCGGTCCTGCTCGGCATCGTCACGGTGCGGCTGTCCGGCCATTATCTGCCGCTCGGCACCATCGCCTGGGGCATCGGGCTGTTTTATCTGTTCAGCAAGCTCGAATTCCTCGGCCGCAATGACGGCATTTCCGGCATTCCGCCGCTGAGCATCGGCGGCTTCCGGATGCTCGATCCCGGCACGATCTATTTCGCAATCTGGATCGCCGTGCTGCTCTCGGCGTTGCTGACCATGAACCTGCTGGATTCCCGCACCGGCCGCGCTATCCGCGCGCTGCGGCGCGGGCATATCGCCGGCGAAGCGTTCGGCGTGCAGACGCCGCGCGCCAAGCTTCTGGTGTTCATCTATGCGGCGGTGCTGGCCGGGCTTTCCGGATGGCTCTATGCGCACTTCCAGCGCGCCGCCAACCCGACGCCGTTCGGCGCCCAGGCCGGCATCGAATATCTGTTCATCGCCGTCGTCGGTGGCGCCGGCTATGTCTGGGGCGCGGTGCTCGGCGCCGGCATCGTGGTGATCCTGAAGGAGATCCTGCAGAGCTATCTGCCGTATATTTTCGGCGGCCAGAGCCAGCTCGAGACCATCGTGTTCGGCATCCTGCTGGTGGTCCTGCTGCAGCTGGCGCCCACCGGCGTGTGGCCCTGGCTGATGTCGAAGCTGCCGTTCAAGCCGGCCCGCAAGATCCCTGACACCTCGCTCGAGCTGCCCGCGCGGGTGCGGACGCCGTCGACATCTTCGGCGCTGCTGCATATCGACAAGGCGCGCAAGCAATTCGGCGGCGTCATCGCCGTCAACGACGTCAGCTTCGACGTCGCGGCACGGGAGATCGTTGCCCTGATCGGCCCCAACGGCGCCGGCAAGAGCACGACCTTCAACCTGATCACGGGGGTTTTGACGTCGACCAGCGGCGCGATCTCGGTGCTCGGCACCAAGGTCGACAATGCGCCGCCGCAGGAAGTCGTCAAGCTCGGCGTTGCCCGCACCTTCCAGCACGTCAAGCTGGTGCCCGACATGACCGTGCTGGAGAACGTCGCGATCGGCGCGCATCTGCGCGGCCATGCCGGCGCGATCTCCAGCATGTTCCGGCTCGACCGCGCTGATGAAGCCAGATTACTGGCGGAAGCCGCCCGCCAGATCGAGCGCGTCGGCCTCGGCGACCAGATCGACCAGCTGGCGGGAAGCCTGTCGCTCGGCCAGCAACGCATCGTCGAAATCGCGCGCGCGTTGTGCGTCGATCCGCTGCTGCTGCTGCTCGACGAGCCTGCCGCGGGCCTCCGCCACATGGAGAAACAGCGGCTCGCCGCATTGCTGCGTCAATTGCGTGACGGCGGCATGTCGGTACTGCTGGTGGAGCACGACATGGGTTTTGTGATGGACCTCGCCGACCGGATCGTGGTGCTCGACTTCGGCACCAAGATCGCCGAGGGCACGCCGGCTGATATCAAGACCAATCCTGACGTGATCAAGGCCTATCTCGGAGCCACCACATGAGCGCGCTGTTGAAGGTGAGCGATGCGCATGTCGCCTATGGCAAGGTCGAGGCGGTGCGCTCGGTATCGCTCGAAGTCGCCGACAACGAGATCGTCACCATCATCGGCGCCAACGGCGCCGGCAAGACCACGCTGCTGAACGCCATCATGGGCATCCTGCCGCTCACGGGATTTGCGGCTTTCGCCGGCGCGGACATGGCCCCGCTCGACATCGAGGACCGCGTCGCTGTTGGACTGAGCCTCGTGCCCGAGCACCGTGAATTGTTCGGCACCATGAACGTCGAGGACAATCTGCAGCTCGGCGCGTTCCGGATCCCCAAGGCCACCGCGGCGAGATCCTTCGAGCGGGTCTACACGCTGTTTCCACGGCTGAAGGAGCGGCGCAAGCAGCTCGCCGGCACGCTCTCCGGCGGCGAGCAGCAGATGCTGGCGATGGGCCGCGCGCTGATGGGCGCCCCAAAACTGTTGATGCTGGACGAGCCGAGCCTCGGCCTCGCGCCGATCATCGTCGCCGACATCTTCCGCACCATCGGCGAACTCCGCGCCGCCGGCGTCTCGGTGCTGCTGGTCGAACAGAACGCGCAAGCCGCGCTCAGGATCGCCGACCGCGCCTATGTGATGGAGCTCGGCGAATTCGTTCTGAGCGGCCCGGCCAGCGACATCGCCACCAACGCGCGCGTCGCCGCAAGCTATCTCGGCTTTACGCACGAAGGCGAGAGCGCGATCTGAAGGTAGGGTGGGCAAAGGCGCTCTTGCGCCGTGCCCACCATTCTTCGTGGAGGTAGTGGTGGGCACGCTTCGCTTTGCCCACCCTACGACATCCCTCACTTCGCTGGAACGTACTTTCCGTTGTTCACGGTCAGGATGATGCGCGAGCGGTCATCGAGGCCGTAGCGGTCTTTTTCGGTGAAGTTGTAGACGCCCTGGCTGGCGGCGATGTCGCGTTCGGTCAACAGGGCCTGACGGATGCCTTCACGGAATTCCGGCGTGCCGGGCTTGCCGGCCTTCAGTGCAGGCGGAATGACGCGCTTGAGAACTTCAAAGGCGTCGTAGGAATGGCCGGCGAACTGGCTGCGGCTGTTGGCGCCGTACTTGGCTTCATAGGCGGTGTTGAGCGCCAGGCCGGGCTTCTTGGTCAGCGCTGAGTCCGGCTGGGTTTCCGGCGACATCACCGGACCCGAGGCCATGATCACGCCTTCCGCCGCAGCACCTGCGATGCGGATGAAGTCCATGCTGGCGGCGCCGTGGGTCTGATAGATCAGGCCCTTGTAGCCACGCTCACGCAGCGCGGCCTGCGGCAAGGCCGCGGCGGTGCCGGAGCCGCCGACGAGGACCGCGTCGGGATTGGCGGCGAGCAGCTTCAGCACCTGGCCGGTGACCGACGTATCGGTACGGGCATAGCGCTCTTCAGTCGCCATGGCTATGCCCATCGGAACGGCCTGGGCCTTGAAATCATTGAACCAGAGGTCGCCGTAGGAATCCGAGTAGCCGATGTAACCGACGGTCTTGATGCCGTGGGCCTTCATGTGCTCGTACAGCACCTTGCCCATGATCGGGATCGGCTGCGGCATCGCGACCGACCATTTCATGCGCGCCTCGTTGATCGGCAGCGGCGCCAGCGCGAAATGCGGAATGCCGGCTTCGTTGGCGACGGTGGAGACGGCAATCGTCGGCGGCGTGGTCGAGGAACCCATGATGATGTCGGCCTTGGATTCGGTGACGAAGCGCCGCGCGTTGGTGGTGGCGGCGGTCGGATCGCCGCCGTCGTCGAGCACGATCAGTTTCAGCGGCACGCCGCCGATTTCCTTCGGCACGAAGTCGAGCGAATTGCGCTCGGGAATACCAAGGGCCGCGGCCGGGCCGGTGGTGACGATGGTGATGCCGATGACGATTTCATTGGCTTGCGCCAACGCGGGCACAGCCGGCAGCGCCAGCGACGCCGCAATCACGGCAGCGGACAAATAAAACCTCTTCATTCATTCCTCCCTTGGATATTGTTCTAATTTTAGATCAAAAATTGGTAGCCAATTCAGCCCCTTCTTTAGGTCATGCAACGCGCCAAGTCAGCTAACAAGTCAGCCATCTATGCCTCAGCCCCGCGTGAACCGCTCGATGATCTCCGGCGGCATCGGAGCCGATTTCAGCCGCGCGGGATCGTCCGGATGCTTGCCGACCAGCACGCGGGTCTCGAACGCCTCGATCGCCAGCGCCTCACCCTTGAACACGTTGTGGACCACTTCGAAGCTGGACCGCTTGAAGCTCTCGATCCGGCTTTCGATTCTGATCCAGTCGCCATGGGTCGAGGGGATGTGGAATTTCGCCCGCGTATCCACCATGGGAATGCCGACGAGGCCGTATTTGTGGATGATGTCCTGTTTCGAAAAACCGGCCGCCTCGAACATGATCGAGGTCGAATCGTCGAACATCGCGAAATAGCGCGGGTAGTAGACGATGTTGGCGGGGTCGCAATCGCCCCACTGGATCTGCACGTCGCGCTTGTTAACGAACATTGTTGTTAGACCTCGACGTCGCCGCAACGAAAGTTTTCTTCCCTTCTCCCCTTGTGGGAGAAGGTGGCCCATAGGCGGCCTCTGGCCGCCGTTCTTAAGTACGCCGATGCTCTGCATCGGCTATGGCGAGAGCGAAGGCGGATGAGGGGTCTCTATCCGCGGAAACAGACCCCTCACCCGTCTCGAATGAGCTCCGCTCATTCGATCCACCCTCTCCCACAAGGGGAGAGGGGAAGTAGCCAAGCGCAGTCCTGCCGACCATACTTAGCGCGGGGCCATGCGGAGCGCGGCATCGAGCCGCACCACTTCGCCGTTGAGATATGGGTTGTCGATCATGTGCAGCGCCAGCGAGGCAAATTCATCGGCCTGGCCGAGCCGGCGCGGGAACGGGATCGAGGCGGCGAGCGAGTCCTGCGCCTCCTGCGGCAAATTCGCCAGCAGCGGCGTGAGGAACAGGCCGGGCGCGATGGTCAGCACGCGAATGCCGAACTGCGCCAGCTCGCGCGCGATCGGCAGCGTCATCGCGACAATGCCGCCCTTGGAGGCCGAGTAGGCTGATTGCCCGATCTGGCCGTCATAGGCCGCGACCGAGGCGGTCGAGATCACGACGCCGCGCTCGCCGGTTTCAAGCGGCTCCAGCTTCGACATGCCTGATGTCGCGAGCCGCAGCATGTTGAACGAGCCGATCAGATTGACCTTGATCACGCGGTCGAAATCGGTGAGCGCCATCGGGCCTTCCTTGCCGATCACGCGCTTGGCAACGCCGATGCCGGCGCAATTGACCAGCACGCGGGCCGGGCCATGTGCCTTCGCGGCGGCGGCTACCGCCGCTTCGGCCGAGACGGCGTCCGAGACGTCGCAGACCACAGCGACGCCGCCGATTTCGGCGGCGACGGTTTCAGCGAGCTTGGCGTTGAGGTCGCACACCGCGACCTTGGCGCCCTGCGCGGCAAGCCGGCGCGCGGTGGCGGCGCCCAATCCGGATGCGCCACCGGTGACGATGGCGGCCTGGTCCTTCAACTGCATTGTGTTTCTCCCTGGTAGAATCTTCTCGAAGTAGGGTTTCTGGAATTCATTTCAGCGTGATCACCTGCGCCGGTGGCGCCGGTGAATAAATCTGCTCGATCACGGCACTGCGATGCTCGATCACCGCGCGCTGGTTGATGGAGCCCTTGTCGGTGACTTCGCCCCGATCGATCGACAGCGGCGCATCGAACAGCACCGCGCGCGTGATCCGGGTCGACGAGCCCGTGGCATCGGCCAGCAACTTTTGAAACCGTTCGCGGAACGCCGCGCGGATCAGCGGATCGGACGCCGCTGCCGCGAGGTCGTTCGCAGGGAGTTTCGGGTTGATCAGACGGCAGCCGTCGAGATCGAGCATGACCAGCGCCGATAATTCGTCGCGGTTGATGCCGGCAATCACGACGTCGCGCACCAAAGGCGCGCAGGCCGCGACGAAGCGCGCCCTCAAGGGACCGACACTGACCCAGGTGCCGCTGGCAAGCTTGAAGTCCTCGGCGATGCGGCCATCAAAGTCGAAGCCGGCGTCGAAATTGTCGGGATCTGCGGGCTTCAGCGCATCGCCGAACTTGTAAAAGCCTTCTTCGTCGAATGCCGCAGCGGTCAGTTCGGGCTGACGCCAGTACCCCGGCGTGACGTTCGGACCCTTGGCGCGGACTTCCAGCTTGCCGTTGTTGGGCAGCAATTTTGCGTCGTTGCCGAGCACGGGAAGGCCGACATGGCCGGAGCGGCTGGTGTCGGGACGTACCGACATGAAGAACGGCGAAGTTTCCGTGGCGCCGAGGCCGGTCAGCATCGGTATGCGAAAACCGGTCTCCTGCACCGCGAGCTCGTCGAGGCTGTTCCAGACGAACGGCGACAGCGCCGCACCGGAGAAGAACATCGCGTGCAGCCGTCCGAAGAATTTTGCGCGCAGCGCTGAATCTTCGCGCAGATAAGGCAGCAGCGATTCATAGCCTTTGGGGACGTTGAAATAGACCGTCGGCGAAATCTCCCGGAGATTGCGCACGGTCTCCTCGATGCCGCCGGGCATCGGCTTGCCTTCGTCGAGATACATCGAGCCGCCGTTGAACAGCGTCAGCCCGATATTGTGGTTGCCGCCGAATGTGTGATTCCACGGCAGCCAGTCGATGATCACGGGCGGCTCGTCCATCAGGAACGCCAGCGTTTCGCGCAGCATCACCTGGTTGGCGCAGATCATCCGCTGGGTGTTGATGACGGCCTTGGGATTGCCGGTGGAGCCTGACGTCAGCAGGAACTTGGCGATGGTGTCGGGGCCGATGGCATCGTGGGCCGCATCGAGGCGCCAATGCTCCGGCGTCGCCAGCAGGTCCGACAGCAGCGTCACGTCGCGGCCGGGCACCTCGCCGCGTGTTGCTGCGATCTCCGTCCCCAATGAGACGTTGGTGGCAAGCGCATCGGCGAATTTGGTGGCGTCGTCGGCGAAGACGAGGCCGGGCGTCAACAGCTTCATCAGGAAGGCAAGCTTGCCGTAATCGCGCGACACCAGCGAATAGGCCGGCGACACCGGGCAGAAGGGAATGCCGGCATAGAGCGCGCCGAACGCCAGCAGCGCATGGTCGATCGAATTGCCTGACAGGATCACGATCGGCTTTTCCGCCGAAAGCCCGCGCGCCAGCAGCGCCGAGGCGATGCGCCGCGTCGTGGTCAGGAGTTGCGCATAGGTGATTTTCCGCCAGCCGCCGCTTGCATCCCGTTCCGCCATGAAGACGCGTTCGGGCGCTTCCCGCGCCCAATGATGCAGGCGATCGGTGATGCGGACGGGATAGTCGCGCAGTTTAAGCTTCGGCCGCAGATAGATGGTGCCGTCATCGCGGCGATCGACCGTGACGTCGGGATTGCCGAACGAGATCGCGCGGAGCGGATGGGCGCTGCCGCTGCGACCGGCGCTTTCAATCGGGGACATGTTGGGCTTGGCGCTCATGTCAGGTCGGTTTCACTTTGGCGGTCTTGCGATCGAGAAACTCGCGGATCCGGCGTTTTGCCTCTTTGTCGCTCTGCGCCACCGTGGCCATCAGCGACTCCATCAGGAGGCCGGCCTGCGGATTGGCTTCCGCGATCATCGGCAGCGCCTGCAGCACCGCAAAATTGGTCAGCGGCGCGTTGGCCGCGACGCGTTCGGCGAGCTCCAGCGCCTTCGGCAGCGCGCCGCCGGCCTCGGTGAGATATTGCGAGAAGCCATAGGCGGCGCCTTCGGTTGCGGAATAGACCCGCCCCGTCAGCATCATGTCGGTCATCCGCGCCACCCCGATCAGCCGCGGCAGCCGCACCGAGCCGCCACCGCCGACGAAGATGCCGCGCTGGCCCTCGGGCAACGCGAAATAGGCTGATGGCTCGGCAACACGGATATGCGCGGCGCAGGCAAGCTCCAGCCCGCCGCCGATCACCGCGCCCTTGAGCGCCGCGATCACGGGCACACGGCTGTACTGAATGCGGTCGAACACCCGATGCCACATCTGCGAGTGCCGCAGGCCTTCGGTCGCATCGTGCTCGGTCAACTCAGACAAATCGAGGCCGGAGGAGAAGTGGTCGCCGATGCCATGGATGACAACGGCGCCGGTCCCTTCAGGAAGATTGGCGAAGCAATCCTGGATCGCGAGGATGATGCCGTCGTTCAGCGCATTGCGCTTGGCGGGGCGGTTGAGGCCCACGGTCAGCACCGCGCCTGATTTCTCGATGGTGAGCAATCCGGCCTGGTCAGCGGTTGCGGAAGCGGCGTTTCCCATGGATTATTGTTTCCCGTCCAGAATAGTTATATTTTATAACTATTGGCGAGGGAGTCAATCCTCTCGCTTTTGTCGTCCCGGCCTTGAGCCGGGACCCATAGCCACCGGCTTTCGTGGTTACGGGTGCTCACTGCCGGCCGGCGCTAAACCGCAAGGCCGCGGCGTATGGGTCCCGGCTCAAGGCCGGGACGACAGCGGTGTTTGTTGTGCCACCATCATCCAAACGCAGTTTCGCGTTCTCGCGACGCATTGCGCCCGAGGCTTGCTGTTGAACTTCCCGCCCTCCTCAACAAAGGGCGCAGGGAAGACCGGGTGCGCGCTGCACCCGCGGTCCCGTGTGCAATTTGCACAGAAAAATGCGCACACGAGCATACAGGTCCAGCGGAGAACACCCGGCCTTCCCTGCGCAATGGCTTTACGGCTTATATCGTGCTCTCCCTGGTGAACGGGCTTTCT
>NZ_JAFCLR010000040.1:0-81752 GCF_018131065.1 Bradyrhizobium sp. AUGA SZCCT0431 | reverse complement strand
GTGCACTTTGTTTTGTGCAAACCGCACGCGAGACCGCGGGTGCAGCGCGCACCCGGTCTTCCCTGCGCCCTCTCATTGGAGGGCGGAAAGTTTCTGGCAAAGCTCGGGCGCACAGCGCCGCGAGATTGCAAAACTGCGCTTGGATGATGGTGCAACAACAAACACCGCCGTCGTCCCGGCCTCGAGCCGGGACCCATACGCCGCGGCCCATCGGTAAGAGCGCAGGCGTCAAATACCTCCCGCAACAATAACTGCCACGGAGTATGGGTCCCGGCTCAAGGCCGGGACGACGCGTGGAGAGAGCTGAGAAGCGCAATGACCACGGAATGGGTGTGCCACAACCCGGCTGTCATCGCCCGGCATAGCCGTTCGAAGAACGGCGTCGCTTCCGCTCCGCCTACGCCCGGGCGACCCAGTATCCCAGAGACGCCAATGATCGAACCGAGAAGCCGCGGCGTACTGGGTCCACCGCTTTCGCCGGGACGACAGTTGTGGACGTCACTTCAATTGTGGACGTCATTGGTGTGATGCGAAGGAACCGCGGCGCTAAATCCGCACGGGTCCTATGCCGCAATGCGGGAACCATGACACCACGCGGACGTTGTCTCCCGATGGCGGGCACCATGTCTGCCTTAATTCGGGCCAAAGAACCTTGGGGCTGGGGCGTTCCGGGTGTTTTTTCATTGGTTCAATTCCCATGGGTGTGCAGCTGACAGGGAAACGTTCGGCAGCGAATGATTCCGCCTCCGCAGCCGTGCGGCAGGATA
Source organism: Bradyrhizobium sp. AUGA SZCCT0431 (assembly GCF_018131065.1). Taxonomy (NCBI): domain Bacteria; kingdom Pseudomonadati; phylum Pseudomonadota; class Alphaproteobacteria; order Hyphomicrobiales; family Nitrobacteraceae; genus Bradyrhizobium; species Bradyrhizobium sp. AUGA SZCCT0431. The sequence goes on along the minus strand of NZ_JAFCLR010000040.1, from coordinate 80,985 downwards.
ATGATCGCGTCATCGAAACTTCCATTCCGGCGCGGCTCGATGATTTGCGCTGGAGCGGATTTCATACCCGCGTCGTGCTGGCGCTCGGGATCACCTGGATTCTGGATGGGCTGGAAGTCACGCTCGCCGGCGCCTTGTCCGGAGCGTTGAAGGAAAGCCCGACGCTGCGCTTTTCGAATTTCGATGTCGGACTGGCCAATAGCGCCTATCTCGCCGGCGCCGTGCTCGGTGCGCTCGGCTTTGGCTGGCTGACCGACCGGATCGGCCGCAAGAAACTGTTCTTCATCACGCTCGCGGTCTATCTCACGGCGACCGCGGCAACCGCGTTTTCATGGAGCGTGGGAAGTTATGCGCTCTTTAGATTCCTGACCGGTGCCGGGATCGGCGGCGAATACACCGCGATCAATTCGACGATCCAGGAACTGGTGCCGGCGCGCTATCGCGGCTGGACCGATCTCGTGATCAACGGCAGCTTCTGGATCGGGGCTGCGCTCGGCGCGGTCTGCGCGATCGTGCTGCTCGATCCGGCGTGGATCGGCCCTGATATGGGCTGGCGGCTCGCTTATCTCACCGGCGCCGTCCTCGGCCTCGTGGTATTCGTGATGCGGATGTGGATTCCGGAAAGTCCGCGCTGGCTGATGATCCATGGCCGTCCCGATGAGGCGCACGCGATCGTGGATGCAATCGAGAAGTCGGCGGGGCAGGTACGGGATGAGACGAAGGGTGTCTTGCCGAAGATCAGATTGCGGATGCGCAGCCATACGCCGCTGCGCGAAGTCGCGCACACCCTGTTGACGGTCTATCGCCAGCGTTCGATGGTTGGCCTCGTGCTGATGGCCGCGCAGGCGTTCTTCTACAACGCGATCTTCTTCACCTTCGCGCTGATCCTGACCGATTTCTTCAACATCCCGGCCAACCATGTCGGCTGGTATATCCTGCCCTTTGCGGCGGGCAATTTTCTGGGTCCGCTGCTGCTGGGCCGGCTGTTCGATACGCTGGGCCGCCGCAAGATGATCACGCTGACCTATGGCGTGTCGGGCGTACTGCTGGCGCTGTCGGGCTATCTGTTCTCGATCGGAGCCCTGACCGCGCAGACCCAGACGATCGCCTGGATGGTGATCTTCTTCTTTGCCTCACCCGCGGCGAGTGCGGCGTATCTCACCGTCAGCGAGACGTTCCCGCTGGAGGTGCGCGCACTGGCGATCGCGCTGTTTTATGCGATCGGCACCGGAATTGGCGGCGTAATTGGGCCCGCTTTGTTTGGTGTGTTGATCGATACGGGATCGCGCACCAGTGTTTTCGCCGGCTACCTGTTGGGGTCGGCATTGATGATCGTTGCGGCAGCCGTGGCGTGGCGATACGCCATCGCCGCCGAGCGCAAGTCGCTCGAAACTGTCGCACGACCGCTAGCCTTTGTGGAGTAGGATGAGATGAACGAGGATCTGTTGGAAATGCCATTGGAAGATGAGATCGTTGGCGAGGAGGAAGGTGCGCCGGAAACCGTTCCGGTGCCGCGCTCGCTGGTGCCGCATTTGAGCGAAACCGCCATTTTGCTCGACATCGACGGCACGCTGCTCGAATTGATGCCGACCCCGCGCGAGGTCTGGGTGCCGCCGGGGCTGTCGAAGACGCTTAACCGGCTGTTGGCTCGCACCAACGGTGCGCTGGCGCTCGTCAGCGGCCGCTCGCTCAACGATATCGACTTGATCTTCGCGCCGGAGCAATTCCCGGCCGTCGGCGGCCATGGCGCGGAAATGCGCATCGATCCCGACAATGAATCGGTCGACTCCCATGCGCCGCCGATGGACAGGGAATTGAAGCGTCGCCTTGCGGCGATTGCCAAGCTCAGCCCGGGAATACTGCTTGAAGACAAGGGCTATTCGCTGGCGCTGCATTATCGCCTGGCGCCGCATGCGGAGAAGGCGATCTATGCCGCAGTGTCGCTGATCAGGGCCGACCTGCCGAACGCGCCGATCGAAGTGCTGCCGGGCAAATGCGTCTGCGAGATCAAACATTCTGGTTTCACCAAGGCGACCGGTGTGCGCGAGCTGATGACGCGTGAACCGTTCAAGGGCCGCCGTCCGCTCTTCATCGGCGATGACGTCACCGACGAAACGGTGTTCGGCATCATGCCTGATTACGATGGTCTCGCATTCTCCGTCGGCCGCCGCGCGCAAGGCGTGCAGGGACATTTCGATTCGCCGAGCGATGTGCGTGAGTTTCTTGCGCATCTGCTCGACGACGAAAGAGACGCGGCGTTGCCATGATCGGCCCACGATTTTGCAAATGGCGCCGGTTTTAGAACACAGTTCCCTGACGCATCACCGTCATCTCGCGAAAAATTTTCTTTTTCGTGAGTTCGGGTGAGTTCCGTCCGCGCCAGCCCGAATTTGGTTTCAATTCGTTGAAAGGTTGGCCAGGAACCATATTGATGAATGGTTGTTAATTCGCGAGTGCAGCAACAGGAGGGGACCTGTGAACCTCGTCGTCGTCTCTAACCGCGTTGCGCGCGGAAAGCCCAATGAACCCATGACCGGAGGCCTCGCGGCGGCTTTATTGCCCGTTGTCGAGAAATCCGGCGCGATTTGGGTTGGTTCCAGCGGTCGCGTTCGTGACGGGAACCAGAAGGAACCTTTCGCCGAAATCGAAGCCTTGGGGGCGGGCGCGCTGGCCATGCTCGATCTGCCGGCGGCGCATTACGGCGGATATTACGAGGGTTTTGCGAATTCGGCGCTGTGGCCGGCGCTGCATTCCCGCGCCGACCTGATTCGCGCCTCCCAGGAGGATTACGTCAGCTATCGCGAAGTGAACGCCTTCATGGCGCGCGCGTTGCTGCGCTTCAAAAAGCCGGACTCCGCGTTCTGGGTTCAGGACTATCATTTTCTCGCGCTCGGCGCCGAGCTGCGTGATCTCGGCGTGACACAGCCGATCGGCTTCTTCCTGCATACGCCGTGGCCGGCGCGCTCGGTGATATCAGGCGTGCCGCATCATCGCGATCTGATCGAGGCGATGCTGGCCTATGATCTCATCGGTTTCCAGACCGAAGAGGATTGCGAGAATTTCCTGGCTTACGCGCAGTCCGATCTCGGGCTCGCCGTGCATGACGGCGTCGTCGTCTCGCGCTATGGCCGGACCCGCGCCGCGGTATTTCCGATCGGCATCGATCCGCAGAAATTCGCCCAGCAGGCCGCCAAGGCCACGACGCATCCGGATGTGTCGCGGCTGCGGCGCAGCCTGAATGGCGAGAAGCTCGCGATTGGCGTCGACCGGCTGGATTATTCCAAGGGCTTGATCAACCGCATCAAGGCGTTCGACCGGATGTGGACGCTGCATCCGCAGCTTTTGCGCACCGTGTCGCTGCTGCAGATCGCTACCCCGTCGCGCGGCGCGATCGAAGCCTATGGCAATCTGCAGAGCGATGTCGCCAGGCTCGTAAGCGACGTCAACGGCGTCCACGGCGAAGTCGACTGGACACCGATCCGCTATCTCAACAAGGGCTTTGGCCAGGCTGTGCTCGCCGGGCTTTACCGCACCGCGCAGGTCGGTGTGGTGACGCCGCTGCAGGACGGCATGAATCTGGTCGCCAAGGAATATATCGCCGCCCAGAATCCCGCCGACCCCGGCGTGCTGGTGCTGTCGAAATTCGCCGGCGCCGCCAACGAACTCGACACCGCATTGCTGGTAAACCCGCACGATATCGACGGCATGGCCCGCACCATCTCAACCGCGCTTTCGATGCCGCTGACCGAACGGCGGATGCGCTGGGAGGCGATGATGACTAAGCTGCGCGGCGGCACGATCCAGCAATGGTTTGCCGATTTCATCGACGCGCTGCAGGAAAGCCAGCTCGATAGAGGCCCTTTGGGACCCGTCATGGCTGATGCGCCGACCCGGTTGCCGCTACGCTCCATCAATAATGGCGCGCGGTATCATCATTAAAGCGTTTTCACGCGAAGTGGCCCCCGGTTCGCGTCAAGAAAACGCGTCAAGAATCCAAAGCCTAGACTCTCAGTAGCAGTAGGAAACGCCATCCAGCACCGGGCAGCGTGCCCGGCGCGGATCGCTCGGATTCTCCATCGGCACCACGCCGTTGCCCTTGCCGACGAACACGCCTTTTCCGACGATGACGGACGATTTGTTGCCGATGATGACGCTCGGATGCGGCGAGGCCAGGCTCGATCGCGTGCCGTCGGCCCAGATGATCGCTTCCCCCGAAAGGATGCCGCGCCTTCCGTCGTCGCAACTGACATCAACGCCCTGACGGGTGCAGGATTGCGCCATTGCGGGGGCCGCCGCGCCCGCGACCAGCGCCGCTATCAGGGTGGCGAATGAAAGCGCCCGCGTGATCATCATGCCGTTCTCCGCCCATGGTTGCCCCATGGTCGTCGGCGATAACCTGATTCCGGTTCAAGGCCCAGCGCCAAGCGGTTGCCTCTGCGGACATAAGATACAAATTATCCAATAAATTCAAACAATTGGGGAAATTTCAGCGCGCGTGCCCGCGGTCCCTTGCAAAAACCGTCCTGCCCCTTCAAGAGAGGGCCTCCGGAGAGATGGCCGAGTGGCTTAAGGCGCACGCTTGGAAAGCGTGTGTGCGGGAAACCGTACCGTGGGTTCGAATCCCACTCTCTCCGCCATATCCTATTGAAAAATAAAGTAAATCTTCGTTTTTCGACGGTTGATTCCCGGATTGCTTCTGGGCGGGACGGGGTTTTGGAAGCCAGCGTGATCCGTTCTGAAATTCGGTTGAGAGCTGAGCTTAACTGCGCTTTGCCGTTGTTTCTGCACCTCCACACCAACGAAATACCGCGCACAGACCCATTGGTATAGGTCGACTACGTACGCGTCGTAGATTTGGATATTGGAGCGAGCAAATCGGACATCTGCGCGATCAGAGTGGTCACCATTTTGGAACGTGGCGGCAGAACTCGAACCTGCAACCGCGGGTTGGTGTAGAAACAGCTATGGAAAACGTTGAGTCTACCGATCGCCCGCCGACGCACCGCTAGAACATCACCAAGGCCGGGGGGGCGAGTCCTTCCTCGCTACCAACGCTCAGATGCGCGCCAAACTACGATATTCTGCGGTCGCGTACGATTGATGGTGGCAGCTAAGCCGCGGGCGCGCGTGCCATGTCACGAGCAGTCTTCGCCTGATGCGTGGTAAGCGAACGGCCGCTCGTGGCGCGAAGTGGCCGTTGGTGGCTTCGCTCATTGATTTTTGACGACGACACCGGGTACTCGGACGCATCCTGATTTCAGCCACTTGGGCTGCTTGGCGCGCCGTCCGGTTGGACGTCGTATTAACGACGATTTACATCCGGAACTTGCGGAGGGAAGCCATCCACGCCACCTAGGGAGAACGACTGTGTGTTGGATGGCAATTACAAAAAATAGTCCACTTTGTAGTCCGCAATGTATCCCTCTAAATCGCCGGATTTGCTGCTTTTTCTAGGAAAACAGGCGGATAGTACCTAATTGGCGGAGTGTCCCTCCCTCTCCGCCACCGTTTTGCGATAGCGCAGAAGTCCTTCAGAAACAGGCGTTTCTCGAACCGCCGGAAAATGACGGTGTAGCACCACGGTGGAGCACCGCGGCGGTCGAACTTTGCCATTCTTGAAGTAACCGCGGAAGAGAAATCACCACGGTCCGCGGTGGCGGCATTCCGCGCTTACACCGGCCCCGGTGCAAAGGCGAACGGATGGTCGGTGATGACGTTGCGACCGGCTGTCTTGCGCAGATCGAACTGGAAAGGTGCAGCAGGTGGTGCGTGGGCCGTACGCTCAGGCAGGTCTCGCCACGGTGCACTGGATCGCAGCACCCAGCAGATGCCGTTCAGCACGCGAGGGTCATCGACACGCGGCACGCCTCGCGGCTTGTTGGCCCAGCGGCAGTCTCTCTGTTCGAGGCAGGGGCTGTTTGCCTCGCCAAGAGATCCGCGAGCCGCCTGCAGAGCCAACTCGCTTGGCAAATTGGCGGCCGCCCTTGGGCATTTCCTCCCTGACCTGCCGTGATCTTGATAGAGATCCCGGCGTCTTCGCGACGGCCTCCGCCGTTGCCATCAGCTTGTCAAGGGGGTACGACCTTCGAGACAAGATTGATCTGCAACGCCCGTTGCGCGTCGATCGGTTCGGCTGTCAGCAGCATTTCCATCGCTATGCCGACGCCGCAGAAATTGACGATCCTAGCGATGCCTCCGTCGCCGTGAAATCCGCGACGGGCCTCGAACGATCCGAACTGTGCGTTCTCCGACGCGATGCGGATATCGGCCCCAAACGCGGTCTCGAAGCCTCCAGCCAGCGCCCATCCGTTGACAGCCGCGATGACCGGCTTCGAGAAGCGATGCTTGCCGCGAGTCGTTCCGCCAGGGCCGAACTTCACCCAGTCTGCTACCTTCCCCGGAGTCGCATCAACGTACGCCGACACGTGAGGCTTGAGGTCCATATTCGCCATGACACCTCCCGTGCCAGCAAGTCAGGATGCGCCAAGCTGCACCACGGAGCCGGGCAGTAACGCTGCAAACGATTGGTCTGGCATCCCCGCCTGTGCGAGCGCCGCTGCGAGGTCTCGGGGCGGCTCATCGTAGCCTTCGTCCGTAAGGCGGAATGTGCCCCAATGATGACCGACCGCCTGCTGCGCACCGCACAGGCGGAAGGCTTCGACGGCTTCGGCCGGGTTCATATGTTGGTCCTTCATGAACCAGCGAGGCGCGTATCCCCCGATGGGCAGCAACGCCAACCGCAACCGCGGATGCGCCCGGCCCACCTCGCGGAAAGTGTTGCCATCGCCGAAGGCCGTGTCGCCCACGAAGTAAATGCCGCCACCCGGCGCCTCGATCACGAACGATGCCCACAACGCGTGCCGCCGGTCGGTGAGCCCGCGCGCCGACCAGTGGTGCGTCCGGCGAAAATGAACGACGACCCGCGGGTTCAGGCGAACTCTGTCATTCCAGTCGCCGCTCTCGACGACAATGGTGGGGTCGGCGCCGCGAATGATTGCATCGTTGCCGAGCGGCACAATGATGCGGGGCCGGTCGCGGCGCCAAAGACGCCCAAGCGTGCGGAGGTCCATGTGGTCATAGTGACTGTGGCTGACCAGGACCGCGTCGATGGGCGGCAGGCTGTCAAAGGCGATGCCAGGCGCAGTGTGTCGGGCCGGCCCGGCAAACGCGAGCGGGCTGGCGCGCTCCGACCAAACCGGGTCGAGGAGGATGTTGAGACCGTCGACCTGGACCAGGAAACTCGCATGTCCGATGAACGAGACGCGGCAACGACCTTTTTCCAACCGTGCCGGCGGTAGATCTGGGACGGTGGCAGGCAGTGCGCCCGGCCAAGCAGTGGCACGGGAGCCAAGCTGCCAACGGAGCACGTCGACCAGGCCGCGGTCCTCGTCCTGGCTGCCAGGATTGAAAAAGCGCGTTCCGTCGAAGTGGTCGCTGACCGGACCTTGGTAATAGGCGTTGGTTCCTGCAGACGCGCGATTCGGCAGGACGCCCGTAACGAGAGCGGCGAGACCTGTAACAAGGGCGCGGCGCGAGGGTCTGACGCTGACCATCAGGACGCCGCGACGGTGTGCCGATCGCCCCGTTGGGAAGCCAAAGCGGCGGGGTACCTCTTGTCGGATCGCATCGCGGCAAGTCCGTTGCTCATCGTGGTTCGCGGTGCGTACCCTAGATCGGCGCGGGCCTTGTCGGTGCGGATTGTGAATGGCTTGCCGATCAGTCGCAGCATCTGGCGGGTGATGGGCGGCTGGCCCTTGAGGCGCAGCAAACGCCAAACCGCACCCATCAGACCGGCCATCGTCCACGCCAGCCGGAACGGGACCGCCTTGTCGGACACGCTCACGCCGCGCGTGGAGAGCAGAGCCGAGATGAAGCCCTTAAGGGTGCTTTTTTCATCGTCGGCAACGAAATAGGCCTCACCGCCCCGGCCCCGGTCTGCGGCGAGGATGAGTGCATCGCAAAGGTTGTCGACGTGGCAGCTCGACATCGCCTGCTTACCGCCATCGACCCATTGCCAGCGGCCGGCGTGCACGGTCTCGACCATCTCGTGGAGGGTCGGCATGCCATCTCCCCAGACGAAGGGCGGACGAAGAGCGACCGTTTCCAAGTCAGGCCGAACGCGGTTGGCGCCCAGTAACACGCGCTCTCCTTTGGCCTTTGAAGAGCCGTAGGGCGAGAAGGCGCGGACCTGCAGAGGAAGAGTTTCGTCCACATCGACCATCGGCGCGGGATCACCCATCACCACTGCAGCGGCGCTGACAGCCACTACCCGGCGCACGCTTGCGGTGGCGGCGGCTGCGTTCACTATGTTGCGCGTTCCGTCGACATTGACTTGATCGAAAAGCGCTTGCTCGCCCCACAGCTTGAAATGCGCGGCAACGTGGAACACGACATCGCAGCCGGCCATGGCCTTCCTCAGAGCCTGCTCTTCACCCAGGCTGCCTTTAACTGGGGTGGCCCCTAGCGCCCGGACTTGGGCCTCGCTTTGAGGACTTCGGGCGAGCGCGCGAACCTGCCAACCACGTTGCAAGAGGTGCGAAATCAGGCGTCCGCCAACGAAGCCGGAGCCGCCGGTGACAAGCGCAATGCGAGGTCGTTCGGGTGGGATGGTCAGTTCGGGCATGGGGAAATCCTCTTCGTTCAGATTGCAATGCCTCCTTAGCACTCCTCTGAACATAATTCAATAAACATAATTCATAAAATGTTCGTTATTGTTTGTGACATTGGATTGCCGTAGGCTGGGCAAGCAACCTACTGGTCTCCATGCCCGAACCCTCTGCTTCTCTCGATGAGCATTCCTTCCGCGCGCAGATCCTAGAGGCTGCGCGCATCCAGGTACGTCGCTTCGGCGAGGCCAAAACGAACGTGGTCGACATCGCTCGTGGGCTTGGCACCTCACACACCACGATCTACCGGCACTTCCGCTCAAAGGCGGACATATTCGACGCCTTGGTCGTCGAGGCGATGCGAGACGAGGAGGACATGGCACGTCGCTTCGTCGAGACGGACGGTCCCATCGCGGAACGCCTGGAGGGCATGGTACTGGCCTTGCATGCTCGTAAGCGCGATCGGTTCGCGACCGATCCCGAAGTTTACGGCCTCTACCGCCGCATTGTGGAAGAGCGGCCGGAGATCATCGCGGCATACGCGGTCGCGATGACGACTTTGATCGCGCGCATCCTTGCGGATGGGCGACGACGTGGCGAGGTTAGGATCGACGACGTCGAGGCCGCGGCGGGTGTTGTGCGGGATGCTGTAACCGTGTTCGTCCACCCAGCCCATGTGGCCGCCGCCGTTGCGGCCGGCTTGCCGAGCGAAAAGATGGCCCGCAACGTTGTGCGGACGCTTTGCGCAGCGTTCCGGGCCGGGATCGACCTCGACTGACGGCCACGAACCGCGGTTGTTCGCTAACGCAGATCATCGAGGAGAGTAGTGAAGCATGGTCATCCGAGATGGGCCCGTCGATCTACAACGCGCCGCCGTTCCGAACGCAACGAGCGGGTTCGCATCCGGGAAGTCGAAGATCGCGCGGAGGCCGCCCGGCTGATCGGCTTCTCGCCCGACTACGTCCCGGACGGAGAGCCGATCCGGATCGTGTTCGTCACCGATGGTCTCGGTCGCCCTTGCTGCGGAACGCACGTCGCCGAAACCAGCGAGGTCGGCGGCATCGTGATCCGGAAGATCCGCAACAGGAAGAACCAGACAAGCGTCGGCTACGACATCACAAACGTGTCTCGCCCTTAAGTAAGCGGCTTCAAGACGGGCCAAGATCCATCCGCAACCGCATCCGGTCCATGTGTCTCCATAAAGGAGGGCCGTTGCAACGGTGGAGTGGCGTGCGCGCGGAACTCTAATGGGATAAAGCGGCTTCCGGATCGGTTGCCGCGCGATGTTCGATGGGCAACGGTGGAAAGCGTTTACCATCCGACCGAATCCGCTTGAGCTGAGCCACCGGTTTCGGTACATACTGGCGGTACACACAACCCACCGCGGTTGTCTGGAAACGCTGATCTTGCAGCGGTTTTCGAGGTCCATAGGACCCTGGCAGAGAATTCCTCCCTCTCCGCCACTTTAAAGCAGCTTCGAGAAAGCCCCGTAAAATAAGGCCTTACTGCACGCCAGGAACATCTGGTGTAGCCCCCGGGTGTAGCCCCTCGGGTAGCCCTGAACCTGCCATAGCAGGGCGAAGAATTCAACGCCGGCAAGCATAGGGCCTCAACCGGCGAGGTAGGGCCAATGTTCTCAGATGCGCGTCCCGCGACCGGAACGTGTGCCTTCGCGGCGACGTCAATTGGCATCGTTCGCTACTAGCTACTGCATCATGCGCCGAGCCGTTGGACGGTTAGAGCGATGAGCTCGATGCGTAGCAACGCTGCGTTGGTCGGCTTCTGGCGCAAAGCGGACATTAGGCCGAACGCCGATGTCGGCTAAGTGCCAAAAGCGGAAGTCGGTCAGCAAAGTCGGATCGTCCGCTTCAGTCCCGGCAAACGGACATCAAAAGTGCCATTGGCGGAAGTCGCTACCATGCGTAGCGCACCACGCCCTTGCCAGCGTAGCTGCGGGTGACGTTCGAGAATTTGCCTTCGAACGTCGCCGCCGCCGACCAGCCGTTGATCCACTTCATTTCAGCGGAACCAGTCAGCAGCGCCGCCTCAGCCGCTTGCCGCGCGCCGTTGACGACAAAGCTCGCCCCGGCAGGGTCTGGAACGTGGCGCCGATGCTGCGGTCGGGGTTGAAGTCGTGCGCGGCCGCGCAGGGTGAGGATCGCGTTCGTCATAGCGAGCGATTTGTCGGTGCGCCGGCCGAGTTCGCTGCGAGTGTCGGTGACGCTCTTGGAGTTATAGGCGAGCGCGAAGATGTTGCTGCCGACGATTGCCTGCTCGGCGTAGTTCGGCAGTTCGAACGTCGTAAACCGCCCGGCGGCATACGGCGTCCATTGAGGTTGAACGAATTTTTAGTGGGTTGAATTTCGTTGCCTCGGCGACTCAGGTGCTCCCATATCCATACCTGCGGGCTTGGTGCCTGCAACGAGCCCTTTGCGATGTCACGCTAGTAGCTGGCGGAGCGGTCCGGCCCTGTCTCTCCGACAGCCTCGCCTCGCTGATTCCACGACTGTGCAAAAGCAGACGCAACCCGGTGACGCAACGCTGTTTTGGCAGCAGACCAAGAGTGCCGCGCCGCCGTCTTGGAGTGATCAGGCTTTCAATAAAGCCTTTACTGGTGGTTCGGCTCTTGCCGGCGATCGGGTTCTAACTGAGGGGGAAGTTCACCTGACCATTGGTCCACGTGATTTCCGGAACGGTGCTAGCGACGCCGGATTCAGAGAACGGCCTCGAATGGCCTCAGAGCTCCCGCAAGCGAGGCGGGCACATTAACGGGAACAAGGCCCTTTTCGGCTAGCCGCATGCAGCCGATCTCCTGGAAGCCGTGCGCGACCGTCTGCTCTTCACCCTCTCCCCTCTTGAAATAGGAAAAGTCGAGCCCGATCTTGTTCTGGCGCAAGTGAGCCAACGACATCTGTAGGTCGATCTCGTCGAATGCGTTCAATTCTTGGAAATATTCGCAAGACACTCGAAGCGTTACCAAGCGCAGGTCACGCGCGAGATCGCCAAGGATATCCGGAGCGTGTTGCCTCAGGAACATCTCGCGGCAGCGCCCTTGCCAAGCGAGATGTCGAGTGAAATAGACGTTCCCAACCAAATTGGTCTCTTCAAAGGAGACGATATGCCGATATACAAAGGGCGACGGCGTCGTTGACTTCGTGACATTCATGCGGTGGCCTCGCGAACCAGCCGGGAAGGAATTTGCAGTATGGATGTCGTTGTGCGGCGAAGACGGCCGACTGCAACAGCATAGATGCCCGACGTCGTCAGCAGGTCCACGGTAATTAGTTCGACGTCACCGATCGCAGCAACAACATTGGGCTTTATAGCGCTAATAGCGGTGCTGTCCGGCCTTCTTCCGAGTTTGCGGCATACCTCGAGGGCGAGATGTCGCTGGATTTCCTCAAGATCGTCCGCCTCGGCCCCGTCGGTAGGCTCAATGTCGCATGCGATCGGGCAATTTGCCGTGACGGCCAGCGTGATGACAGCTCCATGCGCCAGCGATACAAATCCGAGTCCGTCTCTGCGGATCGGACATCCGTCGCCGCGGCGTTCGATCAGTCCCTTGCGGCCGAAAGAGTGCAACGCGCTGGTTCGCCGCAATTCGCGCGAGCTCTCACCATGGATCAGCGCAATCTCGATCGAATCGTCTTCCAGCGATTCGCGGGCGATCCGCTCGAGATAGGGCCGCGCCAGTGGAGGAGCCGCGGTTAGCACTGGCGACATGTGGATGCCCCCGACCACGCGAAACGCTGCGTTCGTCCATTGCCAAGCGACGCACCCGTTCGCGTCAGTCGCTACGATATCGAACACGTAGCTGTCCGCGAACGACTTCTTTTCCTTCGCTCGAACATTCACGGCGATCCCGGCATTTTGGTCGACTTCGATTCGCTCGGCGGCCACCGGCAAAACGCGTCTGTGCGGCACCGCGATCTGGACCGCGTGCAGAGAGGCGTCAGCAATGCCGGGATCCCACAGCACGAGTGTGTCCGGCTCGTATTGGCCGAACCAACGCGCGCGACCTTGCCGGAGGCGGGCCGAAATCTCGCGTGACGTGGCCAGCTCGAAACAATCCAACCTCTCGAAACGGTGGCGGCCAAAGAATAGTGGGCCGTAGAGTGGGGCGGCGGGAAATGCCTGGCCGAGTGGCGAAAGGTCAATCTCGGTGCGTTCGATCGCTGCACTGCAGAAGGTCGCGCGCATACAGGCCACTGCGAATTCATCATCTTCGGCGAACAGTTCGACCTCGGTGGTTGAGTCTCTGCCGTGTAGCGCGGCAATCCTGATTTTCATGTTGGCATGCTCTGCCACGTAAACGGCGCGTGTGAAGGCGACGCTCCTCATCACTATACGCGGTTCAAGCGGCCGTAGTGCGTTGGCAACCTGCGACATCGCCTCCAGAGCCACTACACCAGGGAATACGGTATGGCCGTCGATGGCGTGATCGGCGAGATACGGATCGCGGCCAAGTGACAGCGTGGTTTCGACGATCAGCTCAACGCCCGGGAAATGCAGCCTCGGTTCATCGACGAAGCGCATCATTGGCAGCTCCGCCGGTCCGAGCGAGAGGTTGCGCGGTTTCCCAAACCGGCTCGTGACGATAGTCGAACCTATGGCATTTTCGAGTAACAGTTTGTCGAATTCCTCGAGCGCATCGTTCACCGATATAGCGTCCACGCCGATCGCGCCAAGCCTCTCGATGGTGCCCAACCGCTCGCCCATGCCTATGCCGCCCCAGAGGCTCCATTCGATGGCAAGCGCGGTGCGATGCGCCGCCGCGCGAGCCCACGCCTCGGTGGCTGCAGTCTGCATGGCGTTCGCCAGCGCGTAAAGAGTCTCGCCCTCAAGTCCGATGCGGCCGATAATCGAACCGAACGTCACAAGCCGTCGCAACTGGGGGCCCAATGCGAGCAGCACCGACTCTAGTGCGGTAGTCTTAAGCGCGAGGGTGCTCTTAAGACTCTGTTCGTCGATTTCGGTGAGGCGCCTTGGTTCGTTTACGCCGGCTGCATAGAGCAAAACCGTAACGGGACCGAATTTCCGAACGGATGACTTGAGGCGCTCCGCGAATTCGGCCGGATGCATCAAATCGGCGCTCACATAGTGGCAGGGCAGGCGCTTTTGCTTCGCGCGATCAAGCGTCGCGGCAACTTCTGGATCATCCGCAGCGCTACGCCCGACCATGATAACGACTGACCCACGTTGGGCAATGCGCAGCGCGCACTCGGCGGCGATACCTTTCCCGCCACCGACCACGACTACGATATCATTCGCGGTGATGGCCATGGAGGGAAGCGAGTCCGGCGCGCTCGGTGATAGTCCGGGGGTCTCGAACCCCGTCTGCCCGACCAGTCGAACCTCGTGATACCGCTCAACCTGCGCCGAGAGCATCTTCTCGATACGGATGTCGCTCCTGCCCGCGGCGCCGCGATCGATGACGCGAAGCGAACGAAAGTACCTTTCGTACGCAACGGACCGAGCGAAGGCAGAGATCGGCAATGCGTTATGGCAAATTGCTAAGTTCTCGACCCCAGCGCGGATCGCCGCCGCGACCAAGTCGACGAGGCGCTCGGCTTGAGGCATTCTGAATTGACCGTCGATCCAGATGAGCGAGCTACGGCTGAACCTATGCTCGGTGGACTGATGCGCATCGGGCTCGATTGTTACCTCGCTCCAGCGATTGGGGTCGGTGTTTCGGTTTAGCTCTGTTGCGGCCTGCCAGATCATACCGTAAGTGCGGACCCACGGCCGTACTCCTGCTATGCGTTGCTGGCCCGCGGCTGCGTCACCGAACTCGCGAAGCTCGCTCAGGGCCGAGGCGAGGACGTGCGGCGTTGCATTGGCGAACTCGGTGGGAAGTGAAGGTATGCGTACGTTCAGCGCCCTCGCGGCCGTCCGTACAATGCGCGCGACCGCTAGCGAATTGAGATGAAGCGTGTCGAGAAATCGGTCGTCGGGACCGATGAGAGAGAGGTTGAGCCCGGTCTCCTTGGCGACAGTCGCAAGAACGACGGAAAGCGGCTCGCCGTCAGGCGGCATGGCAAGCGCGGTGTCCTCGACGGCGAGCGGTGCAGTGATCGGGCTCTCGATTGGCTTAGACGTATTGCGGGTACCGCAGGGATTCTCGATGAACCGGGGGACGTCTGCGGGATCGAAGCAGCGGATAGCGCGGTCATTGAACAATTCGTTGGCACGGATGTCGACGCCGGCTACGAACAACGACCCCAACGTGGCAAGCAGCGGTTTGAGGGACTCGCCAAGCGCATCAACCGACATCGCCGTTATATCACGTTCTCGCGCTAGCCTGGTCAGCCCATGCCCGGGACCGACTTCGATTAGGATGTCCGACTTCGCCGCCATTTCCTCGAGCGCGGTATCGAATATCACCGGCTTTGAAAGTTGGTCGACGAGCAGTTGCTTCAGATTGGCACCGGGTAGAAGGGATGCGCCGGTGACAGTCGACACTACCGGGGCGGCGACGGGATTGATGTGCACATCTACCAGCGCAGTGGCGAGCGGGATAGCTGCGCCCACCATGTGCGGACTATGAAACGCATGCGAGACTGCCAGACGCGATGTGTCGATTTGGTGTGCTGCGCACCGTGCCGCGGCCCTGTCGATGTCGGTAGGGGAGCCAGCGACGACGGTTTCGAAGCGGCCGTTTCGGCAGGCCACGACGACCCCGCAATCGCTCAATAGCTGCTCGGCGTCGTTCGCTGAAAGTGTGACGCGTAGCATAGCGCCGCCGGCCAGACCATGTTTTGCCATGATCGCCCCACGCGCGCGGGCAAGTTCGCCGGCGGCGCTGGGTTCTAAGGCGCCGGCCCAGGCAAGAGCCGAGATTTCGCCGAGGCTATGGCCGGCAGCGATATCGGCCGTCACTCCCAGACGTTCCAGCACGCGGAGGGCCGCCAGTGAGGACGCAACGATAATTGGTTGCGCAACGTTCGTTGCTGCCAGATCGCCGTTCGTGGCTGGCATTTGGGCGATAAGGTCCGCAGCCTCCGCAAAGCGACGGCGCCAAACGCCACCTTGCGGTCGGCACGGCGCGCCCTGACCCGGAAACAGAAATCCGATGCGCGGAGTGCCCTCGGGCCTTCCGATGAATAGGTCGGTCTGGCCAGCGTGATTACCGCTTGCAATTGCGAGTTTGGCGGCAGACAAACGCTCCGCAAGTTCGGCTCCATTGGAGGCGAGAACCGCTAGACGAACCGGACCATAACGCTGCATCGCGGCGCAATGCGCGGCGGCGTCGGCAAGCTCGGCCATCGAGAGCGTCGCGGCCCGTCTTTCTAGTTGAGTAACAGCGGCGATCACTTCATGAACGTTACCGCCGGAAAATAGAAATAGCTCGATCTCCTGAGCGATCGGTGGTCGCGGCAGAGCGACAGAGGGTAGGGTCGGTCCGGCGCGTTCGATGACGAAATGAGCATTGATACCGCCGAAGCCGAAACTCGAAATGCCAGCGATGGCTGGCTGAGTATCGGCGATCGCCTTTGGGGCTAAGGCGAGGCGAACGCGACCATCCACTTCCGCAAAGACGGGATGAGGCGTTGTGCAACCTACATGAGGCGGCACGATGCCATGGCGCAAAGCCTCGATCGCTTTAATTAGGCCTGCAAAGCCCGCGGCCGCTTTGGTGTGACCAATATTGGCCTTAATCGAACCGATCGGTAGCGGGGCATGCGCGCTGTCGCGGAGCGCAGCTAGCGCGCGCACTTCGATCGGGTCACCGACTGCCGTACCGGTGCCATGCGCTTCGACAAAGGCAACATCGCCAGGTTCCACTTGCCCCATCTCATAGGCGCGTCGATAGGCGCTGAGTTGCCCTTCGCTCGATGGTCGCGTGAGGCCGCCGGCGCCGTCGGTCGAGAGTCCCCAGCCGCGAATTTTCGCCAACATCGGCAGACCGCGCCGTAAGGCGTCATTCTCTCGCATCAATACGGCGCAGGCGCCACCTTCGCCTGGCCAAAAACCTCCCGCGCGCGCATCGAAGACGCGCATCTCGTCGGCCGCAAGTGCGCCATTCCGAGAAAAGCCTACCAGTTCGAATGGATCTAGGCTGAGATCGACGGCCGCTACCACAATGGCGTCAGCCTGTCTCAGCGTCAACAGGTTTGCGGCGTCGGCCAATGCCACTAGCGACGAAGCGCATGCGGCGTCAACCGAATAGGCTCCGCCGCCGAAATCGAAATAGTTGGCGATGCGCCCGGCGATTGTATTGGCAAGGCCGCCGGCAAGGCTCTCTTCATTGGGATCGGCGAAATGACGACGCATCCCTGCGGCGAAACGCTGCCGCACGGCCCTCGTGGTCTCACCGGATAGACCTTCGGCCTCGCTGGCCTCGCTCAGCACGTCCTCGAGGAAGGGAAGCCGCAGGCGGAGCAACGCCGCCCGGCTGAATTCGCCGGTCATGGTGTTAGCAACGACAACCGCGGTACGCTCGCGGTCGAGACGGTCCAATCCTCCAATTCCATCGATCGCTTCTGCCGCCAGTTCGAGGGCGAGCCAGTGCGTTAGGTCGGTCGCAACGAACGTCTTTCCCGGAATTCGGAATTTCCCACGGTCGAAGCTCCAATTGATCAACAGTGCGGCACGGATCTGAGAGATCGAATCAGCTTCACCAATCTGGTCCGCCGCATAGCGCGCGAGGTTGATCCGCTCCGCGGGCATTGCCCGAAACGAGCGACGGCCTTCAACAATGTTGGTCCATAGTTCCGCTGGTGATGATGCATCTGGAAAACGACAAGACGTCGAGAGAATGGCCAAATTCATGGTGACGAATCCATTCGGCAGCCGTTTCTATTCCGCAGGCGCAGCACGCACGGAACGAATAAAGAGCCCCGCCGCAAGACGACTACGATTCACGGGCGAGAGCGCCAGCCAGACACCGCGAATCGCCGTGACGACGGTCAGCGAATAGAATAGGCCGAACACGATGTGCAGGCTCATGAATAGTGCATAGAAGAAGGCAACCGCCACCGCGAACAGGATCTGGTTTTTCAATTTCGAAGGGGAAGTCGCAGGATCAGTAATCATGTAGAACGTGAAGAGAATGAAGGCGAAACCGGTCATTGGAACCAGTCCGGCAGCGATTGGGGTCCCGTTGAGAGCCGCGCGCACCAGCGCCTGCACCGCGAAGGCTGAGATCCAGGTGAGAATGAGCGGTATCCGCCCCGTCGCCTTGATGTTTAGATAGCTGCCGGTGCAGATGATGATGAGCGGCAGGATCCAGTCCACGATGCCCGAGGTATTTTCGGTGAACTGGTAAGGCGGCGCAATCCCGACCGACGGAAACAGAAGCAGCGTGATGGTAATGCCGAAATTGGAAGGATTGAGCACGTGTCGGAATACGGGTCTTCCATCGCTGTCTAAGTTCACGGCCACGCGGAATAGGTATTTTGATGCCATAGCCGCCGAGGCCGCGAATGCCACCGCGGCAACGTTCTCAGCGGCATAAAGCAGCATACCAACGGCTAGCCCGCTGATATGCGCGGGCAGCAGAAATTTGATAGCATTGACCGTCGAGCCGGCATATCGCGCGCCGCGGCCATTTACGCGGGCGTCGACTGCTTCACCGACGAACTCGGTCGCATACGCCGCGGCGAGTGCCGCAAAGGGTGTGATCCAGGATTGTTCGAAGCCAAGGAACAGGTGTCCTGCGAAATTGAGGATAGTGATGGCTAACGCGAAGCGCGAAAGCCCCCCCAGTCGCTTTTCGGAATACCAGCGGTCGGCGACCTGCACGGGCACCAACGTATGTTCTGGATGAGCTGATCCGACGCCCAAATCACGGCCTTGAACTAGCGACACGGCACGACCCCTCTCTCAGGCTTTCGTTGACCGGAAATGCTTGTCGGCATTCGGCTTCGCCGAGCACGATTTGGTAGCGACCAGGTATGGCTCGGATCGTTTCGCTACGGACGCCGCTTTCATCGCGCCACGTAATGTTGACGTCTAGCAGCTCGTTGTCGGGCGTTCGGCCTACACCGAGATGAATCTCCTGCGCCCGCTTGCCGCCATGGCCCGATCCGCCGTCGACGACCGACGTGACGATCCTTTGCTTGTCATTATCTGATACCACGACCTTCGCCTCGGCGCCGATTGCCGCACGGCTTCCGGCGACATGGCCCGGGAGACGCAGGTCGAACACGATCGCGCGGCCGGCGTTCGCCGAGGTGTTGTGTAAGAACAGCGAAGGGCTCCATTGCCGGGCGATGACGACGGAGAGACGACCGTCACCGAACACGTCGCCGGTGGCGATGCCGCGCGAGACGGTCTGACTGTCTAGACCCAGGCGGCTCCATACGTCGTGGAAAATGCCTTCGGCGCCGGGTAAGAACAAGCGGTCGTGATCACCCCCGGAAAGATCGTCGCCGACTGATACTCGGGGCCAGGACGCTGGATGCAGCAGTAGCTCATCATTGGCCATCGCTAGTTCCTGCAGCTCCGGCCAGCGGCTGTGCTGCCCGCGCACGAAGCCAATCGCTTGCAGCAGCGCGGGGTGTCCTGAATTCAAAAGATCGACGAATTTGATGTCCCAAGCCCAACTGCTGGTCCAAATTCCGCGCTTGAAACTTTCATCGCGATACGGCGCCTTGCCGCGCAGCCAGACGCTGGTGTTGCCGGTGTTGATGAACAGGAAATGGCTTTCCAATAGTGCGTAGGGCGAAGAGATGTTGCTGACCGCAATGGCGGCACGTCCGTCTCCCCCGACGTCGCCGAAATCGACGCCCATTCCCTTGAACGAATCCTGTCCCAAGACTTTCGACCGCGGCGTCGTGAAGTCCCTGTCGCCATCCACTAATTCGAAGCGCGGATGCCCAGGTCTCGAGCGGTTGAGCAGTAGCCGGTCAGGCCCGAAATCATTGGCCACATAGATTTCGGGAAGATGACGATACGGCGCGAGGCGTTCGCCGATAAGCTCGATCAGGTCACCATCCAGATCGCGCGCGGCAAGCGCCAACGTCCAACCATTCGCCATTTCCGGCGTAAAGGCGTCGCTCGCATCGCGATAGGTGACTGTCGTGGCGGTCGAACCCTGCCACAATAGCAGTCGGTTACGTCCACCATTAAAGGCGCGGGACATCGAATGTTGCATTTGGAAATTGGTCGTCGCGCGCACATCGAGGACGCGTTCCCCATCGGGGAAATAATTCCCGAACACCAGGTCGGGATGGCCGTCGCCGTCGATATCAGAAAAGATAGCAGCATTGGTATTCCAGTTTTCTCGCCCGGCAAATATCTCGACCGGCGTGAAGGCGGCCGCGGAAATCACCTGAGCGTCGTTGCGTAGGAATGCGATCGGCGGCCGTCCCCAGTAGTAAACCACGAGATCCATTCGTCCATCTTCATTGACGTCGGCGGGAAGACATCCCATAGGGGCTATGGTGGTCGAGTCATATCCTTCCGTTGGGACGGGAAGCGAGAAGGCAATGAAGCGCCGTCCAGTGCCGGGCGCGGGCAGCACCGAAACACTGTCATTACGTGGATCGACAAGGCAAATGTCGGCAGGTCGGCCTGTATCGCTGATGTCGGCGAGTGCCACGCCAGCGCCGACGGATGAGATCCAGGCATCAATGCGTTTGAGATCAGGATGCACATCGCGAATGCCGCGCATCGGCTGGCCGTTGTCGGCTGGCTCGATATAGCTCGCGGCGAAGGTCGGCAGTTCGATTGCCGGCCGTTGATCGTCCGTGGCCGCAACCTGATAGCTGGCCAGACCATACAACGCCAAGACAATCGCGGCGGTGGCGAAGCGGGCGGCATGAGGACGCAAGTGTTTAATCACGATCGCTGCTCCAGCATTGGGGTTATCGCAGCAGCGACCTGGCGCTGCCAGATTTCATACAACGGAGTATCGGCGCCTGCGGGCGGAAGATTTCTTCGGACGTCGCGTACGAGGGCGGAAAGCGCTTCCGCGCTGGCCCCGCTCACGTTCCGTGCGGCCAGATCGGTCTGTGCGGGAATATGTCGCGCCAGCGCGCGCGCTTCACACGCAAACGCCACACCCTGCGCGAAGCGCGACTTACAATCGCCGGCGTTCTCGAGCGCATCGGCGATATCGCCCTCGTCGGCTGGTCCGGCATAAGCCATGGCTAGACCGAGACCTGACCATAAGTCGCTTTGACGCTGGCTTGGGAAGCTTGCAATCAATCGCGTCGTGGCCGCGACCGAACCACCGCTGGCGAACCATAAGGCACGACCGACACCCTGATCATAGACGCGAGAGATGTAACTAGTTCGCTGGCGGCTCCAACCCGCCAGCACACGAAGGTGATAGAAGTAAGTATCGTGAAAGCCCAGTCCATCATAGGCGAGCCAATAGTGAACGGGATCGAGTTGCGCCAAAATCTGCCTACGTCGCCACGGTACCCGGGCCAGTGCCCAGCCGGTGCCAACATGTGTCAGGTAGGAGAATTCGCGCTCAAAAGACCGAAGAAAATGCGGTAAATTCGGCTTCTGCAGCGGTAGCGCGTCCGCGATGGCGAAGCCCATGGCTGCGCCCTCGACCGCAAAGCCTCGCCGGGATGGAGTTACCGTATCAACATGCTGAAGGGCGTCGTCGAGATGGTCGGCCGTGAGCGCCGCGTTGTAGCCGCCGATAAATGCGTGGCCTGTAGCCTCCAGAGCCAGTCGTTTGGTGGGGTCGATTTCGACGAAACCACGCCTCTCGAAGCTAGCCTCATCGTACGACAAGCTGAGAAGCCGGCGCAGCGGGCGTATTGAGCGCCCAACCCAAAAGCTGGTCCCAACAGCATCAGCTGCGCGTTTCGCGCTCACGACCGAGTTCCGCCCGTTTGCTGCCCGAAACGAGGACAAAACACGCGCGCCTTGTTGGATGGTACCAGCGGCATCCCGTGTCTCCCTAAATTTCTAAGCAGCCTAGATGCAAGCAACCTCGGAGAAATTGTCAGCAGTTGTAGGCAGCGATCCTTGCCGTCGGACCGTCTTGATCACGATAAAATCACGGAGGTCTTGCTGTGTCCGCCACGATCTTGGTGATCATGTCGTGATCCGCAAGCGGCAGAACTCATGATGGGGCGGTGAGCAACCATCGATTTGAGTTAGTAGGGTCGACGTTAGGATGCATAGATTCAGCAGTTCCATCCTGGATATGTTGGAAAAAAACAGATTTTTGGAGACGCGGATGGATGGCGCAGAAAAGCGCAACGGCTGCTATCAAACCTCCATCGTCGACGGTCGTACGGCATCTGTTGACTTCAAAAAGGCCGCTTGCCGCAACGAATTGCAGTACGTGCAAAGGTTTGAACGAGTGGTTTTGGCTATGAAACGTAGTTTCGATCAACCCATGACAAACAGAAAAATGGCGGATATTGCGTGTTTAAGCCCGTGCCATTTCAATCGCCTGTTTCATAACGCGACCGGAATTCCGCCAGTTCAATTTCACTATGCGCTACGTCTTGATCACGCCAAGCGCCTCTTGGTCTCAACCGACCTCTCGGTCACAGAAATTTGCTTTGAGGTTGGATACAACAGTCTCGGGACATTCATCAGCCGGTTTAATCAGCTTGTTGGCATATCACCCAGCGCATTTCGAAGCTGGACCCGACAATTCTCCTCAACCCGCCTGATCGAACTCGGCCTCACGCTCCTCGACACTAAGGTCGCGCCGGCCCTGTCGCGGAGTATTTGCGGTACTGTTTCCAGCGCTGGATGCGATGGGCTGATCTTCACGGCGCTGTTTCCGCGTGCGATCCCGGAAGGCGTGCCAGCCGCGTGCGCGCTCTCGAGCGCTTCCGGCCCTTATCACCTGTCGCAACCAAGTCGCGGCGGTTGGTACGTTTTTGCGGTGGTGATTCCACGGGCTGCGGCGGGCATGCAGCTGATTACGCTCGACGGACTACGTCGAGGGCGCAGCGGGCCGATTCGTGTAGAAGAAAACGGCTGGACCGGTTCGAGCAACATCGAACTGAGATCCGCGCGGATGCTTGATCCGCCAGTTCTGACTGCGGTTCCCGTTCTCTTGAGCCGCGTGTTGGCTGACCGAACGTTGCGGTTTTCGGCGCAACGATCGCCAAGAGCGCTATGCGACGCATCGCTAGGAAGAGTTTGATGGGCAAACGGTCTTCCGCTATAAAAATATGCCCTTTTGATTATTCGGCGCAGCGGTCTTTTGGACCCACTTTTCTGGTGTTAGGTCGGTAAGAAGCGTTGAGCATGGCTAGTTTTTCGTACCAATCGGGGACTAGAACGACTGGGTTCCATGGGTGCTACGAGTTCTTCGTCTCACCGGTCCGGTTGAGATATGGAATTGTCAGCAAACGACCTAAGCGTGTGTATTGACTTTCTTAGGTTTGTAATAGTTGCTAGTATAGTACGCTTCAGAGTTGTAACCCCGGAAAAGGGGATGTTCGATGTTGCGTGTTCGCATGTTGGGCGTACTCACCGTTTCGGTCGACGGAAAGCGGATCAGCGACGATCTGGGGCCCGCCGGACGACTGTTGGCTGGTTATCTATTCGAGTATATCGACCAAGTGCACCGTCGCGAAAGGCTGGTCGATATGTTCTGGAGCCGCCTAGACCCGGATCGCGCGCGCGCGGCGTTTAACACCGCGCTGTGGCGACTGCGAAAATTGCTGAACCGAGAGCCTAGCAGCCAAGGGGGCCAGATCCTGCGCACATACGGTTCGGAAATCGTACTCGAACCGGCGCCGTGGTTGAAAATCGACACGCATTGCTTCGCGTCCGCCGTGAAGGAGAGAGTTGAATCGAAATCGGTTGAGGATGTTGCTGCCCGGGTGGCTGTATTGGAGACCGCTATCCGCAATTACGCCGGTCCATTTCTGGAAGGCGAAGACGCCGACTGGATCTTAGAGGAACGCGAGCGCCTGCACTCGCTTTACGTTCGAGCGGAGACTGAACTGGTGTGCTGCTATGGGTGCAACGAGCGCTATGAGGACGCTATAGCCGCTGCACGACGGATTCTCGCATCGGACCCTTTCCGCGAATCTGTATTTCGAAGTCTTGCCCTTCTCTTCGTACTGAATGGTCAGCGTGCGAACGCCTTGCGCCATTATGAACGCTGGCGCGCTTCATTTCGCACGGAGCTTGGCATTGACCCCATGCCCCAGACCAGTCGTCTGGCTGAAGACATCCGGTCCGGTAAGATATTCGAATGTATGGACGAATTGAAGGAACAATGTTTCCGCCGAACGGAAACGGTTGTGCTCCGCCCGCGTTCGAACGCCTGATCAGGCAGTTTCTGCCCAATGTCGAACACGACGGCGGGTTCGCGTAGCCGTGACGCCATGACGAGTAGCGCGAGGACCGAGTGACCGTCGTGCGATATCGCGGTGAATAATCCGCGGAGACTGGCGAGAAAGAGATATCGAATACCCCTTTGTCATAGCATCATCTCACTCGCGAGGGGTTAAGCATGCTCGCTTCCAATGACGACGAGGTTTTTGTGATCCGTTTATGGCAGGAGCGCGAAGTGGCGGAATTGTCTCCGTCGCCGCATTGGCGAGCGCGCATCTCCTACGTGAACAATGGCCAACATTTTTATGCTTCTAGCATCGATAACGCGTTCGCAGTCGTAAGATTCTTGCTGAGCGAGAAGTATCAAAGTTGAGATAACGACCTTGTTGCGGCAACGATATATGTGCAATTGGCAGCGTCGGAGTTCGCGCCGGCGATTTCGTTGATGATGTAATCAAGGCTATCTAACTAAACGGCCTTGGATCGAAGCAATTCTTCGTGTCCAAGAACAGCAGTAGAAGTAGCGGGATTTGCCGTCTCGATTCCCCACTGCTGCGACCGACTGGGCGTATGTAAGCTCTGGTCAGGCTAAATTCACTCAGCAAGCTTCTGAAGCCTGCGAGCCGATCGTTCGATGGGTAAGCGCACGTGTGCACCGGCTGTCTCCGGATTGCATTCCGATCTTCGAACATGGAGTGAAAACACGCCGTGACTCTCCCGTGATTGAAGGATCACAAGGATAGTCTTTGATGGCGGTCTGGAGAAAATACAGGTGCGTTCTACTATCCGGCCAGTGACAACATGGACAAAGAACATGACTTCAGGAAAGGTTGCAGAACAAGTATTTGAAGCGCCGGTTCCGGACCCGATGCTGGATCTGGCTACTATGCTCGCGGCCGTTGCCGGGATCGGACTAGCGTTTCAGGTCGGTCACTTTGCGGAACATGCGATACAGTTCGCGGTGTGGATTCTCGGGGATTACTCGAATGTTTGCGGCCGTGACACACCGTGGATGTCCCCTTGGGTGACCGAAATAGTTCGTCAGGCCGGCACCATCATGTTTCCCGCCGCAGATGCGCGGCGGCAAATGATGATGGGAATGGAAGTCTTACACCTAATTGGCAACAGCATCTTCTTGATCAGTCTCGGTTGCTTTTATTACTGTTTGCGATCCAAATGGGTCAGGTGGGCCCTCTATGTCGAGGGCTTTCACTTGTATGAGCATCTCATGTTGACCTTGACGGCGTACTTCGTAGGTAAGCCGATCGGATTGAGCACTCTGTTCGGTGGCGCGGATATCGTTGGCAGTAGAGAGTTTGCAGTGGGCTATCGGGTGGCCTGGCATTTTGCCATGAACCTCCTGCCCATGCCGTTTGCCATGATCGGATTGATTGAACACATGCGGCGTGGGGCCGATGTTCGAACGCGTTGCGGGCGCTCGATCTCCATCCCGTAGTGCGTTGCCGGTCGTCGATAATGCTTGATTTCAAATAGTCTGCAGAATGGTATTGCGCGCCGCGTCGCATGGTGATTGACGCACCCTCGCTATGCCCACCCGACCTGCAGGGTTGGGCTGCATCTGCCAGCGTCGATTATAACGCTGCGCGATTTGAACGAATAGAGATGCGAAGATGGCCAGCTCGGCAAGGACGACAGACCTCTATAAAGCCGCGCGAGATAGACTGGAAACATCCGCAGAGCCGCTGCACAAGATTCAGCTGGTCACTGTTGTCGATGACCCGCCGCTCAAGCTGGTTTACCGTATTTGTTGGGCGGAATACGGAGATCCAGCCGGCGAGCCAGTTATGCTCCTTCGCGGTGGGCCGGGTGGTGGTTGCACGAACGAGTCATGGGTGACTCGGATTTTCGATCCTGAGCGTTTGGCCTAGCTTACGCGATCAAATACCCCGACACGGTGCAAACATTGGTACTTCGGAGCATTTTCCTGTCCCGGCAGAAAGAACCTAATTACCTCTATCAAGGAAGCGCTGCCGCCGAGCGACCTGGCGAATATGGCTCTTGTTTGGCTGGTTCCTTTCCGTTCTTTCCAGAAGCGTGGAAAAGATTTGTTGAACCGATTGCTCATTTGCACAATCGAACGGACATGATCAAGGCCTGCGCCGCGATACTAACCGGGGATGACGAGGATTGCGGAAGCGCGGCGGCGGCAGTATCGTGGTCGGCTTGGAAGCCGACGTCAGTTATCTGCAGCACGACTTAGAAGGCGCTAGCCATTTATCGAAACCCGAACGCGCGAGAGCATTTGCTCTAATTGAGACCCATTATTTTTTGAATGGAGGAGCCGTCGAAGCAAAGTTCGACATCAAAATTGCTTATTGAATGATATAAGCAAAATAAATCAAATTTCGGTCCAAATCGTCCAGGGCCGCTACGATCAGGTGAGCCCTATGTATCAGGCCCAGGAGCTCGTAGCTGCCTTATGAAAAGCCAACTCAGCCTCGATGAATTACGTTATTGCGGTTACAGGTCATAGCGTACTGGAGTGCGAAAACTACCGGACGTTAGAGAATATTATTACGCTACCGATGATGGCTTCGTCGCAAGACTGACACGAGGGTTTGAATAAGTCCGGCAGTGAAACCTTGCCCTGCCAAGCGCCTTTCGAGACCTTAGCAGAACGGCGAGATGTGCCGCCGGTGCTTGGCACCGACGCAAAATCGCGCGCGATCATTACCTTTCTGCCGGTTCGATATTTGGAGCGGGGCAAGTGCGATCCATGTCCCAATCTTCAGAATAACTGACCGAGGGTTGCGCAATTGCGGCGAGCGGTTGGACATGATTTTCACTGTCGATCGAAGGCGCCATTCACGGGTAGCGGCAGCGATTACGAATTTCATCGAGAGATTTAAACGCGTTTCCACACCAGTTTTAACGCATGCTCTCCAGATGCTTGCAGGCGGGGGTAAGCGCGGCCAGAGCCAGTTACGTTTGGAATTCCTCGGTCAGTTGTATCATGCCGGGTGGTTCTCTTATAGGCATTAGCTTCGCACTCACATGCGAAAAGTTCAATGCATTTTAGTGCCCAATAGACGGTTGTTCGTTACGGAGAACGGTAACTCATCGACAAGCTTGGCCGGCGTGCTAATTTAGGCGAAGCAATTCGTAAGCAAAAGAACGTGCCCTGTGCGGGAAATATTGTTGGAGATCGATACGGCGGATCTCCACCATGGCCTGGCCGAAGCAGCAGTCCTCCCGCGACAGTCTGCAATCGCATTTTGTGCGAGGGTGAGCGTCGTTGTAGTGATCAATCCAAATAACTAGCTTGATGGATGACAATCAGTACGTCCCGGCGCAGATTTGATGCGGGCAACGCGCGGCAATGACCGTTTTTTAACTCAGGTGCGAGGACGCATAAGCAGGAGTAGCGCATCTTCGCCACCTACCTGGCACTCACGGGCGCTTCGGTCGAATCTGAGCAAGCACAAAGAAGTCTCGAGCATGCTGCTCGTGCTATCCACCGGTCCGTTTTTCCCGTTCATCAGAACATCGTTGTACTACGTGCTCGAGCGCCTCGCCATGAACCGATCGCAACGACCGCTGCAGAATCAAAGTCACTTGCGCAAGTCGGTGCACTTCCTTGGCCCAGGCGATCCTGACCATCTCCATCCTGCCAGCATTTACTTTCTCAGACCGGGGCAACTCCTTCGGCTCTTAACTCGTCAACTTTTCTCTTACCCTATAACGAATGACCTATCAGACATGGGCTCGGCATTCACACCTATGCCTGATGTCGCCGTCGAGGTTCCAACGCTTAGCAACGGCGGTATCAGCAGGGATCGTCGAGTGTACACGATCCGACTGCGTGCAGACGTTTGCTGGGATACAGCACCACCTCGCAAAGTGACCTCGCACGACTTTCTTCGCGCGATAAAACGGTTGGCAAATCCCTTGATTTCGTCGGGTGTGCTTTCATATTTTACAAGCACAATTCAAGGAATGCGTGAGCACTGCGAAGCTTACGCAACAGAGTTTGCTGGTAAGCGGCCAAGTCCGCAGGAAGTTGCCAACTTTCAAGAATCACATGACGTTTCCGGCCTACTAAGCCCAGATGACCAAACGCTCGTGATAACGTTGAAGAAACCAGCTGGTGACTTCATAAACCTTCTTGCCATGGGATTCGTATCGGCCGTGCCGGAAGAATTCGACTATTTTCTTCCGGACGACGAACGCCTTCGTCGTAACTTTATCTCCAGCGGTCCGTACCGCATGAGATACTCTTCAAACGCAAAAAAGCTGCTGCTTGAGCCTAATCCTTTGTGGGATCATCGTTCCGATCCGATTCGGCAACAGTATTTTGAATCTATTCACGTGCATCTGCTAAGTGAATCAGATGTTCTAGCACGCAAAAAAATCGCGTCGGCACAGATCGACCCGGCGTGGCCATTTACAATCGTATCTTGGGGAGAGCCTAAGGAAAGCATCTGCGCATTTCCGAAAAATTATCCAGGCTTTGCGCTTAACCCCTATTTGGTGTTTAACTTACGAAGTCCGAACGAAGCTTGGGCAGTGCGAAATTTGAAGATACGTCAAGCAATCGCTTACGCAATTGATAAAGTTGCTATCGGCGAGATATTCAACCGACTACAAGGTGTTGCAACAACGCCATTGCATTCGATTATTCCGCCTGGGAATTTCGGTTATCGCGGGCTAAATCCTTATCCTACGATAGACGCCCGGGGCGACCAAGCCAAGGCCAAGCAACTTGTGCGTGACGCAGGCTATGCCGACGGGCTCTGTCTAATCGCCGCGGTTCGGGACAATCCACTTCATCTTGACGTGATGCGCTCGGTTTCGAGAGATCTTCAGGCGTGTGGGATATCGCTGACGTTTAAGACGTACGGCCAATCCGAATATTATGGACGTCTACTCATGGATCCCGCCAACGCTAAGGCTGGTTTGTGGGATATTGCTGAAGTCGGATGGACCCCCGATTGGTTTGGTAACAATGGCCGCGCCGTGACCATGCAGATTTTAAAGAGTAACGACGCGCATGGCACGACAAATTATGGTTGCTACAGCAGTCCCATAGTCGATGCATTCATCGACCGGGCGCTTGAAGAATTAGATCCAGTACGTGCAGATGATTTATGGCATGAGGTTGACGTGGAAGTCATGAAAGACCTGCCGATCGTTCCTATTCTTGCTTTTGCTTGCCAATGTTGCGCCGCGCGAACAGGAACAGGTTGGGGTTCCTGGATCCCCAGCCATCATCGCTGGGTCGAAACAGCCTCTCCACAGTAGAACTCTCAGTTCCGGATTGGTGTTGTCCACCGTTTGACTGCCAACTCGGTTGGGTGACCTAAGTGCAGATAGGCTTGCTCGGGGACCTTATTCTCAGGCAAAATGAGTGGCTCTCTTATTGTTCTCGAACAACCCGGCGATGGTGCAATGTCAGGACGCAGGGCAGTGGTGACGTGACTATAGCCGCGCTTGAACGTTTTGACGCGAAGGCGTCGTACTCAGTCCATGCACCAGCGTGTAGCGGAGTATCTGTCAATCGGCGTTCAATTTTGCCCCCTAGAGCTGCGAGTCTTGACGAAGCGCTCGCACGTCGGGGGTTGCGTAGACGAGGCGCGCGCGGGTAGCGTGATCGTCGTCGCGGCTTTTGAAGCGTTGCCACTCTCGATGATGTCGGAGTGGTGATTCAGCCGGTCGAGCAGAGTGGGGGGCATGTTGGCGTCGCCGAACACGCTAGGCCGGTCGCCGAACGTGAGGTTGGTGGTGACGACGATCGGGGTGCGCTCGTAGAGCCGGCTGACGAGATGGAACAGCAGCTGGCCGCCGGATGGGCAAACGGTAGGTAGCCGAGTTCGTCGAGGACGGTGCAGTCCATCCAGGTTAGATGCTCGGCGATACGATCGTGCCGTCTATTGCGGGTCTCGTCTCCAGACGGTTGACGAGGTCTACCACGTTGTAAGAGACGGGCGCTAGACCGGATGCAGCTTCTGGCGATCGCGATGGCCATATGTGTCTGTCCGGTGCCGGACCAAGACGACGATACGATGCTGAGCGATGTAACTGCCGCTTGCGAGATCACTGACTAGCGACTGGTCGAAGGGTGTGCCGTCGAACTGGAATCCTCGAGATCGCTTGCCAAGCGGCAGTTTTGCGATGGTGAGCTGGTGCTTGATCGAGCGGGCCTGTTTCTCGTTGATCTCTGCGATGACGTTTGAACGAGGACCGCGCTCATGCCGACTCAAAGTTGATCATTGTATTGGTAGATCGGAGAGCGCAACTCCCACGCTTGCATTTCGTTCATCGGCGGCTCAAGAGATCAGCTCGCTAAATGCGTGCAACGCATCGGCGAACCCGCGGAAAGCATCGACAAGATTTGAACGCGGAATTCTACTGGAGCCTATTCATGGACCACATCATGAACAAACTCTGGCCGTCGCTTGAGGATATCCCCAAGCTCTCCGAGACATGCCAGCTGAGTTAAGGATGTCTACCCGACCACAAACGGCCGACGGTTCTGCTGTCCATGGGGATGCCAGTCTGGTCGAGCTGTTTCAATTGAGCAATATAGGAGAAGACCAGCGCGGGTGATTAGCTCACAGTAAATCGGCCCATACCCGTTGGCGGGATCCGTTTGCCGTGCCCGCAACCCACTGGATCACGGGAAAAATGATTGAAGACACTCTAGATCGCGTGCAAAGAGCGTTCCTTCATGGGCGGCACCGTCCTCCCTCAAACGCTTACGCCGCGCCGGGAAAGATTTTCGCTGCGCAATTCAAAGATGAAGTCAGCTGCAAGTTGCAAGCGAGGGAAATCGCGGCCGTGGAAGGGTTCTGGCAGCGCCAAGGGCGCGGCCTCTCGGCAGCTAAAAAGGGCGATTTGGAGCAGTCCCAAAGAGAGTTCAGGGCTGCATCGACGGATCTTGAGGAAAGCGAGCTTTCAGAGCAAGCAATCCTGCTCGTACGTACGCTGCTGGACCCCGCTCAAGCCTATTACCATTACCTACTCCAGGACTATGGACGTGCGCGCGAACTCGTGCTTAGCGCGGCGGCTACAAACCATCGGTTAGTGGAGGATTTCGGAGTTGCCATCATCAGCGCCCAACGGATGCAGCTCTGTCACAACATCCTGAGGATCACGACACGGGAAGGGAGACGGGAAGAGACCGTTCGCCTTGCTGCAGGCTATCTGAACTATCTGGAACACAACCGTGTTCCACTTCCTGGAATAATCAATTGGGCGCACATAGTGCGCGATTTTCCGGATAGCATCGTTCAATTCTATTTCGATCAGGTTTGCGGAGAGGCGGCACTTGCGATGGCCGGAAGCTACGATTGCCGCGCCTTTTCGGCGCTTCTAGACCACGTTGATGCAGCGCATTGCTCTGCTTCGTTCTCTTCGCACGGGCATTCGTGGATTACAATTACACGATGCAAATTTAGTGAACAGATCGAGGAATACCTCGACCGTGTTTGTGCGCTTCTCGAACTAGGCAAGACCGCCGAACCCTCGATCTGGCTTGCATCGGTATTCGACGTCGCGGCCGTTTGCCGCGAACTGGGCTCTCGAGGCAGACAGGTCGCCGATAGAATTTATCGTGAAATGGAGAGTTTGCCAGACGCGCGCTGGATCTTCCAAGATCTTGTGCTCGACGAAGCGCGTTAACCTGGAGGCATTATGCCATGGAAGCGAGGAGAAGGGCAATTATAACTGGATCTACAACTGGAATTGGGTTTGCGATTGCTGGGATGCTTGCCCGAGCCGGGCACGACGTCGTCCTGAACGGGCGCGACCCTGTCCGGCTCCGATTAGCAGTCGAAAGATTGCGATATGAGGCGCCCGATGTGGAAGCGAGCGGTGTCGCATGTGATCTCAGTAGCGCGGACGACGCCATGAAGATAATCGAATACGCGCCTGAAGCCGACATTCTGGTCAACAATGTTGGCGTATTCTCCCCTAAAGAGTTCTATGACATCACCGACGACGAGTGGGAGCTATATTTTCAATTGAACGTAATGTCCGGCGTGCGCCTGTCCCGCCACTATGCGCGTCACATGGCGGAAAAAGGCTGGGGCCGCATATTGTTCAATGCTAGCGCCACCGGTGGGTTCCACCCCGGCGAGATGGTGCACTATGGAGCTACCAAGGCGGCCCTGCTGGGACTTTCCCGTACTTTGGCGGAATTCTTGGCCGGCACCAACGTGACGGTGAATGCCTTTCTTCCAGGTCCAACACGGACTGAAAAGACGGAAGCATTTCTGCACCTGGAAGGCAGCAGCTCGAAGCGCGAACGAGAGATTTTCGACAGAGATATGACAAGCTCGATCGTGAAGCGCTTTCTCCGACCAGATGAAGTAGCAAGTCTGGTGGCTTTTCTAGCGTCCGACCAGGCATCGGGGATCACGGGAGCCGGGTTTCGAGTTGATGGCGGAATCATACGTTCGCTGCTGTGACAAGAAGGTGACGGAATGAAGCACCTGTCGTCACGTTCTCCGCGTGAGCCTTCATGCTCGGCCACACGGGTGCCTCCTAGACCTTTTCGTCGAGGCAAAACTAAGTATCGAGAAGAAGTTCTGGACCGCACCTTTGCAGCCCTCGCCGATCCCACGAGGCGCGCACTGGTCGCGCGACTCGGCGACGGCGAAAGCCTCTCCGCGAGCGAACTGGCGCAGCCCTTTGCGATGTCGCTGCCTGCGATCATTAAACATCTCGACGTATTGTCGGATGCTGGCCTGATCGCGCGCGAGAAGACCGGCCGCACGGTTGCCTGCCGGTTGACGGCCAAGCCCATGGAGCAGGCCATGGACTGGCTCAACCGCTACCAGCGCTTCTGGTCCGACAATCGTCCCGCAGACGCCGCTGCAGGTGACGCTGTTGCCGGTAGCCGTCAAGGGCCCAGGTGAGAAGCGAAGCGTAAAGGATACAGCAAGAATTCTCCCGAGGTACCAGTCAATCAAGAATTTGGGCGGGTCCTCCTTCGCGACAGGCGCCAAATTGAATCGAAAATGCGAACTAACTCATCTGAGCTGAGCCGCCGGCTTCTCGCTGCGAACGAAACACGCATCGTCCTGGGTGACGTTTTTCGAACCGCCGCGAAGCCAATCAACATGTCGATCGATACAGACAAACCGAATGCCATCAACCAAGATGCGCCGGAGCCTCTATAGATCGAGCGGCCATATCGTCTCAAACACCATGACGAAGACCTCATCGCTGTCGGCGGAAGTGTATCAATTCGGCCCGCCGATGCGAACACAGCGAAATACGATGCAAACGGGAAAATCAAGCCGTACCTCATAGGAATCATCGCTCGCAAATCTATCACGCTTCGGGCAGCCCTCTGAGAAGCGGTGGATTAGGAAGCCATGCTGTAGAAGCTGAGATACGTAGGTCTGAAGAGTGCGATGATATTTTCGTACTGTCGCGCCCAACCACGTATCCGTTCGCTCGCCCTCGCGGAAATATTGGTGTAGGGGCCCCCCTCGTTCAATTTCATCAGAATCTGGCCGCTCACAGATCGAAGTGAGGACGGGATGCTCGACGGAAAACACGAATACCCCGGCAGGACGGAGTTGACGGCGCACGATCTCCAAAACCCGTCCAAAGTTCTCGACGTATTGCAGCGCCAGCCGCGATATTACCGCGTCGAAATGTCCGCACGTGCCGGACCACAACTCGAGATCCTGATGCTCCACCTCCCCTGCAGTTCCGGACAATATGTGCTGCGCTTCACTTAGCAACCTGTGACTGACATCGAGACCAAGATACCTTTTAGCTCCGCGATCTAAGAGATAACGGCCGATCCAAGCGTTCCCACAGCCAATATCCAGAAATTCTCGCCCTTTTGGTTCGCCAAGAAAGTCAAGCACAATTGGTCGCTCGATGGCGATGACGGGAGCCGCAGGATCGTCGCGCAATTGTCTGTAGCGAGTGCACACGTCTTCGCGATCGAAAAATGCACCGGGCGACAACACCCCATCGGATGCCGCGGTCGGCTCCGCATCGAACTGCTTTGCCGCGACGCAATCAGCAATGTGGTCCGGCACTGAAAGTGACATGTTATCTTCCTAGCTGGCTCCAAGTATCCGACCTATGCAAGATAACGAGTGAAGGCGTCGATATCTTCTTGCATCTTGCCTTTACGATGACAGGGCGCCGTTCTAAAGCGGGGCCTCCGAGGAGCTAGCGGAAGGCGCTGCGGCTCAGCGCCGCTCTGGCTGACCAAGTTGGTGCAACGCGAGTTCACGGCAACGAGAAATCCGAATTGACGACAGCCTGCTGTGCGGCGCGCGGTGGTCAACGACTTGCGTTTTTTTTCTACGTCATGACGTACGGCTCCGCATCGGAACGCATTGATGACGATCTTACGCCCGGTATGCACCCCGATGGGTGCGGGGGCGTGGACCGCCGCCAAGCATATGACGAGGGGCGTTGCGCAGATGTTGGTTGGAGATCCAGCATAGTATGGCAAATGTCTGGAAAGGATTGCGAAAAAAATGCGGAGCAATCGTCGGCTTACAGCGGAGCCATGCAATCTTCGCTAAGCGCTCGCCAGCTAGATCAATTTGGCGGCTATAGCCCGCGCCGCGCGCTCGAACCGGTGCGAGTGCAGGTACCACTGCGGCATGGTTGTTTAGCGCTGACGCTTTGCTATTGGCATTGTTACTCAAGATGCTACGGCATCCCGAAATGATGACCACGAATAGTTCTGACGCCGGCGATAGCGGCGGAATCATATCGCGATTGAGTCAAAGAAGCGTTTGTCCTATGCGATTGGCTTACGAATCGGTGACTACCTCGTAATAGAATATCACTCCGCCACGTTTAACTAATCGAGCAATCTGAAAGAAGCTTTGTCGGGCCGACACGCCTATGGTTGAGCCTCTTGCAGTGAAAAGAGGGCCAGAATTCTGGTGATCGCAAACATGCACTCTGAATTGCACGAGGTTCGTAGCAGCGCAGCGGGACCGGAAATCGGCCAGCCTCACTATGGCGGAACGCTACGGTTCTTAGGTCCAGGGGGTGTTGATCATTTGGATACCGCGAGCGCGTATTACGCGACTTCCGGACAAATATTACGAGCATTGACGCGCCAGTTGTTTTCATATCCCGCTTCGCAGGACTTATCGGATCCGCAGAAGTCGTTTACGCCAGCTCCAGATATCGCAACGGAGATCCCGACGCAGGCCAACGGCGGGATCAGTCTCGATCGACTGACCTATACAATCCATCTTCGTAACGGCGTCTGTTGGGACACGACGCCGCCCCGGGAAGTAACAGCGCAGGATTTCATCCGCGGGCTGAAGCGGCTCGGCAATCCGGTCGCGGGTGCCGGGGCTCGGCACTATTTCACGAGTACGATTGTCGGCATGAAGGAACACTGCGATGCTTACGATAAGGCGTTTGAGGGCAGGAAGCCGACCGCAGCTGACCTCGCTTGGTTCCAGAACTCCGTCGACATCGTCGGCCTTCGGGCCCCCGACGACAAGACACTTATTATCAAGTTGAAGCAGCCCGCCAATGACTTCCTGAACGTTTTGGCGATGGGTTTCGCCTCGGCGGCACCGCAGGAGTACGACAAGCATCTCCCCGACAGCGAAGAATTTCGACGAGACATGCCTTCCAATGGACCGTACCGCTTAGCGAAGTACGGAGCGCGTGGAGGGGAGATGCGACTGGAGAGAAATCCCGCCTGGCTGCAGGAGACAGATCCGATCCGGCATCAATACGTGGATGCGATTGAAATTCGCACCGCCACGGAGACGGTCGAAGCCATGCTCGCGAAGATCGACTCCGGCGAGATCGATCTGGCATGGTCTTTCACGGCGGTATCATGGGCAAAACCAGCTGAGGGCCTTGATGCGTTTCCGCGAAGTTACCCTGGTTTCGCACTAAATCCGTATTTGGTCTTCAACTTGCAAAGCCCGAACCAAAATGGCGCGATCAAAAATCTTAAGGTGAGACAGGCTATTGCCTACGCGATCGACCGGATAGCAATCAGCAGGATCTTGGAAGTCCTGGAGGGGGTGCCCAATTTCCCCTTGCATTCCGCGATCCCTCCCGGCAGCGTAGGTCACAGGAAATTCAATCCATATCCGACGCCTAATGGCCGAGGCGATCCCGTCAAGGCACGGCAGCTTCTGGAAGAAGCGGGATACGCAGACGGTCTTACATTGATCGCCGCGGTCCGTCAGGCCAGCCTTCATCTCGACATCATGAAATCTGTCGCAAGTGACCTCGAGAAATGCGGGATCAAACTATCCTTCCTAACATGCGACCAGGCAACCTACTACGGCTCTCTTCTCTCTGATCCCGCCAATGCCAAGGCGGGCAAGTGGGATATTGCAGAACCGGGATGGACGCCCGATTGGTGGGGCAACAACGGACGCGCCATCGTACAGCCGCTGTTCCAGACTAACTGCAGCGCGGGTACCACGAACTACGGATGCTACAGCAATCCCAGGGTCGACCAGCTCATCGAGCATGCCCTTCAGGAAGACGATCCGGAGAAGGCGGAAGCGAGCTGGCACGAGGTCGATGTCCAGGTCATGAAGGACCTTCCGATCGTGCCGATCTTGGCCTTTGCAGCGATGACATCACGCTATCATAGCCGACGTGTAAGGAACGCCATTCACGTGCCACAGATTGAGTTTTTCGATATCACAAATCTGTGGCTCGACCCTCTCGACGATCCTAGGCGTATGTACGATGGAATTCGGCAACCAACCCAACCACTCTCTTGATTACAGTTGATTACAGTCATTGAACAGTTTGCACTTGGAGGTGACAATGTCCAACCAGCATCGAGATCGACCCAGTGAGTCCGTCAACCGATCTGCCGTTGACGAACCCAATCGCCGCAACGGTGGCGGACTAGTCGGCGCGCGTGGCACCGAGACCTATGAGTCGCTGAATATCGAACCCAAGCCGCTACGGCCCCATATCCTCGCGGCCGCGACCGTCGTCTTCGGGGATGACTACTATACGGGCCGCCGGGAAACCATCAACCTATCCGGCTTCGTTCAGTTGAACAAATGGCCGATGGAGGGGTTCAATCACCGAGTCGACGAAAATGGATACGCCGAATTCGATATGGAGCTGATAAGTGCGCCCGAGGTCGGGATCAAGGGCTTCAGCTATACCTTAAATGATAGAATTCAGGTTCTGTCCAATCCCTATCTCCCGAACACGGGCCATGTGCGTCAGATTGTTCCAGGGCAGAACTTCCCTGCTCAATTTTTTATCCGGCGCTTCGGTGTGCTGGAGACTAGCACAATGCGCCTCGCCCACCGTAACGTCATAGCCATCGACGGCGTGATTGACGGCATTCCGCCCTACAAGAAGCCGTTGTCGCCGCCGTTGCTAGGTGCTCCACTAGGAGACGGTCCTGGAACGGTCGTGCCCGCGCCAAATACTGTGCGCGGCGTCAACCTGCCGGAGGCTTGGTACCCGGCCAATCGGATGAACCAGGCGGTTGGTATCACGCCAACGGTATTCTTCGCTGAAAGCTTAGGTCCATGCATTTCGACCCTCGTCGACCCTTCAATGATTATTCAAAGCACGGTCGAGGGCCGATTCAAAATCGAAGTCGACGGCCGCTCGGAGACCGTCGAGATCCACGGTGACCATCATTTGGCGGCTGGGTCCGAAATCTTGTTGTTTGGCCGCGATAAACACGGCGAAGGCGACGGCACGCTTTCGCAACTCGCTCGCATTGCCATGGTTGGAAACTGCGTTGCACTGGGCGGACGCGTTATGCTGCGGGTAAGTTTCTTCAAGGTCTCCGGCGGATCGTTCGGCGAAGGTCACGAGAATGAATTCGAAGCCGTCCGCTTCCCAGCTGCAATTCGATTTG
The DNA here is from genome assembly GCF_018131065.1 of Bradyrhizobium sp. AUGA SZCCT0431. NCBI lineage: Bacteria > Pseudomonadati > Pseudomonadota > Alphaproteobacteria > Hyphomicrobiales > Nitrobacteraceae > Bradyrhizobium > Bradyrhizobium sp. AUGA SZCCT0431. Next base: position 43,329 of record NZ_JAFCLR010000040.1, on the reverse strand, counting down.
ACACGCATTTCGAAATTGTAACCCCTAACGGAGCGCTTTATGGAGCGACGCCAGTTTATATAAACGGTGTTCTCAATAATCTCGAAGCTGTCGGCAGCGAGCTCAAGATGGAAGGTTCAGATACTGCGTTGATCAACTCCAAGCTGGAGGTCAAGGCTCGTCTGGTCGGTGTTCATCTGGTGCTGCGCGACTCCATCGTCGGCCGTGAAGCGATGATGACGGATTCAGGCTTTGCGCCGGACACCGAGACGGTTAGCGATCTTGGCCGCAATGGTATTCAGGGTATTGCGACCCAATGACATTGCTGCAAGAGGTCGTCAGTGGACTTGCCGACCAGGTGCGTGCGGAGGTTCAGAAAGTAGGGTTGGATCAGCGACTTCTACTCATGCATCAGGTCATGCTGGGCGACCTTGAACGGTTGGAAGCTTATGACCGGGCGCTTGAGCAGGCTATCGAGCGAGGTGATACCGTCGTCGACGTCGGCGCGGGCACGTTAATCCTTTCCTTTCTGGCACTCCGCCGTGGCGCTGGCCACGTCTATGCAATAGAAGCCGACCCGCAGATGGCCGAGCTTGCCGCGAAGGTGGTTGCGGACAATGGTCTGGAAGACCGGCTGACCATCATGCGCGGCGACGCCCGCACAGTCCTTCTCCCTCGCAGAGCCGACGTGCTCGTGTCGGAGATGATGGGCAATCTCGGCCCGGAAGAAGAGATGGCCGAGATTCTCGAAGTGGTGGCGCGCCGACTTCTTCGACCTGGCGGGCGCATCATTCCGCAGAGGCTTACGACCAAGCTTCAAGCCATTGCATTCGCAAACGAAGGTTGGGGGGTTTGGCGCAAAGACTTCCTTGGCTTTTCCCTCGCCGCCGTCCGGCAGTACGCGTTGCCGGGTGCCCAGCTCCACTTTTTCAGTCGACCACCGGCGCTGCTCAGCGAGCCAATAGTGGTGGCGGACAACGTGCTAGGCCAGAAGTCGCGCCAACCCGGCGGGCGCCATCGCCTAGAAGTCACCGAATCAGGCACGGTACACGCCATCATCATGTATTTTTGCGCGACGCTTTGCCCGGGCATCGAACTGTCCAATTTTCCTAGCTATCCAGGCTGCAACTGGGCGGTGTGGGTGTGGCCGATCCAGCATGCCGACGTCGCCCGCGGCAACATCCTGCAGGTTGATATCGAACGTCCTGCAACGATCCGTTTCGTCACGGAGTGGCGACTTGATTGCCGTATCGCTCGGAACACGAAGCCATAGCCGATGCTTGCTCGGACGAATGTTGTGTACGAAATCTCTCTCAAGCGCCTGCAGCCTCGCCGTTCGACTCTCCTGCGTGGGCCTTCGGTTATTCGGCCAAAACCTGGAGTAAGATGACCCGATCTGTCGTCGTCAGCCAAGATTCGGCCAACCTCGTTCGGAGTCACATTTGCGACCAGCCGCTCTTGCGGCCTTCGGTATCCACGAACAACGAATTGTGCGCGATGGGGGTGCTTCTGGATGTCCACGACACCTGACGCCTCGGCCGAGAAGGCGATCCGCGCGGTGACGGCAGGCACTTTGCACCGCTCTACCTACTGCAGATCGGGGTCTCCGAGCGGATTCGCCCTGTCGTTTCGCGCTGTCGCAATCGCATTGCAGGCGGCGCGCTTTCTAGGACCCGTTGCAATTGCTTGGGCAGCGCTCGCCACGGTGGGAAAGCGACGGATAGCGATGGATCACGTGGCCCGGCAACTGGTCGCGCTTTTGGAGCGCCTCGGGCCGGCTTTTATCAAAGGGGGGCAGATTCTAAGCACACGCCGCGACATGCTGCCGGGAACAGTTTGCGCATGCTTGTCTGGGCTGCAAGATTCCGTCGCGCCAATGTCTGAGCAGCAAGCGCGCGAAGCCTTGACGGCTATCTACGGGTCTGCACTCGACACCATCTTCGCGGAGATCGACGACCAACCCATCGCAAGTGGGAGTATCGCTTGCGTCTATAAAGGGCGGCTTAAAGACGGCCCTGAAGTGGCGATTAAACTGCAACGATCGTTCATCGGCAATGTCATGACAACAGATCTTGTCCTAATCACGAAGATTGGTGCGATTCTGGCAAGGTTGCCCTGGTTTCGTGGGCTACCAATCTGTGCCGTCTTGAATCATCTGTGCGACGCCATTTATGCGCAACTTGATTTTGCGAGAGAAGCGACGCACCTCGTTCGCTTGCGTGACGCACTTTCTCTGGTACCACGCGTTTGGGTTCCGAAGCTGTACAAGGAAGCTTCGCGTGACCGTGCTCTTGTCATGGAATTTATCCCCGAACTCGACACGACACAGGCTGAACGTTGCTCCCTAGCCACCCGTAAGCGCTTTGCCGCCGGGACCCTCCGCGCTGTGTACCGTATGCTGTTCGTTGACGGTCTCGTTCACTGCGACCTGCACCCAGGCAACCTCTACTTCAAGCCGGGAGGGCAGGTTGTCGTCTTGGATGCCGGATTCAGCGTGCTGCTGACCGAAGAAATGCGTCAGCTGTTTGCCGAATTCTTTCTCGAAATGGCGCTCGGCCGCGGTGGGCGCTGCGCTGACATCGTCATCGAAAGTGCGGTGGGTCGGCGCGTGGATGCCGATCTCGATTCCTTCAGGCTTCGGCTGGCGGACCTCGTCAATCGCAATTCCGGCCTACCAGCTCAGGAGTTCAGTCTGATCGCGTTCGCGGCTGAAATGTTCGACCTGCAGCGGAAGTTCGGACTGCATGCTGCTCCCGAGCTTGTATTTCCGCTACTTTCACTTCTGACAATCGAAGGCACCGTTCGCTGTCTGGATCCCGACGTGGATTTCCAGGAAGCCGCGAAGCCTTTTCTGACTCAAGGTATATTTCAGGACCGTCCAGTGAATCTGGAGTTTACCGAAACTAGCTCGAGATGAGAGCCCCTAACAAAGTCGCCCACCGATGAGCAATGGCGTCGTAGGAGTCGAGGCTGCCCGATTATTTTACGGTGTTCAGTCGCGCGCAAAAGTCCATGTCAAAATCGCTTACGTCGGTGGTCGCGCCGACCGCTGTCTTCTCGTTTCAAGCCAAGCAAGGGCAACGTTGCTAGCAAAGGGAGCTCGTTCAGCGGCCGCTTACGCCATATCATTTGCGACTTTCTCCATTGCCTCAACAAGCTCATTGATGTCGTCTCGGTTATGGTACAGACGCGTGGAGATGCGGATGGCGTGATGTGGCGCGGCGGCCCCTTCCACTTCGAACTGCGTGTACTTCAAAAGGATTCGATATTCGCTTTCAAGCCGAGCTACGAATGTCTGGAACAGCGCCTCGTTGAACGCGTCGTCGGGGTTGCGCAAGGGATTGAACGAGGTCAGCGCAGTCGCTAAGCGGGCGTCGCGATAGGGCGAATAAATTGCAGCCTCACCCCAATGCTCGGCAATGCGCGCTTTCAGATAGGCGCTCAGGCCGACGATGTACCGTTCGATCCGATCGCGGCCGAACTCGTTCCACGTATCGCAAGCTCTCCTTAAGGCCTGCATTCTGCGCAAGCTCGCACTACCCACGTTCTGAACGTACTCTGCGATATCGTAACTGGGCGTGCTGTTAGCAGTCCGTGGTGGTAGGCCGCCGGCGAGTGGATACCAGGTCGAAATGATAGGCCAAAACGTGGGAAGTGGTGCCGGATTATGCTGCAACAGCACTTTGTTTCGAATGTACAGGATTCCCGTGCCAGGAGGCCCGCACTGCCATTTGTTGCCGGAGCCTGCGATGAAATCTGCGCCCAGCTTGTGAAAATTAACGTCCAACATACCGGGTATATGCGCGCCGTCAATGACGCTGATAAGGCCCCGTCGTTGGGCAAGCTCGGTCAGCATTTGAATCGGAAGCATAGTGCCGGTCAATGCAGTCGGCGCGGAGAAAAGTAATACCTTGGTGCGACTAGTAATGGCCGCGCTGAACCGCTCGACATAATCCTCGGCGCACTGGTCGTTCCCAACCGGCAGCTTGACTTGCTTTATGACGACGCCGTGCCTGTCGCGGGCAAGGGCCATTGGTGACAGGGCGCCATAGAACTCATGATTGGTTGTCAAGATTTCATCACCGGCGTTCAGCTCCAAGCCGCCTAGAATCTTTGAGATCGAATCAGTCGTGCTCACTGTGACGACTAACTCATCGGCGTCGCAGCCGAAACTAGGTGAAATCGCCTCTCGCATATCGGCAAACGTAGTGCAAATGGGCTCATCGTCCTCCATCACGCCACGTAGTGGCGAGGCCTTTGTGTTTGCGTCCATATTTCGAACGTGGGTATTCAAGGCGAATAGAGACCGCGTTTGCTTCCAGAAGAGAGCGTCGCAAGGCAAGGCTCGTTGCCGTGATTGCATGACGATTGGCCGTTTTGGAGACTGTTCTGCTTCTCGGTCCGTCCGGCTCCGGTCAGGGTGCCGCGTTCGAATTTCTACTTCAAAAGCGAATCTGACTCACGACATAGCGTTTCGAGACGAACACCAATACTGGAGTTTGGTGACTTTCGCTTGATGTGCAGTGCTTCGGCGACTTAACAGCTCGGTGGAAATTTCAATCGTCCGCCCACGGGCTGGTACCAAGCTCTTCACAAATTTGTCGAAGTGCTGCGAGACAGCGCGATACCGAATCCAGAACTGTTACATCGCCTAGGTGCGTATCTGATGTTGACCCCACCTCGGATCGGGGTAGTGACAAGGCAGTACTCACCGATTTGAGAAATTCTTGACTTTCCATAGGCCTATTTGAATGTTTGAGCGTATTTCTTTTGCGTCGTGTGGAAGTCGTCCCATGGCCAACTTCCCCCGCGTTCCGTCGATTTCAGACTCATTGCGCGGTTTCCAGGGTTGTGCAACGCGCCGTCCAGCATCTTGAGGATAATTTCCCAACTTGCCAACACCATATCCGGCGGTGCCGACTGGACCACAGTATCCGAAGCACGCACTGCCCGCGCCAGCGGCGCGGGAATCAGCTGTGGATTCATTGGCACGTAATGGGTGAGCTTGAGATTTGTTCCACCTTCCGGCGGTTTCGTCAGCTCGTATCGAATTACGCTTGCTGCAAGCGCGAGCCCGCCGCAATGTCCGTTTCCTGCGCGGAGAGCCTCAGGAATAGGTTGCGCCGGCGCGGTCTGCTGTCCAGTCACCCACATGTGCTCAAAGACCGACGGTGCGTCAAATTGGGTAACGATTCCGTGCTGCGTTGACCCGCTATTCGCAAACCTCAATACGATCTTGCCGCCTTCGCTCTGGTCAACGTCAGCGTCGGCGTACCAGTCAATCATGCGCCCGGGATCCGTCATTGTGCGCCACACTTCGTTGATGGTTTGATCGAAGTGACGATTGAATTCGACAGAATAGCCGCCGTTGGGGCTTACTTCTAAACTGCCCTCTCGTTTAAAGGTCGTCGCCGGTGGTTTGGCTGTATCAGCAGACCGCAGATCGGCTTGTTGAATCCGCTCGTCAAGCGAAGTGAGGCGCTTGTTTATTCGCTCCTCTAACGAACGAAGTGCGTCGACGATGTCGTCAGTTTCTTTCGTCATTGATCGCCTCCCCACAAAGTTTTCATGAACGGAAGTATGGATGACTGACGTAAATGAACACGGAATGTTCCTAGCAACCGTATTGCGACACTAAATTATTGGCTTCTTTCATATTGCGCACTTTCAGCACACACGAAGCGGCCGGCGGAGATCGAGAAAGGACAGAGGGTTCGGCAGCGCGCTTGCACGTTATGGATTGCCGACGCTCAGTGCTCACGGGTCTCACGATTTCGGGTCAGGTGTGGGTAGGGACGAGTCGTAGGAAAGGCTCGGAAACCACTCGGTGCCGCGACCTTCGCGGACCAAGTCAAACACGTTCCACAAAGGCCACATTAAGTCGAGATGACGAGGATTTTGGCCAGCATCGGGTTTAACGAATTGTAGTTCCGTGCTATAGGCATGCCGAATGCCATCGCGGCCCCGCTCGAAGACTTGAAGGATTGGGGTCTGGTTTTGGTCTGTGGTTTGCGCGTTATAATCGGAATTAAAGGTGTTGTTTTTTGATGACAACAAACGATGGTTGTTCCACTGTCGATCTCGTCCCAAGTCGCGCAGTTGCTCGATCGACGTTTTCGCGACCACGACCAGGGAGACGCGTTGACGGATGTGCGGGGCAGCACCGTTGAGGCTATCCAAAAACGATGCGCACATCGGGCAGGGCGTATTGGCACCCGGCGCAAACATGAGTCCGTAGATGACGAGAGTTTTCGTGGTGCCCTCAAAAAGCTCCGAGAAATGCGTCCGCTTTAGCGCTGTACGATCGTTCAGATCGATTCCGCCTTCGTCAAATACGTAATCTTCCTTCAACTTGCCGCCAGGCGGCAAACTTCGCCGTAGTCTAGCGACCTCCTCCAGTTGGCGACGCAACGCGACTTCTGCCCCGATCAAGTGATCCCGCGCTTGACGATAAACATCGGTTTCATCCGGAAAATGCTTATCGTGGAACCGTCCCATCTGTGTTTTTCCAACCATGGCCCACCTTCGATCTGTTCCTATTAAACTGTCGTTGTCTAACGAGGTATCGTTTCGAAAACCTCTTGCTGCGAATGCAAATCGGTAAAAGCCTCCTCATTGACAGGGTGGCGTCAGCCGCACGGACCCCCATAACCGATGAATTGGCCGGCCAAAACCATGCGCCGGAGCAGCACCGCACCACCAAAATTGTCTCACTTCAAAAAGGATGGCGGTCCTGCTTGTTCATCCAGGCGCGATAGGCCTCGAGCCCAATATCGCGCTCAAAATTGTCAGTCACCGGGATACGTTGCTGGGTCAGCGGCTTGACGAGTTCTTCATACTGGACAACGTCTTCGAAGCCGATCTGGCGGGCGTCTTCAAGGCTGGCACTGCAATAAACTCGATCGATGCGCGACCAGTAAATAGCGCTTAAACACATCGGACACGGCGCGCAGTTGACGTAGATCTCGCAGCCTTTGAGCATACGCGCGCGCGCTGGCAGCGGATCCAGCGAGCCCGCTTCCCGTGGTATCATTCCGAGGATGGTATCGGCCGCATAATCGCTTCCTATTAGCGCCTTCGGATTCAGTCTGGCCGATGCGTCTATGATAGCGGTGATCTCGGCATGATCGACCGGACATCCGCTGAGCAACACGCGGCTCTGCCCGCGGCCAATGATCACGCCGTTTTTCACGATCACTGCGCCGAACGGGCCGCCCCAGCCCTTCTCGACCGACTCGATTGCGAGTCGCGTCGCCTCCTGCATGAATTTCTTCCGCTCCGAATCGAGCGCCGCAACGGCGGCGCAGTTTCCGTTTGCTGGTCGCGCCGGTTTCGGCTGCTTTGCGTCAGCCATGGCCTTTGCCTGCAGTACAGCGAGCTGGGCATTAACCCGTCCGAACCCGTAGTCGTCATTGCGGCCGTTTGTATACGGCACGCCACCGATTTTTTTGCACGTGTCCTGCATCAGCTTACGCACCTGCTCGGGGCTAAGGAAGGAAGCTACCGACAGGACTAACGCCGCGACTCCCGCCGCTAAGGGTGCGGCAAAGCTCGTGCCTGTCCACGACGAATACCCGGCGCTGACTGCATTAAACACGTCTACACCCGGCGCGAGAAAATCAAGCTCCGGGCCAAAGCCCGAGTTGTTCTCGGTGTCGCTTCTCGTCGATCGACCGACCCGAATGATAGCTGGATGCGAGACTACGTGATCTTTCGAGATCGGACCATTGCCGTTGGTCGTCGCCCAGAATATCGGTAGTCCGAGGCCGCCGCGCCCTTTCGACGCGGCAAACTTGAGCGCGTCGTCCATGACAGTTTGCAATTCCCAGGCTGCTCCATTGGGCCCAAGGGAACAGGACAATATATCCGCTCCCTTGGCTGCGACGTTCTCGGTCGTCGGGTCAGCCGCATAAGCGACTCCGCGTGCGAGGGTTGTTTGAGTGCCAACCTGATCCGGCTGGATACAAATCAAAATTAGTTTTGCCTCCGGGGCTGCGCCGCAGCCGCCTAGATGGTTGTCCGCGACGGCCGCAACTTGAGCTGCGCAAAACGTTCCATGCGGCGCGCTGGGTATGCTAGCGGTGCCCTGTTGAAATGAACCTGTCGGATCAAAACGACCCGAAATAGGATCAATGTTCGCTCGCAAGTCTTCGTGTTCAGGATCGAAACCATTGTCGATTACAGCAACACGAACGCCCGCGCCGCGGGTAATATTCCAAGCGATTTCGGCGCCTACATCGGCCCCTGCGATGCCTCCACCAGCCCCCGAATTGTGCCACTGCCATTGTTTGAGGTACTCGGGATCGCTCGGTGTTTGCCGGCCCGGGAGGTGCTGTATCAAATTGGGCTCGGCCGATAGCACGCTGTCCTGCCCGTGTAATTCCGCCGATTTATCGATGCCGTCTTTGCCGTCGATAGCGCGTACCTCGAAAAGGTTCGGTGCAAAGCTCAGTTGCCGGATGATCTTTAGGCCATTAACGGTGAGAAAGTCACTAGCTTGAGCCTCAGTCAAAGTGGGTACGAGCTTGACGACAAGCTCATCGTTGACAATCGCAAGCCGGCCATCCTCGTCGCGCACGACCGAGCCGACGGCGTACGCACCCCCTGGCGTTTGCCGACGAGCGATGACGCCTCGGGTCGCCGCCGAAGGCTCGACGAAGATCCAATCCGCCCGTTCGAAGGCAGCCGCCTCCTCCGGATTCATCACGAAACCGCGCGCCGCTGCGTCGGCGCGCGGTATGCTCGTCCCGAACTGTTCCCGGTTGGCGCTTCGTACCCCATCCGGCGAGCGCTGCAATTTAAGTGCGGCAATTCCCTCTAGTTGCTCAACCTCAACCCGCTGACCTCGTCGATAAAATACGCGCGTCATGGCTGCCCTCCCCTGTTAGACGCTCACCGTCAAGCTTTATGCGACTTTCAAAGCTGATTTGCTCCTATCCCAAGAAAACTATCCTAATCCTATAAAGCAGTAATGGGCTGTCGCTCCCGGTGCGATCTATCGATCGTCCTTCTCGTCCTTTCAATTCAGACATGAACGGCTCTCAAAGGAATCCCGGTGTTATGGCCACACAATATCGTTGCCGTCCGCGCTGATCTCCACAACGTGCAGCGGCGATGAGGCAAATCTGACTTGGGGTTGATCAAGGCGACACCAACTCCTTCTCACTCACTTTATCTCGCCCCACACGTTACGTCAGCTCAGTTGTCCTTTGGGCATGACGAGTGTTGTTGTTGAGCCGACAGCCGGCTAGATACCGAGGTTGGAAACAAGTCATTTTCGGCGGGCGCTTCGGAGGGACCTCGCCTGCAATGCTTGGTAGTGAGTTCGATATCCTCGCAGATCAGATGAGGGCTGCGAGCCGTGGCCGCCTAGGATCCGTTATGCGCGTGCGTGGTGACACAGATTTGCCATCAGCTTTCAATCAATGGTTATCGAGCAGGGCGAGCGAGGTCGTCTCACCGGAATGTTACTTTAACGACTCGTTGGCCATTTTTCGCAAGGATTTAGCTGTAGGGTGGGATTTGCTTAGACTAGGTTGGACGACTGAATTGCAGGAAGTGGTTGCAAGAGAGGGAGATATTGGATTGGCCTGGACTTGCTTGGACGTGAAGTAGGGAGACACGGGCTCCGCCAGCATTCCCAACGTCGCATGTTCTCTGCGCGACGATGTTGTCAATTGAGCCCAGTATTTGCAGCGATCTCTGATTCGGAATCCAGACTTTTAAGCGGTAAGGCCCGCCCATCCTTCTCCGAAGGGATGAATTCTCTCCCGAGCTCTGGACTCTGGGGGTTCGTTACCGAGCTCTAAACTCAAGTGTTTCAACGGCTTAAGAATTCCGATGAAAATGGGGTTGCTGTAGATCTCTCGGGCAACCGAAGACGTGTATGTGGCCTAGCCGATTCGCGCGACCGGATTGGTCATGGCGTTTTGTGAAGGCGTGTATTCGAAAACTGGGCTTTCTGAGGCCCTGGTGTCCGCCTGTTCACACCCGCGAGTCGCCGTCGCATTTCTGCTCCGCCTCAAGATCAACTTCCGCTTTTCGGTGCAGATGAACAGCAAAGGTAACTGGGAAGAGGGGCTCACTTGCAGGGGCTAATTGCTTCCTCGGCCAATGACCTGGTTCTTCCAAAGGGTCCCTGTAATGGCCGCTGTTGGCGCAAAGCGGACGTCCGGTCGGACACGCACGTCTCACCACTATCGGAAATTGCCGATCGCTCGACCCTGGTCAGCTTTCTGCTCGGAAGCTGACCAGGCATAAAACAGGAATTACCAAACCCGCAGGCACAAACAGTTTGATTGCCGCGGAATTTTCCGCCGCACTCCTTTGGCATTTTCGAACGCGCAAGCCGGCGAGCGGGAAGCTCGCCGGCGACGCATCGCCATCAGCAGAGTGCCACCTTATTGTCGCGTCAGGCGAACCACGTCCTGCCTCAGGAGGTAGAGCGACACGGCGAGCAGAACGACGTCCTTCATCAGGAAGGGAACGTTCCCCGTCATCGCAGGAAAGCCTCCCGCAGCGACGTCCCAGCCTTCCGGCATGAATGGAATGATCGTAACCGTCGCGATGAACGTGCCGGTCGAGCCGAGTGCGCCGAGGATGCCGAGCCGCTTGTCCCAGAAGCCCGCGAGCAACAGGCTCCCGAACATCAACTCCGAGACGCCGAGGAAATAGCTGGCGCCGGCATGGCCGAACACGGGATAGAGCCACGAGATCAGCGGCCCGTTGCTGATGAACGGGACCATTCTTTCGAACGCATACGGGAACCACTTCTGGTAACCGAAGAAGAAGAACATGATCACCATCGAGGCCCGGACGACGTGGTAGTCGAGATCCTCCGCGAGCACGCCGGACCTGTGGAGCGCGCGGACAAGGGGATTTTGAGTGGTGTTGGCAAGCGTGGTCATGGTCGTGATCCTTTCATTCAAGATGATCTGACGGGGCGCGGTCGCTTCACGCGACTGCGGGAAAGTCGATCTCGGTGTCGTTGATCCGGTTGAAGACGTTGGTGAAGACGGTGGTCGCGAAGGCCAGGCTGATCTCCACCAGTTGGGCATCGCTGTATCCGGCGGCCTTGATCGCGGCGAAATCGTCGTCGCTCACGGTGCCGCTGGACTGTGCCAGCTTGCGGACGAAGCCGACCAGCGCGTCACTCTTGGCATCGCCGGTGGGCTGACCGTCGCGGATCTGCTTGAGCGCCTCCGGCTTCACCCCGGCGAGCCTGGCGAGATGGTTGTGGGCGGCGACGCAGTAGTCGCAGCCGCCGGCGGCGCTGATGACCAGCTTGATGACCTCCTGATCGCGCTTGGTCAGGGTGCCCGCAGCGAGCACCGCATCGGCGGCGAGCACTGACTTGAGGGCAGCCGGACCATGGGCGGCAATGGCTGCGAAGGTGTTCGGCACGCTGCCGATGGCCTTCTTGATTTGCGCATAGATCTGGCCCGACGGGCCGGTTGTGGTTTCGAGGTTCGGGACTGAGAGACGGGACATGGTGGCACTCCTTTGTGAGGGTTGGTGAACGATTGCGGAGTGACAATATGGTCTCGTATTGATACTTTGAATGTCACATTGTCTCAACTATATGCTCCATCGTCTCATATTGGATTTTCTCAGGAGGTCGCGATGGATTGGCTAAGCCGACTGTTCGAAATGATGCCGGTGCGCGGGCGGCTCGATCTGCGCTGCAACTACGGCACCCCCTGGCGCATCGACCAGGGGCCCGGTGAGGCCAACGAAATCCCGTACCACGCCGTGCTCGCCGGCTCCGCGATGCTGGAGGATCCGGCCGGGGGCCGACCGCTGCAGCTGAAGCCCGGTGACATCCTGCTGCTCCCCGGCAACCCGCGACACGTGATGCACGATGGCAGCGGGGCCGAGCCGCTGCCGGCACGCAACCGCGCGTCCCTCAACTTCACGATCAGCGAAAATCTCGGTTCGGACGAGCGGCTCGATCTGTTGTGCGGACACTTCGCCGTCGCTCCACCGCACGACCGCCTGCTGCGCAGCTATCTGCCGCCGCGCCTGGTCGTGCATGCCGGCACTCACGCTGGACAGAAGGAAACGGCCGCGCAGATCGCACGCCTTGTCGCGCTGATGCGAAGCGAGTCCGCGGACGATCACCTGGGCGGACGCGCGATGTTGAACGCGCTGTCGACCGCGATGTTCACGCTTGTGCTGCGGCTCGCCAGCGAGACGGACGACGCTCCTCGGGGTCTCCTTGCTCTGGCCGGTCATCCCCGCCTGGCACCGGCGGTGGCGGCTCTGTTCAACGAACCTGCGCGCGCATGGTCGCTGCCGGACCTTGCGCGTCTGTGCAACATGTCGCGAGCCACGCTCGTCCGCCAATTCCAAGAGAAGCTGGGGCGGTCGGCCACCGATCTCCTGACCGACATCCGGATGACGCTAGCAGCGAACGAACTGAGGAAATCTTCCCTCTCGACCGGCGCGGTGGCGGAGGCGGTTGGATATCAATCGGAAGCGGCCTTCCAGCGCGCCTTCAAAAGCCACATGGGCATCACGCCGGCCCAATGGCGCAAGATGCAGGAGCCGTCCGGCCGAGAGGTCTTCGCAAGGCCTGCCGCACCCGCCGATGCGAAGCCGGCGGAGACGTCCGAAGTGGATCCTCCTGTCAAGCGCAGGCCAGCGACGGGCGGCGATGCGCCCTCGCTGGCTAGCGAAGATTCGTGACGAGGTGCCGTTCAGTCCGCCGACGCGACCTCGGCCAGCGGGTAGTCGATGTAGCCGCGCGCGTCGCCGCCGTAGAAGGTCGACCGATCGTAGCGGTTGAGCGGAAGGCCGCGCCGCAGCCGCTCGGGCAGATCCGGGTTGGAGATGAAGTGACGGCCAAATGCGACGAGGTCGGCGTCCCCCGCGGCGACGATAGCCTCCGCCGAATGCGGTGCGAAGCCGCCTGCCGCGATCAAGGTCCGCGAGAACTTCGGCCGCAGATGCTGGGCGGCGATCGGCGCCTGGCCATGCGAGATCTCCTCGGTGCCCTTGATGCGCGGCTCGACAACGTGGAGGTAGGCGATGCCCAGGCGATCGAGCTGGCTCGCCACGTAGCCGAAGGTTGCGGGCGGATTGCTATCCGACATTGATCCGTACGTGCCGCTCGGCGAGATGCGCACGCCCACACGATCGGCACCCCAGGCAGAGATGGCCGCCTGCGTCACCTCGAGCAGGAAGCGGGCGCGATTTTCGATTCTGCCGCCGTACTCGTCCGTGCGCTTGTTGGTCCCGTCCTGCAGGAATTGATCGGGCAGGTAGCCGTTCGCGCCGTGAATCTCGACGCCGTCGAAACCCGCACGCAGCGCGCGTTCGGCGCCGGATCGGAACTCCTCGATGATATCAGGGATCTCATGCAGTTCGAGGGCGCGCGGCATCGAGAACGGGACTTCGCCGCGCTTGGTGTAAGCGTAGCCCTCGGCCGGAATGGCAGAAGGCGCGACCGGCGCTTCGCCGTTCGGCTGCAGATCGACATGAGACTGCCGGCCGACATGCCACAACTGCTGAAAGATGCGGCCGCCCTTGGCGTGGACCGCGTCGGTGACGCGCCGCCATCCGGCGACCTGAGTATCCGAGTAGATGCCCGGCGCGCCGGCATAACCGTTGCCGCGGATCGAGACCGGCGTCGCTTCGGAGACGATCAGACCGCCGTCGGAGGCGCGCTGGGTGTAGTAGTCGACCATCAGGTTGCTCGGAATATCGCCCGGGTCGGAGCGCATCCGCGTCAATGGCGCCATCACCACACGATGGGACAACCGGTAGGGACCGACTTCGGTCGTCGAGAATAGCTTGCTCATCGCAGACTTCCTTTGAATAGCCTTGGTTGGGAAAGACGGCGGCCGGTGGTCGCGACGAAGTTGCGCCCCACCGGCCGCCTGATGCGCCGTCACGCCTTGACGGCGGCCGCCCGCTGCAGAACTGGGATCATGTCTTCAGGCTCGGGTCGGCGGGTGTAGTCGGGGTTCACTTCGGAGTAGAGGATCACGCCGTCCTGTCCGATGACGTAGCGGGCCGGCATCGGCAGCGTCCAACTCGGATCGTCGTTGAATGTCGGCAGATCGTTCTTCAGTTGCTTGTAGAGCTCGACCAGGTAATCGGGCAGGTTGAAGCGCAGTCCGAACGCTGCGCCGACCTTGCCCCTCACGTCCGACAGGATCGGGAAGCCGAGCCTGTTCTGGCGCACCGATTTCCGGCTGTTCGGGGCGGTCTGCGGCGAGATCGCGACCAGCGAGGCACCGTACTTGTCGAACTCCGGCTTGGCGGCTTCGAGCGCCTGCAGCTCCATGTTGCAGTACGGGCACCAGACGCCGCGGTAGAAGCTGAGCACCAGCGGACCGCGCTTCAGGAGATCCGTCGAGTTGACCACGTTGCCCTCGGGATCCTTCAGCGAGAAGGAGGGAGCGACATCGCCGGCCTTCTTGGAGCGCTGGGCAGCCCCCGACTGGATCAGTTCTGCGGTGGCGCGGTGCATCGTCTCGATGACGGTGCGAGGAACACTGTAGGGCGGCTTTCCGGCCTCGAAATCGGCTTTGAAAGCGTCGAGCTTGGCTTGGAGCGACATGACGGTTCTCCTTTGGGCCTTTGCGTGGAGGACGGCGGCGCCGCCCGTTTCGTTGAAGTCACACGCAGGAAGCTAAAGGAGACCGCCATGGCGGGTAGCCGGGGCGTTGGACTAGAGGTTATTCCCGTCGGGAATGATCACTACGCTACTCGCGTCAGCACCCGCGACAGATGATCAGCTTGCGGTCCAGCTCCTGGTCGAGCTGCTGTTGCTGGCGCTCCCAGGCCGAGACGGCCTCCGATGGGACGTCGGCCTGGCGCGGTTGCCGATGGCCGACCGGAGCAAGCCAGGGCCGGCGAGAGGTCAGTTCTACGGACTTGCTCCTTGCAACCGCCTTGACGCCGGCATGATCTGCAGTCGCGGTGATCGGCAGATCAGGGAGGACGCTGACAGCGTCGTGCTGATCGGTCGCGTTTGCCGGCGAAAGCAGACCGACAAAGAACAGAGCTGCGGCGGTAGTGCGGATTGAGCGCTTCAGGATCGAGATGTGGGACATGGCGACACTCCTTGGCAGGAGGCTCGGGATGAGCAACTCCGTTGCGTGTCACCGTACTCGTTGACCCAAAGCGCTGAATGCCGCCCAGGATCGAAGACATGCTCGTTCGTCTCATCGGCCGCCGTTGACGCGCTCATCGCCGCAACGTCGGTCGGCTTTCCCGGTTATGCGTTGAAGGTACGTTCGAAGAAATCCACGAACGCCCGTGCCTTGGCCGTCGTGGCGCGCCCCGTCGGAAACACGGCCCACAGGTCGAGCGCCGGGAGACTCCATTCCAACAGGACCGCACGGACGGCGCCCGATCGTAGTTCGGGGCTGAACATCCACTCCGACGCGATGGTGAGGCCTATATCGGCGAGCACCGCAGCTCTTACGCCTTCCGCAGCGGTCACCCGCAATCTGCTTTGAACGGTCACAGCCAATTCGGAACTGTCACGCCGAAACGACCAGACGCTGCCTTCTCCCTGGAGATAGACGACGGCCTGATGCTTGCTCAGTTCACTTGGCGTCGACGGCGTGCCCGCGCGATCGAAATAGGCAGGCGTGCCCAACACGAGGCGCTTGCATCTTGCGATACGGCGCGCGGTCAGCGCCGAGTCCATCAACTTTCCCATCCGGAGAGCCACATCGATGCCCTCCTGGACGAGGTCGATCTGGCGGTCGTCCAGAACGACCTCCAGGTCCAGCTCCGGATTCTGCGCCAGGAACTTCGGCAGCAGCGGAATGAGGTGGATCCGGGCAAAGGTGACGGCGGCGCAGATCCGCAATCTTCCCTTAAGGCCGGCTCCCGCTCCCCGCGCGGCGAGCTCGGCCTCGGCTGCTTCCTCGAGGGCGCGCCTGGCACGCTCGAGATAACCGAGCCCGGCCTCCGTTGGGGTGAGGCCGCGCGTCGAGCGCGTCAGCAGCTTGACCCCGAGATACCCCTCCAGCTGCGCGATCGACTTCGAGACTGCCGGTTGCCCCACCCGAAGCTGCCGGGCCGCTCCGGAGAAGGACCCCGTTTCGACGACCCGCACGAACGTCTCCATCGAAGCCAGACGGTCCATCCTATTCTCCGCAGGAATGAGCGATATCGCTCCGCCCTATCTGCCATGCCGCGCGAGAATTGGCCACATCTTCACGCATCCGAGCGGTTTGCCGACAAAGGAGAGAAGCGATGAGCACCCATGAACACCCGATTGTGATGCCGGTCCGGAGCGCCGGTGCAGGCTCGAGCCGCATGACCCGCGCGAAGGCCGCAAGCCTCGAAGCCGTTCAGACCTTGAGCGGGGCGGCAAGGGATGCTCTGTTCGCCTATGCGATGACGGGGAGCGCGGTGGCAGGCCTCGCCATCATCACCGCGCCGCACCTCGAGATGCTGCTGCGCTGCGTCTTCCAGGGCCGGGGATAAACGGGCGCAGGCCGCCTGCGGCGCCCACCTGATTGACAGGGCGTCGCAAGGGCATTGAATCAGGAACGGCAAGCGCGTTCCGGCAACGCGGAAGCAGGAGGCCTCGAATGCAGCGACCGACGGAATCTTCTCGCGTCTCGGATTTCTTGCGCTGCGCCCGGAACGCGTTGCCCGGCCAAGTCGTACTCGTTCTGCAGGGTGGCGGGGCCTTGGGATCCTACCAGGCCGGCGTCTATCAGGCGCTGCACGAAGGCGGCATCGAGCCGGACTGGATCGTCGGCACGTCCATCGGAGCGATCAACGCCAGCCTGATCGCCGGAAACGCGCCGCAGGACCGTTTGCCTCGACTGCACGAATTCTGGAGCAGGGTGCAGCGTGCTCACCAATGGGACTTGCGCGGCGTATTGCCGGGATTCGCCGACAAATGGTCCTACTGGACGACCCTGACGCACGGCATACCCGGGTTCTTCATGCCCAATCCGCTCGCCCATGCCGGCGACGGATTCCCGCTCGGCGCGGACAACGCCGGCTACTATTCGACGGCTCCGCTGGAAAGCACTCTCGCCGAGCTCGTCGATTTCGATCTGATCAACCGAGGACGCCCGCGCCTGACGGTCGGGGCCGCGCACGTGCGCACCAGCCAGATGACGTATTTCGACAGCCGTCGCTGCAAGCTGGACGTGAAGCACATCATGGCGTCCGGCGCGCTGCCGCCGGCATTCCCCCCGGTACGCGTCAACGGCGAGCTCTACTGGGACGGCGGCATCCTCTCCAACACGCCGACCGAAGTGGTGTTCGACGACAATCCGCGCAGGGACTCGCTCATCTTCAACGTCCACCTGTGGAATCCAGTGGGCGCCGAACCGACCACGATGACGGAGGTCCTCAACCGCCACAAGGACGTCCAGTATTCCAGCCGGCTCGCAAGCCAGATCACGCGCCATGAGCAGGCGCACCGCTTGCGCCACGTCATCAACGAGATCGCGGCACAATTGCCGGAGTCCGAACGCACCAGACCCGAAATCACGGAATTGATGAGCTACGGCTGTCAGACCCGGATGCACGTGGTGCAACTGCTGGCGCCGCAGCTTTCGCACGAAGATCATACCAAGGACGTCGATTTCAGTCCCGCCGGCATCAGACAGCGCTGGGACGCGGGCTACGCCCACACCAAGGCGGTGCTCACGCGCGAGCCCTGGGTCGGCCAATTCGATCCGCTGTCGGGAGTCATCCTCCACGAAGCCGCGGAGTACAGGGCGGCGCTCGCAGCCGAATGAATTTGACGAGGGCGCCTCCGCTGCTTTGCTACCCCGTGCCGGCGGCGGCCAGCTGATACAGCCTTCCGGTCGCGTCCAAGTCCTCGACGCGCCATTCGCCGCCGACGCCTTCGATGATCCACCTGAGCAGTGCCCACAAATCGCTATCGACATTGGTGTCATCCAAGGTCTCCAGCGCATAGGGCAGGGCGTAGATCTCGAGCCCGTCCGGAAACGGCTCACCACTCCGCCCGATGAAGACGAACGCGTAGATCATTCCAGAAGGAGCCCGCACGTAGCCAGGCCGCGACAAACCTTCCGAATTCAGAGAAAAGCGCCGTACGAAGAAGTCCCGGAATTCAGGGTAGTGCCCGACCCGATCCTCGGTCAGCACCAGCGCCCTTCTCGTTCCGTTAAGCTCAGGATTATCGATGATTTCGATCTGCGTCATGACTGTCTCCCCTCGATACGGTCGAGGAAACGGTTGATCTTCTCGGCGATCTCGGCGCCGGAATCCTCTTGCAGGAAGTGCCGACCGGTCACCAGTTCGGGTCCCTCGGCATGAGGCAATAGTTCCTTGAAGCGCGTCGCAAACGTCTTGTGGTCGAACACCTCGTCCTCTCTGCCCCAGACCAGAAGCGTCGGGAACTTCGACTTCCTCAGCTCGCGCTCGAGCC
The DNA here is from genome assembly GCF_018131065.1 of Bradyrhizobium sp. AUGA SZCCT0431. NCBI lineage: Bacteria > Pseudomonadati > Pseudomonadota > Alphaproteobacteria > Hyphomicrobiales > Nitrobacteraceae > Bradyrhizobium > Bradyrhizobium sp. AUGA SZCCT0431. The sequence continues at coordinate 24,965 of NZ_JAFCLR010000040.1, read as the reverse complement.
ATTCGAAGCGCGAAAAGCCCCGCGCGCTCTTGTCGAGCGGAATCCAACGCGGCCAGGTCCATGTGAGGAGACGCGATCCCGGATCCGGCAGGATGCCTTCGTAGACGCTCTGGGCCTCCGCCCTGAATTTCTTGCGGTCGACCACCGACAAGTACATGCCGCGGCCAGCAAGGGCGTTGTGGCGTCCGAGGAGAAACGGACCTACGACGGGCGCGTGCATCATGCGCCAAGGGAATATTCGCTGGTGGAATTCGGCCGGAGGAAGGGGCCATGCCCACGTGCTCATGATAACCAGAGCGCGGACGCGGCCGGGATTGGAGAGCGCGAACCCTAGACCGGTTGGCCCGCCCCAGTCGTGACAGACCATGGTGGCGTTGCGCAAATTGAGCTGCCTCAGCAGTCCCGTCAGGTTCGCGATATGGCCATCCAGAGTGTGCCCCTGTTCACGCACTGGCTTCTCGGACAGGCCGAATCCGATCATGTCAGGAATGATGACGCGCCGGCCCGCCGCCGTCAGCGGCCTCACGAACTTGCGATACAGAAATCCCCATGCCGGGTTGCCGTGCAGGAGAACCACCGGATCGCCGGCACCCTCGTCGATGTAGTGCATGCGCCAGCAGTTGACGCGCTTGAATTTCGGCTCGTATGGCCATTGCTCATGCGCGAACCGCTGCGCTCCTCCCGATGCATCCATTCCTTTTCTCCTTATCCAAAGAAGATCACAGCCTGGCCGTTGAGGCCCGGTAGCCCGACAGCCGCGCCCAGGCATTTGCCACTCACGAAATCGAAGACGACGACTTCGTCTTGAGCTACGCCGTAGAGCTTGCCGTCCGGCCCGAAGCGTAGGCCGCGCGGCTTCCTGAATCCGGTCCCGCGATCAGGAGCGAGGACGCGAACGAGACGACCATCGATCCGATCGTATTCGCGGATGGTTGTCACCGCATCCGGAGCTCCGAACGGATGTTCGCTGCTGACGACCACGTTTCCGTTCGGCGCGGTTGTGAGGTCGAGCGGGCTGAGCTCCGGATCCTCGACCTTCCAAGACAACTTGATCCTCCGTTCCGGACTGAACGCCAAAATGGTGTTGTCGCCTTCGCCGCCCGGACCGATGCCGGACGCGAGAAAAAGAGTGCCGTCCTGGCCGAATGCAAACCCGCGCGGAAACGGGACCACCGCAGACGGAAGCACAGGGTGGCCAAGCCCATCGAGCGTCGGCGCAAACGCCGTGATAGTCCGTGCAGCGCGTAATCCGACATAGTACCGGCCATCGGGTCCGAAGTTGCCGCCGCCCGGGTTTAACCCGGCAATCTCGCCGCTCTCGCACACCACACGACCCTTGCCGTCGAGCGCCAGAATCCGGTTCGACCCACTGTTGAGAAAGAGCAAAGCTCCATCGACGCCGAGTCCGCGCGGATCGACGATCCGAGCATCCTCGCTGAATGGTCCGAGCAGCTCTCCGTCCTCACCGAATGCCAGCAGCTTGCCGTAGCCCGCACCGTTCGCGCCTGAACCGCTCGTCACGAGGAGAACCATAGCAATTCCTGCCGTTGCGACCTGCGCCTTCGTGCGCAGCCCCCGCTCGTATGACGCGCGATCCACACCGACCAGCTTCGATGTAGGCATAGCTTTTATTCCGGCCTGGAATGGCGCCGGCGGGGGCGAATTTTGGGGGAGGCCCTTGTCCATCTTCCGGTGGGCTGACCCATTCTTTAGCGGAATGGTTCATATCACTTCGGCATCTCTGCCGAGGCGAAGGGGAATGAAGCAGGGTACGGAAGTCACTTCGATGCCTGCTCAAAAGGAGAGCGCAAATGATCAACGGCTTCACGCTTCACGATACTTCCAGTGCACCGCCGGCCTCGGCCGAGATTCTAAACGGCGTTCAAAAGGCCTGGGGCTTCGTGCCCAACCTCCACCGCGTGCTGGCCGAGAGCCCCGCAGCCCTCGAGGCCTACGGCACGCTGTGGAGCATCGCCGAGAAGACCGGCTTCACGCCCCAAGAGCGCAACATCGCCTATCTCGCGATCATCTACGAAAACGAGTGCACCTACTGCATGGCCGGCCACACCAATCTATCGCGCATGGCAAAGGTCGACGACGACGCCATCGCCGCGGTACGCCAGGGCCGATCGATTGCAGACCCTAAGCTCGAGGCACTGCGCCAGTTCACGGCCAAGATCACCCGCCAGCGTGGCTTCGTGAGCGAGGTCGACGTCGCAGCCTTCAAGGCCGCAGGCTACGACAATCGCGCGGTGCTCGATGTGCTGGTGCTCGCCGCGACCAAGCTCATCTCGAACTACACCAACCATCTCGCGCAGACGCCCAACGACAGCTTCATGAAGGGCGCCGAGTGGTCCGCGCCGGGCAAGCTGAAGCCCGCCGCCTGACCCGCGATCGAGGCCGCCCCTTGCCTCGGGCAGGGCCGGCGTTCGCAGCCCTGCACTTGGCGCACAAGCCGAGGAGACCGAAATGATCGACCTCTACTATTGGCCCACGCCGAACGGCCACAAGATCTCGATGTTTCTGGAGGAAGCCGGACTGGACTACACCATCCACCCGGTCGACATCAGCACTGGCGATCAGTTCAAGCCCGACTTCCTCGCCATCTCACCGAACAACCGCATGCCGGCGATCATCGATACCGCGCCGGCCGATGGCGGCGAACCGATCAGCGTGTTCGAGTCGGGCGCCATCCTGTTGTACCTGGCCGAGAAGACCGGCCGCTTCCTGCCGAAAGATTTGCGCGACCGCAAGGCCGCGACGGAATGGCTGTTCTGGCAAGTGGGCGGGCTGGGACCGATGGCCGGACAGAACCACCACTTCGGCATCTACGCGCCAAGCAGAATTCCTTATGCGCTCGACCGCTACGTGAGGGAGACGAACCGTCTCTATGGCGTGCTCGACCGTCATCTCGAAAACCGCACGTTCATCGCTGGCGACGGCTACAGCATCGCTGACATGGCTTCCTATCCCTGGATCGTCCCTTGGAAACGCCAGCAGCAACATCTGGACGACTTCCCGAACCTGCAGCGCTGGTTCGAGACCGTGCGCCAGCGCCCCGGGACGCAGCGGGCCTACGCCAGGGGCGAGCCGTATTCGAACCGTCCAACCGTCACGGAAGAAGGGAAGAAGGTCCTATTCGGACAAACCGCAAGCAGGCCGTCGGCTGCCTGACGGCAGAGCGGCGAAAAGTTTCCGGACGTCCCATTGCATGGTTGAGGAGAAAATGACGGACAAGCCTTCATCGGAGCAACAGCAGGCGCCCGAGCGCCGGTCCATCGATCAGAGCAAGATCGCCTATCAGAAACCTCAGCCCGCAGGCATGGTGCCGGATGTATTCGTCGGCTCCGCGCTGGACCTTGACGGCGACGAGCGCGAATGGGTCCCCCAGTCGGACACGGTCGCGTTCAGGCCGCTCGTCCTGAATGTCAGCCAGGGCTACTACATCAACATCCTGCGGGTTCGGTCCTCGGGCGTGCTGTCGCGCCACCGCCATTCCGGACCGGTGCATGCCTTCACGCTGCGCGGAAGATGGCATTTACCTCGAGCACGACTGGGTCGCGACCCCAGGCGACTTCGCATTCGAGCCGCCCGGCGAGACGCACACCCTCGTCGTTCCGGATGACGTCAAGGAGATGGCCACGCTCTTTCACGTGACCGGCGGGTACACCTACGTCGATCCCTACGGCGAGGCGCTCGGATACGAAGGCGTTTTCACCAAGCTGGAGCACGCGATCAGGCACTACGAAGCCGTCGGGCTCGGCAAGGACCATGTGAGGAGGATCGTCCAATGACGAGGCGCGAGACAGTCGACGTAGGCGGCATTCCGATCAGCTATCTCACCGCGGGTGAGGGCGGCCCCTTAGTGCTTCTGCTTCACGGGACGTATTGGAGCCGCGTCTGGCAGCCCGTGCTCGACGGCATCGCCGCCGCGGGCCTTCGCCCGGTGGCGGTCGATTTCCCCGGCTTCGGCCGTTCCGGAGGTGAGCTCCTGCTAAGCGATGCTTCGGTCCCGCGTCTCTCCGCCTGGCTGCTGCGTTTCCTCGAAGCGCTCAGGCACGAGGGTCCGGTCATGGTCGCCGGCCACGACATCGGCGGAGGCGTGGCGCAGCATCTAATGCTCGCCAAGGAGGTGGAGGTGCCGCGCGTGGCCGTGGTCAATGGAACCATGTACGATTCCTGGCCGGTGCCTGGCGTTGCCCGCTTCCGGGATCCAGCGGTGGCTGCCGCCACGACACGGGACGACGTTCTGGCCGCGCGCCGAGTGTCCGTCGTGAAGGCGCTCGGCCGCCCCGCAAGCGAAGCCGAGATCACCGAATATCTCGATCCCTGGACAGACCCGAGGGTTGCCCGTTCGTGGCTGGCGCTCGCCGGCGCTGCCGACCATCGCTACACCATGGAGATGCTGCCGGCTCTGCTGCAGTCAAAGACGCCGAAGCTGCTTGTCTGGGGTGAAGACGACGGATTCCAAACGGTTGACTATGCCGAGCGCTACGCACGCGAGATTCCGGAGACGAAGCTCGTCCGGATCAAGTCGGCAGGCCACATTCCGATGGAAAACGATTCCAAAGGCGTAGCGGGAACTCTGGTCGAGTTCTTTGCCGCCAAGCAGTGAAGGAGGGGCCCATGAAGGTTGCGATCCTCGACGACTACCAGAACGTGGCGCTGCGGCTTGCCGACTGGTCTGCCGTCCGACGGCACGCCGAGATCTCCGTTTTCAACGACGATGTCGCCGATCCTTCGGCCGTCGTCGAACGGTTGCGGCCATTCGAGGTGGTATGCGTCATGCGCGAACGCACGCCGCTTACAAGGGAGATCCTGCAGCAGCTGCCGAACCTGAGGTTGATAGCTTCGACAGGACCGCGAAACGCCTCCATCGACACTCAGACGGCGACCGATCTCGGCATCGCTGTCACCGCGACGGGCTACGATTCCACTCCGACCATCGAGTTCACCTGGTCGCTGATCCTGGCGAGCATGCGGGGCATCGACCGGGAGGCCGCCTCGCTGAAGGCGGGTGGGTGGCAGACCGGCCTCGGCTCGAACTTGCGAGGCAAAAGCCTCGGGGTCGTCGGGTTGGGCAACATCGGAAGAGAGGTCGCGCGCATCGGTCTCGCCTTCGGCATGAAAGTGATCGCCTGGAGCCAGAACCTGACTGAGGAGAAGGCCAGCGCTGCCGGCGCCACTCTCGTCAACAAGCAGACGCTGTTCCGCGAGGCGGATGTCGTCACGGTGCATCTCGTCCTGAGTGGCCGCACCAGAGGCCTGATCGGGGCGCCCGAGTTCGACTCGATGAAGCCGACGGCGAGACTCGTCAACACATCGCGTGGTCCGATCGTCGACGAGGTGGCCCTGATCGAAGCGATGCAAGCACGCCGGATCGCCGGCGCTGCCGTCGACGTGTTCGAAGTCGAGCCGTTGCCAGCGGATCACCCCTTCAGAAAGCTAGATAATGTGCTCGCGACGCCTCACATCGGCTACGTCACCGAGGATCTCTATCGCACGTTCTACGGCGATGCCGCCGCCAACATTGCCTCGTGGCTTGAGAAGCAGGGGCCGTCGTCGTAACGGCGGCGGATTTTCTGACTCACCTCAAGTTCGCGTGGGTCCCGTCGCACATACATGGCCCAACCCACGTGCACGGTAGATTCCCGCGGACCGAGCCGCCGATCACACGCCAGTATGGAGATTTTGTTGGTGAGTCCGTGGTGAGTTTTGATTTTTGGGCGTTTTTGATGATTTGCGCAACTCGTTGAATTCATTGGCGCACCCGACACGATTCGAACGTGTGACCTTTGCCTTCGGAGGGCAAACGTCCACGCCCCCAATCCCGGAACAACGCATTTAATCAATCGCAAGAATGGGTGTTGCAAGCCCCCGGGCAACCACGCCACAGCGTGCCACCTTACTCCGCGCTACGTTTCCTTGCGAAACCGCGCTATGGCTCTTTCATGACGTCGACCGCCGACAGAAATTGATGGGCTGGGCCAGAATCTGGATGAGCCACCATTGGATTCCACGACTGGCGGCGACCGGCCGAGCGGTGCGACGGCAATTTGCCTTTCGCTAGTCGCTTGATGCCAGCGTTGTCGATGACGGGCTATTGGGCGGGTCAGGTTTTGTCGAAGGCGGAATTCCATTTTGGCGGTAGCTCAAACGGTAGGTTTTGGTCTAGGAAGGTCGAAAATGCATTATCTTTCAATGGGGATTGACTGACACTCTCTCCGCCATATGTAATTGAATTTACTGTGTTTTTTCGTATTTCCATAATGTAACCCCCGGATCGGCCCCCGGATCGGGTGCCCTTACGGTGGCTGAAGCCGGAACCGAGCGAGCGCTGATGTTTGCCCTTGGGCGGCATAATACTTAAGAGTTTGGGCCGCTCCGAGCCGGAGTTTGGTTCAGCGCAAACGAAAGAAACCAGTCTTCGGTTTCCCTTCGTCGCGGTTTCTCGGATGAGGCGTCGCAGCCTCCGATCCCGCAGAGCAGAAAAAATCAATTTCCACGGGTGTTCAAAACAGGGCTCGGTTACGAGGGAGTCCGCCGAGAAGTCAAATAAGACATTGCAATATCTATGTTATTCGGAATGTTCTAGTTCCTACATACACTTGAACATACAACAAGCCACCGGCTTTGCTCAGGTGAACCCGAACTTGTGTATCTGACAGGAACGAGCCCGCTTTCGCGGCGGGATGTATTCAGTCCTATCGATCCCGAGAAGGGCTCCTTTGATCTCAAGATCGCCGCTGATCGGAGACTGCCGCCACCATCCGACATGGATTTTAGCGCACTTCTCGTTGTTCTCCCAGCGGGCCACCTTGAGCGGATCATCCTCGAACAGCCACTGGCCATTGTGATCATTTTCCCGAGGCCCACACCTTTGCTGAAATCCTCTCTAACGAAGCCTTGATGTCCTCGGCGCGCATCGGCTCGCAATTATCGGGCAGCGCAGGCGGGCAGCGCTCCGAAAAATCCACCAGGTCGCGAATCAACTCGCCGATCAGGTACTTGGTCGCGGCGAAGCCGTGGTCAGGACTTTGCCAGTAGCGACCGCGCATGCCGTCACGCGCGTTGTAAAGTAGGTCGTTGGTTTCCAGCGCTACGCGAACGACAAAGATGATCTGCCGTCCATCTTCCTCGCCGAGAGGCGCATCGTCATAGGGCTTGATCCGATTGCTAATAACGGTGGCGCTCTGGATGACCTGCGAGGCGATTTCCTCGAAAGACAAATCGTCGCTATCGAGATAGGCGCGTCCCTCGGCCAACAGCCTCGATGTATCCCATTCCGTTTTACTGGGTGGTCCAATCATTCGCCTACCTTCAGCAACCCATCAAAACTGTGCCGTCTGGCCGCGGCGAGGCCCGAGGTCCTAGGCAAACGGGCCCACTCTCTGTACTTGGGTCAGCCCTTCGCCCTCGTGGTGCAAGCATCATCAAATCCAAAAGCGTGGGCTCGCTCTCCACGCGGGTACGGCTGCGGCTGCTCGGCTCAGCGTTGCGTCGTCTGGCGGAAATTGGAAAGCAAATTCGCATGGGGCACACTGCAAGGCGCGTCGCCTCTCACACACACACACCTACGAACCAAACTACGGCGCTGGGACGTAGCTAAATCCGAGCAATCTCATGGCGCAACCTTGATGACCGGGATTGTTCGCCACTGCACCAGCGCATCTGCTGTCAAGTCCCACGTATAGTGGCTTATCAGAGGGTCCTTGTTTACCGGGTGCGATGACGTAGCCAAACGGAATAGTTTGACCTCCTCGCCAAACGGCACCATTCGTATTGACCATTCCAGCGTTCTTATTCGGTGTGACGCCGAGGTACAAAGCGTCACCGGCCAGCGGCCCTGCGCGTATGGACCAGCCGTACGCCAGATTCGTTCCATTTTTGAAATTTGAAGCGTTGGACCTGCCAATTCAGAAAGACGGCAGTCGCGGCGAAGGCGAGTACAGCGATCGCGATGGCGCCAATAGCGATCGGCAGGTTGGATCGGCGACGAAACGGAATTGCCGGCCCCATCCTAGCGTTTTGCAGCTTCCCCATTTTGGACCTTCAGTGCGTTTGCTCGACGCGTCGCAACGGCGTTCTTCGCCATCTCGCTGCCGATGCCTCTTGCTGCTCTCGTAGCGGCAGCCTTCTTGCCAGCGTCTTTCATGAAGGCGTTTGTGCGTTTGCCCTTCATTTCCTGCCAGTGAGTGCGTTGGAGCTTCAACGCAGCAGCCGAAAATAGACCAATGTCGTACATCCAGTGATGGTGATTGCACAGCCAGGCCAGATTGTCCGGATCGTTGTTGGAGGCTTCATGATCAAGGTGGGCAAATTCCTCGCCGACCGTCTGCCCACATAGGCAGCAACCAGGATACGGGTACGCGAGCCTTGCAATTCGTCGCGCCGCAGCTTGGTTGCGCTTCTTTTCAATCATCCCACTGCTTCCTTTGAGACGGTCAACTCTTGTAACCAAAAAGGCCCGTCATCCTCATGATCGTTTGCTGCGCGCACTCCGCGCCTCGAAACAACAATGGTGTCACGCAAACGAAATGCTTCGCGAACGACTGTTTGCGATAGCGTCCTCGCATGTCGTTTACGCTGACAAAAATTGAGGGTCACCTTCGGCCCATCCAAAATGAAGGGGCCGCCCGTCTGGCAGCTCCGTGCTCACCAATTGTCCTGGCCTTGCAGCTAGACCGAAGAGATTGAGAAACGCCGCATAAGCATCTAACCATTTGTTCTCTGGCGAGAAGGAATGTACGACCATCGCCGCATCGTCGGTCTTAAAACGTTCGGCTTCGATGACAGCCGAGGCAGTGCGGTGAAACAGTTGATAATGGGCGTCACCCGGAGGTGGGCATTGTACCCCGACCAGATCGCAAAGGAACGCAAGCCGCTGCTGCTTTCCGGGGGATGGGTCCACGTACCACTCTCTGATGGTGGGTCCGAAGGACTCATTGACCTTGCCCTCCACCGCAACAGCGATGGTGCGATTGCTTGACTTTACCAGGGCGAACCTTGGAGGGATATAATGCAAGGTAATCTACAGTGATGCGAACCTGGCAGATAATCAACCGATCTTCGGATACAATCCGGTACCAGCAAGCATCAGCGTTCCCTGATCAAAGCACCAATTATCTCAACTTTTTTGCCATTACGGAAAGCAATCTTGCAAGTTCTGGTACAGTCTGCATTCAGCCCTCTGGCGAGCTGGCCCTCCATACAAATGCCATTTCGCTTCCGGTTACACAGGGCATCGGCGGGCGTTAGGCCTACAAGTATCGTCCCCCCTACGAGGACAGCTAAGATTGCATGTTTCCGCACTTCGGACCTCCTAATGTTTGAACGCTTTTCCTGTCGGACCACCATGCGGTAGCAAAAGCGGCACGAACAAGCCAGGTGCAGGGACGCCTGCTCGAAGTAGACAAGCATGCTGAACGGTCAGTGACGCCAAATTCGCTCAGTGCAACGGGTGCTTGAGTTTCTACCTATTGTCTCTCGATCAGCTGATAATCCCTACCTCGGAACGCACCAAAGGTCGCGATTGTCTTCGGCGTCTGATTGGGAAGCAAATGCGCAACAGGGATTCGTCCTAATTCGTTTCCAGCGAACACGTAAATCAAGAGCTCCTGACCACGGGCGGCTACTCTAATACATTGCACAGTAGCAGTGGTATCGCGCAAATTGCTGTCATCCACCGTATCCGCATCTGTGCAGCTCATTCGCCGCGTCTGGGCTGAGAGCACAATTTGCGCAGGGCTATCCAAATCGGTGAACTGAGCAAGCGCGTTCAAGTTGGTTGACCATTGCGCAGGGGTTTTCTGAATTAAGTAATGGACGAGCGACTGGCGAAGAGCCTCGTCCAACAATGTTATTCTTTGAGACTGCTTCTTCAGTAGACTCCGCTTTGCATTCCACAATTCACGAAGACGCGAAAATCGCGTTTGAAGTATACTGTCGCGCTCGGTTTCAACATACCGAAGATAGCTCATAAGTGACTTGCTAGCGGCTTCCGCGTCTTCTCTCAACCGTTCTGCTTGCTCATACAGCGTATGATCCTTTTTGCCGAACTCCGTTATCTGTGTATAGATATCTTTCGCTGCAGAAAGCATATCGCGAAATGATGACGCGGCGTCACCTGTTTCATATGGCTTAATTATCCCGTCATGGGCTCGCTTTGCTAGTTCGCCATACCACTTGGCAAACTCTGCGAAGCCCTGGTCTTCATTCTGACTCTTAATTCTCTGCTCTATATTTGACACCTGCCCACGCAGCTCTGATACGACCGAGGCTAATTCCTGTTCGCGGCCTGCGGAAAAATACTCCTGCAGATCGATACGCAGTGATCCGATCTCGGTCGCAAGCTCAACAATCTTCTGTCGAATTAGATTCAGCTCAAAGCCTAGTTCAAGACTGGCAGATTGCGCAGAAACGTCCTGCCCAGTCAGTTCGAACAAGCCGTCTGCATTGACCAAATATCTAGCGACGAGTTGAAGGCCGTTTCTTGGTTGCTCGACATGAAGGTTCGCGAGCTGCGCAACTTTTCTTAACAGCTCTTGTTGTTCGTTCCTTAAGCTCGGTCCAAATCGCGCTCCGATAGAGAGACCTTGAAAAATTTTGTCTACGGTTGGCGACGTTGCATTTGTTGTATTCGAAGCATTCAGAAGAAGGTGATTTTGCATCCGCAGAACAGTTTTTAAAAGAAAAAGGGTGAAATGCTCTGATGGCGTCATGCCACGGAGAACTGTCGCGTCGTTGCTAACCAATGAAGCATAATCGCGCTCTACTCGAGCATCTATTCGGGCAAGTGCCGCGCCAGCAATTTCCAATGCCGTCGCCGTGTCGGCGTGGATCACGTCCAGCATACCATGCTCTCGGCCATCGGTTTCCGTAGAAAGCCCAATCGTCTGAAAGACGCATCGATTGGCTATCCTCTGGAGCCGATCAAAACCTGGGGTTATGAGGAAATGTTTGCGAACCTTCGGACTACGATAGGACGCAAATGCTTCATAATAGTCTGACCCTCTATAGCCAGAACTGTTTCCAGCTTGATTCACCAGTACAAGTCGAATATTGCCCGATGGCCCAGATTCCCCGGCGCTTCCGGACCTACCGCCAAAGATGTCTATGGTGCAGCGAAATCTAGCGTTTCCAGGAAACACGCAGCCGTCAGTCTGACCGACGCCCCCCCTACCAGCTTCCATGCCAGACGTAACCAACAGCATGTCTGTTCGTATGCGGTCCAGCTTGAAAGGAACCTCAATCAACCGCACTAGCGATTCGGCCACTAATGAATCCGTCGATGCAGGTCGGAGTGGACGTCCACCTCCAAATTCGTGGCATTCCGGAAACATTGGACTGGTATCATCAGATTGAGCGCGTGACGGATAACTCGGGACGCTAATCGGATTGTAGTTCATTTCGCGCGCGTCCGGACAGTCATCACAAAAACGAATTGTGCTTGCCACTATGGTTATGCTGCCCGACCGCGTATTTGCTCGCAGAATAGGCTCGGTCGGAGCGTCTGTGCCGTTTGCGATGCCTCTGCAGTGTGGAGGTGTGCGTCCCTGAGGCATTTCCGCGAAAGTGGTCATCAATCCAAACTGCCACCATTTTCGTGATGCATCCCACACCAACGTCTTCAGATAGTAATCGTTGTAGGCTGATATCGCGTTGGGGAGATTGCGCAACGACACTGATTGAGACTCGCACTGTGGAGCCTGCGCGAAGTATTCGCCGTGATTGAGATAAACGCGGGTATCTATTGGAGCGGCAATTAGCACGTCATTTGCTATAATTACGACATCGCCACCGTTGGAAAGGATTGAGCTGCTTATCGTTACTTGATCACCCGTTATGAAGACGTCGTTTTTCTTCACTGTTGCTTGGGAAGCGTAGCCACCCGTATAGGAGACAGAGAATATTCGCTCCTGAAATGGGAAATTCGATTGCTCAAATGCTGAAACTGAAATCGAACTCGCGACCAGAATGACAACCGATAAAATGCCACTCTTGTGAAGCGATCTAAACGCCTTCATGAAACCCTCAAAGTTGCAATGTCGGAGCGGCAAGTCTGAAAAACTGTGGGCATCAGTCTGAGATGCGATCCGCCATTTGTCAAACTGCTGGTTAGATGAGACCGACCAGACGTCTAAGGGAGCCGTAAAGCGCGTTCAACGCGGCGGCGCACGCGAGGACGCATCACGGGGCATATCGATAAAAATCAACTCGGCTCGTCCCGCCCAGGAACGGAGATGAGGGTGGCGCTACTCGCGGCGGCTTTGTCAGTCTGTTTCATTCTGCTCGCCTCCAGTTGGTAGGCGGCCAACGACTCTCTGTCAGCCAAATGGCTCTTCATCTGTGCGGTTTCGACGACCATTCTCGGATGAACGTATCGAACCGCGCCCAGCGCACATCGCTGAGCGTGCTCGCGCGCGTTCAAGAGTGGTTGGATTGACTTGAACAATTTAGCTCTCTGATCCGGGTCCGCTATTCTGGAAAAGCCGGTTATGAGCCTTTCAGCGAGCGTCGCCGCCCAGAACCGCCGACGGAAATTCCAATGGAGGAGGGGGCGACCTCCGCCGATCCGCAGGAGCGGCCACGGTTGCGGATTTCCAAGTCCAGGCAATACCCGATGCAACTCGCCGTCGCGGCGGGGGCAGGCTACTTTCCATTCCAAAAGCAGAGCCCGCAGCAAGATCCCTATCGGGACGTCTCGGGTGCCAGCGGTCGCGGAGTGTCGATAAGTTCTTTGAACCACAAAGGATGTTTTCTCTGGGTTTCTTCAAGAGGTTCGCAATTTTTCAATCAAAGAAAAGAACCCGCAGTGCGCGTGGGTCGCAAACCTAAAAGCCAAGAACAGCGGTTGGATTAAAATTCGGCGTTCTCAGGCCCTCGTTGGTCTTAAATCAACGATGAGAGACGACCAACAAGCGAGCGCCTTTGTTCATGACGTATGTCTATGATCGAGAACTATCGTTTCCATCGTTTTCATCGTTCGGAGCCAAATGATGGAAACGATGAAAATGGTGATTTTCCTGGTTCAAGTCACAACTTTCGCGGAGGTGAAGTGATCCTATCTGATGTCCGCGGTTTAGAGAGAAGTGGACACGAAGCAGTCTAGCCGCCAATTCCGCTAACAACCGACCCAAGCGGACTTTTGACGGCAACTTTGGGTGCGTTTGTGGGGTAGTCCTCTGTCGCCGTAGGCGCAAGCTTTGGCTTAAGCCTGCCAAAATTGGATTTTCGATTTTCCGTCGACGACGTTGGCGTTCCTTCGATGAGGAGTAAACGATGGGCGCGTTGGCGCATGCGGGACCGCCGCAGTTCGGCGGCGCTCCGTCACCAATATCCGCAACGTCAAAAGCCCGCATTGGCGGGGCTGGCTCAAACCCGTCAACCGATGCGTCGTGCCGCTCAGGTCATTCTGCGAATACGCCGACGCTGAACCGCTCAAGGCGCCGACTTGGTTTGCGTTTGATGAGAGCAAGCCTCTCGCACTCTGCGGGCATCTGGGCGGCGCCGTTGACGATCAAGCCCAAGTCGAGCGACATCAGGTCTTGCAGATCGCGTCACAACAGCCCGGCCCGCAAGGCGGACGCGCCGAACGGGGTACAATACGCCTCCTCGGTCCTCGTCTGGACCATGGCATAGCTGCGAAGGGACGGCTGCCGGGACGAGCCGATCAACTGGCCGCGGCCCAATTCAATCGATTGACGGTAACGGTAAGCAACGATACGTTTACCCAACTATTGATTGCAATTCAAATATCTATTTTGCGGGCGAAGCAACGAAGCCGCCAGACAATATCTACACCCGCATGCATGATAAAATTGGATTCGACCGCGTATGAACAGCTCCACGGTGAGAGACTTTTTGTCCTTCCTAAAAGCGGTGTTTATTCCGCCGGGCAGGTTCGATCCGAAAATCGAAAGAGAATTTCTTGTCGAATACTCGAGAAGGTACGCTGTACATCGGCGAGCTGCCGTAGTCCTGGCGATACTGACGTGGACGTCTTTCTATTCCTGGGACTCTTTTCACTTCAGAAATACGCCAGAGTTTACGCCCTTCTTTTATCAGATCATTGCATGGCGCACGGTCGGTCTGATTCTTCTCGTGATCGCTGGCGCCGTCTTGTTTACAAAACTGGTGTACGAAGAGCGTGTTGCCTCGATCACATTGTCTCTCGCGGGAGTCGCGGCCTTCACGGCATTGTTGGCAATGATCTTGACGTCGCCATTTCCGTTCAACTACCTCTTTTACTACGGCGGGCTCTCGTTGGTCATGGCGTTCACGTTCGGACTTCTGCGATTGCTTTCGCGGGCGATAGTGAAGCTCAACATCAGTTTCCTCATCATTAGTGCCGTGTTGCTACAATATGCGGTTAACGAAGGTCAGATGCCGCTATCCGGGTCGGTTCTTAAGTACTATTTCTCGGCGGCATACACATATCTGCTGTCATTCGCGCTGGTTGGCAATGTGGTCTCGGTAGAGCTTGAGCGGTCAGCGCGTGATGCATTCGCTCGCGAGCGTGCGCTTTCCGATGCGGGGCTTTCGCTGAAGCAGAAGAACTCAGAGCTAGAAACGGTAAATCGCTCTTTGACGGAATCGGAACGAGATACGCAGATCAAAACACAAGCGTTAGTCGCGCTCAAAGATGAGCTTCGAGCTCAAGCCGAGCGTCAAAGCGCCGCCAAATCGAAATTCATAGCTGATGCTGCTCACGACCTCAGGCAGCCGATGCAAGCCTTGGCGAATCTAATTGAGGCTGCTGGTTACGCCTTAAAGTCGGACGAAAAGGACAAGTGCACACATTATCTCACGCTTGCGGAGGACGCGGCACGGCTTACCCGATCTTCTTTCAACGCTGTGCTCGACATATCTCAGCTTGAGTCTGGCTTTGTTCAGGCAGAATATTCAGATTTTGATGTTCACGAAGTCGTTAACGAAGTTGTTCGTTCCATTGAGCCGCTTGCGGAGCGGCAACGCGTACGACTTGTGGTGCGCCACTCGGCAAGAGAGCGCGTATTCGTTCGAAGTGATCGCCACCTCTTAGCTCGCGCCGTTGCAAATCTGTTGAACAACGCCGTGAAGTACTCAGATCCGACGAAACCGGAAGGGGCAAAGACTTTGATTGCAGTGGTTCCCGGAAGGGTGAAAGTCGAGATTATTGACAACGGAATCGGAATCGAACGGCGAGCCTGGCCAGAGGTATTCAAACCTTTTGTTCAACTCAGCAATCCGGAGCGGGATCGTGAGAAAGGCGTTGGTTTAGGGCTTTCAATCGTCAGCGCGATCACAAACTTGCTTGACGGGCATCGCGTGGAAATGAGCTCGGAGAAAGGCCGTGGCACTCGTTTTACGATTTCGCTTCCGCGTGCAGATGACCAAGAGTTCATTGCCGACGATCATCGTCCGGCCAGTGGGATCGACGCAGGCTCGGTCGAAGGTTTGTATATTCTTTATATCGAAGATGACCGACTGGTCAGGCGCGCTACAATTGCGATTTTCGAGACATACGGCATTCTGTCCGAGTCATTCGCAACGTTGCATGAACTCCAAGGCGCGCTGCCGTCTATGGAGCGCCCACCTGATTTGATCATCACCGATTATCGCCTGCCGGACGGGCGCAGCGCCAGCGACGTAATAGCGGCCGTGAAGGGCGTATTTGGTGAAACTGTACCGAGTATTGTGCTTACCGGCGAGGTTCTGCAGATTGATGAGAGGATGACGACTAGAATATTGAGAAAGCCTGTGTTGCCGAAGGATCTGATACGTCACATCAGTGAGGTCTATCAGCTTCCTGCGGAGGTCGCGGTATGACGAGGCCGCGCCGGGCGACCTCAACGACAAGCTCGGTTCGTCGCAAGACCTTAAATGCGCGAAAGAGTTTAGGGACGTAGTCCTTTCTGATTGTACCCTCCTCGATGCCCATTCTTCGAGCGATTGTCTTGTTCGGCAGCCCCTGACAAAGATAATACAAAGCTTCCAAACTGCGACCGGACAACCCCAGCCCTTCAATCGATCCCGGCCGCGAGGCTGCGGTAGGCGAGAATGCACCGCGTCCGATAACATTAGCTGGGAGGAAAATGCTCCCTTGGAAGATGGTATCTAAGGCCCGACGGAAAACGCCATCATTCTCCATGTCCTTTAGGATGAAACCACTGGCACCAGCGCCGATACATTCCATCACCACCTCTCGTTCCGAGCGCCCCGATAACATGACGACGCGCGTATCCTCATCGTGACTTCGCAAATGCCGCAACACGTCGAGCCCCGACTTTTCGGTCTTGAGATCAATGTCAAGGAAGGCGATATCGAAATGGTGGTTCGAGGCTCTCTCCACGGCTTCATCGAACGATGAACATTCCTGAATCGCGGCCAGGGGCTCGCAAACCTGGATAAGCGCGCGCATCCCGGCGCGAACAAGGCCCTGATCCTCCAGCAGCAATATTGACAACGGGTCGGCGCTTCGCATGGTCCCCTCGCTCTTGACGGCTTGTTTATGTCAAAGCGGTGCCGTTTGTAACCCGACAGATGTCGGGTGACGACCACCAGACATCTGCCCCATCGGTGTAGGACAACCGCGGGAATGATTTCGCTTTGGTGAACCGGTACTCCTCTTGTCATGGCGGCTAACACGCCGCTGAACGTTGAACAGGGAGACTAACTATGAACAAACGCATTGCAACTTTCTTCGCCGCAGCCATCGTCTCGGCGACTGCCGCAACCTTCGCGCCGCCCGCAGTTGCCGGCGGTCTCATCGGTGACATTATCGAAGGTGCTTGCGGTGGTTGCGGAGCTGGCCGCGCACTCGATCAGGCACATAAGCAGATCAACCGTCCGCTCGATCATGTCGCGGCCGGTGTCGCACGCTCTTATGGGGTGCCGTTGAGCCCGTACTGCGCGACACCTGTGGGGGTTTTTGTTGGCCCGTTCCAACCCATTGGTATTCCCTGTAACGTGAACGGCATGCTCGGTATCGTGCAATAGGACGATGATCGATAGATCGCCACTCGCTTCGGCCTTGCCACGCCACGACGGATAGGTCGTTGCGTGGCACCGTCCGTTGGTACTTGTAATATCTCGCTGGACCTTGCAGGACGTCGCCTCCGTCGTTTGAGATCGGAGGGCTCTTCTCGCGCCTTTCGAGTGTATTTCCTCTCCAATCCGACAAATGTCCGCTGCGTGCGTAGACATGTGCCGTGCCCGAGGAGGACAACTGCCGGAATGATTAGCCGCGAATAATCGGTACGTTTAGGCCGTGACGGCTGGTATCGTTCAAAACCAATCAGGGAGAAGGTCAATGACCAACCTAAGTCAAGTCGCCAAGAACCCACTCTATGGCATCGTTTTGGTTGCCGCTACGTCGCTTTTTACGACGTCGGCGATGGCTCAATGCGCTGGCTGCGGAGCAGACTTCAATCGCGCCGAGCGAAGCAGGATTCAGGAGCAGCAGCGTCTGGAACGCGTTGACCCTCCAATTAGGCCCGATCCGATCGGAAACGCATTGATTGGCGGCGCCGTGACCGGCACTATCCGCGGAGCAACTGCGGGTGCCGTATCGACGCTTCGAAGTGGAGCTGTCGGCACCGCGGTCCAGTCGGCAAAAGACGGAATTGAGCGAAACAAGGCTCAGAACCAGCAAACCGGCCGCGGAGGCTCGACCGACCCTCGCTATGATCCTCGGGCGCTATTTAATCGATGACGTAAGACGTAGATCAGTCGCGTCCAAGAATACGCTGAGTGTTACGAACGGCGCATACTGGAAAGCCAAACGCTTCTTCAAGAGGTCGCCTCCAGCAGGCGACCTCTTTTGCTATTACGGGCCGCTAAGCGTCTTCGACCAGGGCCCCACGAGGTCCTTGTCTTTATAAGACGTTGTTTCGGAAAGCTTGCCAAGCTCGCACGCTTTGCACACGAACGACACAGTCGGGCATGATGCCGGGAATTTCGCCATCCGACAAACGTTGGGTGATGTTAGCCGACGCTTGTCTTTCGCGCATCCGACAAGTGCGGGAACGACTTCTCTGACGGGAGCCGATACACACTGCGACTGTCTCGACCGCTATGCAACAAGATGGCTCTAACAGAGAGGAACACGCCATGCTTTCCCGAATCCTGTCTTTGATGATGCTGACGCTGACCTTGTCCACCTCTGAAGCCCCCGCGCAGCTCATTGGAAACCTTCTTCCGCCCGTCCATCTGCCGCCACCAGCGATTATGCCATTTTCGCCGCCCATCGTACCGCCGCCGGCGGGCGGTACTCCGCAGGAGATCGCACAATTCTGCGCGAGGAGCGTCGGAACAAACGTCGGTGCGTTCGCGCAATGCGCCAGGGGGCAGATAATTCTTCGTCCAGATCATCAGGTCTGGGTCGACTGCGCTCAGCAATCTGCTCAGAACCGGAACGGTTTCGCGAATTGCGCGGCGCAACGGCTCATTAGCAATAAGCTCAGCCAGGACCAGCGGCTCGCGCTGCAGTGCGCGTACGATTCTGATGGTGATTCCGACACCTTCGCAAGCTGTTTGGGAAATCGTTTCATTGGAGATCGCTTAAACAGAGATCAACGCACAGCGCTGGAGTGTGCCAAGCGCTCTGACGGTCTCTCGGAATTCGCCACATGCGCAGGCACAACGATCCTTGGTAGGAATATGTCCAGGGAGCAGCGCGCCGCCGTTGAATGCGCCGCGAATTCTCAAGGCGAGGCGATTGCTTTCGCGACTTGCGCGGGCGCGAAGATTTTGAACGCTAACCTGAATCCGGAGCAGCAAATTGCCATGCAATGTGTTGCCCAGACCGGCGGCCAACCCTATGCAGCAGCAGGGTGCGTGGCTTCCCGGCTGACCTTCCGAGAGTTGGAAAAGTGCATGTCGGATGGTATCGGCGGGGACGGATGCTTCGGTGACTCGAATGATCTCGTCGGGAAAAATGGATGGACCGCCAAGACGCTAAACAACGCTGTGAACGACATTACGCGGGGACCTGGACCGAATAATGATCTCGTTGGGCGAGACGGCTTCGTCGGACGTACAATGGAAAATGCTCGGAAAGACATAACGCAGGGCCCAGGTGCAAACAACGATCTGGTCGGTCGGAATGGCTTCGTATGCAAGACGCTCTTCGGAGGGTGCTGACGAGACTGCTAAACGATAACTCTCGCCCGAGCATCAAGAGGAGGAGGCCGCGCCCGATGGGGGCGCGGCCACTTTTTCGGAGTCTATAGCCAATCCACTCCGGCGACTGCACCGCTTCCGGCGTGACACCAGCGCGTGGGTTCTGCACGACGATCTGCAACGTTCGGCCTCGGGCGTCGGGATTCCGCGCGATCCTGCGTCCAGCCGTGGTACTCGCATCAAAGATGACGCCGACCTCGTGGAGCACGGAGATCGCCCACCCCCCCCCGCAGCGTTCGGATTACTGGTCGTCGGCCCATCTATCAGCATCAACTGCGACCTCGTCAAATTCTGCCGGGGAGATCCGGAGCTCGCGGTGGGCCTCCTCAAGGCCAAGCGCCGTCGTCCCGGGCTTGGTGGCCTTGAACTGGAAATTGCCCTGGGTTCGGTTCCGCTGACTGGCGGCATCGTTAACAATGGAGACGCTGGGCGATTGCGCGCGGGGGCGCCCATATGGCACTGGTGTTTTCCGATTTCGAATCCTTTTCCGGAGGTCTCCATTGCGTCCCGCATCCGTCCTTTCCGTCCTCGCATTCGTCGCGCTGCCAGCCGTCGCCGCGGCCCAGACCCCGTCCTGCGAACAGGCCTGGCAGGAGCGCAACGCGATCTATAAGGCGGCCGGCTACTGCTTCAAGACTCCGAAGGCCGTTGCCGCGTTCGGCAACGCCGGGTGCAAATACGACGAGATTCGCGACCTGCCGCTGTCGGACCGCGAACGCGAGACGGTCGCCGAGATCGTCAAATTCGAGGGGCGCAACCACTGCACGGCGACGCTTGCCAACGGCGAGACCTTCCCGGCGATCAGCCTCAGGATCGAGCTTTCTGCGGCGGCGCTGAAGAAGCTCGTCGAGAACGGCGAGATGGTCAACGTGGAGGCGACCTACTACGGCAACAGCAGACGGGCGGACGGCGATCAGACGCCCGGCGACGTGCCGCTCGGCATCCACGCGTTCGACGTCTCCGCGGAGGCGGCCAACGTGACGACGATTCCGGCGCCGACCTTCGATCGCCGCCTGACCGATAAGGTCTTCGACCGCACGCCGCGGGTGACGATCCGGGCCCGTTCCAGCCGCAAGGTCTTCATCTATAATCTCTTGGAATGCGGGATGCCGCAGGATTCGGTCGTCGAACTCGCTAAGGAGACGGTCGCGATGCCCTGCAAGCTGATCGGCGAGCGGAGCTAGTCCGGGTCCTTCGTCCTCAGCGACAGCGTTCGAGGACCGGGCCTTCAAGGTTGACGCCGTTGGCCTCGGCCATCTCGCGGTAGCCGTCCCTAAGTTCACGCTCGCAAAAAAACCATTCTCATCGTTTTCATCGTTTCAGAAAACGATGAAATGATGAGAATGGTGAATTACCTGGTTCAGGTCACATTGTCGGCCGAGGTGAAGTGATCCTAATTCGTTTGATGTTTGTTTCCTTATCTCGTTCAAAGTCCAGTTCGACTTCAATCCCCATCGATCTCATTACGGGCGCCAACCGCCTCAGCGAGCGTGTGAGCTGATTGGGTTGCTTTGGCCAGTTCCGCTTCCTGGCTTCTTCGACGGGCACTGATTTCTCCAGTAGCCGCAGGAGTTCGGTAGCGGGCTCAACAATCAGCCCCTCGTGAGTAGCAAGACATTTGGAGATGGCCTCGATCAAAGGATCCTGAGAGGTCAGATCTATCATCGCAAGTTCAAGGTTGGCCTCGTAAGCCGCGATAAATGTACCGGGCTCCCAGCCCAGGCCTTCTTCTGCGGCGGTGATGGCAACAGCGAAGTCCGCCATGCGAGGCGATGTCTCTAATTTTACGTCTGCCCGATTTTTCAACTCAAAGCGCTGCAAAGCGCGCCAATATACCCGGCGCGGCTGCCTCAAATTCTGCCTTGAATTGCTTTTCGGGTTTGCGTTGTTCGGGTTCAATAAGGCTGATCGCAGCACCGAGAAGTTGGCCATTACGGTTGGCGACCCCATTCCCATGTGACCCTAAGTCGCCTGTTGGCACTTTTGAGACATGCCTGCTCGCCTTCCGGATGTCTGCTTTCGGGGAAGGATCGGAAGTCACGTTTCGAGCCTGCTAGGGCAGCTTTTGACCATTTCCGACGTGGGAGGATAATTCCAGATTAACAAGATGCGGCCGAAAGCCTATTTGTATGGGTCGATCCAATGCAGTGGTCAGAACGCCGGGTGATAGAATGAGGCGACGGGAATTCATATTGCTGACGAGCGGCGTGGCCATCGGTTCCATCTCAGCGGCTTATGGACAACAAACTGCGAAGCCGCCGGTTGTCGGTTTCCTCGTAGCTGGAACGCAAGCTTCTCATGGGGCGTGGGTGGCGGCATTCGTGGAACGACTGTCGAAGCTTGGCTGGACGGATGGGCGCAATGTCAAGATCGAGTATCGCTGGGGAGCAGGAGACGTTCGGCAAATCACCGAATTCGCCGCTGAATTCGTGCGGCTAAAGGTTGATGTGATCGTTACGTCGGCTTACGGCGTTGTGGCCGCAAAGCAAGCAACGGCAAGCGTTCCAATTGTATTTGCCGCCTACGGTGATGCGGTCGCCAACGGAATCGTCGCGAGCTTGGCCCGGCCTGGCGGGAACGTTACAGGACTTTCCATCCAGCCCGGTGAACTCAGCAGCAAACGTCTTGAATTGATGAGAGACATCATCCCGAATGTCCGCCGTTTCGCTGCACTGGTTAACACCAATTACTCGGGTGTTACGCAAGAGGTGATTGGCATTCGAGCGGCAGCCGCCCGGCTGAATATAGAAGCCAACATACTCGAAATCCAAACGGCCGACGATATTGACGCAGCAATGGCAACACTGACGAGCGACACTGACGCGCTGTACGTGTATAGTGAACCCCTTACAAATGCCAATAAGTCCAAGATCATCAAAGTAGCTACCGCCGCAAGGATTCCAACCATCTTTGGTTTTAGAGAATTCGTGGACGCGGGCGGCCTGATTTCGTACGGAGCGAACTTCATCGACCTTTTTGCGCGTGCTGCTGAGTTTACCGACAAGATTCTGCGTGGAGCAACGCCAGCTGACATGCCCATTCAGCAACCGGTGAAGTTCGACCTCGTCATCAACCTTAAATCAGCCAAGGCTCTCGGCTTGAATATTTCAGAAACTTTTCTTACCCGCGCCGACGAGGTGATCGAGTGAGGAGCAGTTTGCTGCAATGCATGAGTCCGGAAGTGGCACTTCTGAGACATGCCCTGCGGCTCTGATCATGTCCGTTTCCGGGGATAGCTCGGAAGTGAGTTGCGGTCGGTCGGATCAACGCGATTGACCCGAACCGGAAGTCGAGCCACGGAAACCATGTGCCCCAGTCCGGTCATTGATCGGTGCCGGATGACAGACATTCATCGAGGGGGTCAGAAGCCTCTCCGCGGCTCGGTACCTCGGATCTCGCCGCGCGCAATACCTATATCCATTAGCGCCCGATCGCTCAGGTTGCACAATTCAGCTTGCAGCCTTCCACGTCTGCGCCATTCCTGAAACGCAACCCAGCAACTCGTGAGGGAGCTGAAGACGCGCCAATCTGAGTCGGTCGTATGTCCAAATTCGGCTGCACTATGGGCCGTGCTCATTGAGGTATCTCCTGAAAATATCCCGGACGAGGATGTCAGGACGGGGCACGACGCACTTAACATTGGGCTTACATTTTCCTCACCAGCGGCTTACGCTTTGCGCTCTAAGCGGTGCCAGAGCTCCCTACCGGCGATGGGGGTTGTCCCAAGGGAACGGCAGCTTGCGCTATCTTTTCGAGCAGTTCGCATTCGACACTGACCGGCGCGAACTGCGTCGCGGGGCGGACGTCGTCCCTGTCGCGCCCCAGGTCTTCGACCTGCTCGATTACCTGATCCGCAACAGGCAGCGCGTCGTCAGCAAGGATGATCTCATCGGCGCCATCTGGAATGGGCGTATCGTATCCGATGCGGCACTGACGACCCGTCTGAATATCGCTCGGAGCCTGATCGGCGATACCGGGTCTGAACAACGCCTTATCAAGACCCTGCCGCGCAAGGGCTTCCGTTTTGTCGGCCCGGTGCTGGAAGCGCATGAGCCTTCAGGCGAGGCAATTGCCGACAACCCGGCAGAACCGTCGAAAGTCGCCCTTGCACTCCCCGACAAACCCTCCATCGCGGTACTGCCGTTTCAGAACATGAGCGGCGATCCGGAGCAGGAATACTTCGCCGACGGCATGGCCGAGGACATATTGACGGGGCTTTCACGGCATCGCTGGCTATTCGTAATCGCTCGTAACTCAAGCTTCACTTACAAAAATCGCACCGTGGATGTGCGCCAGATCGGACGCGAGCTTGGCGTACGGTATGTGTTGGAAGGCAGCGTCAGGCGGGTCGGCAGCCGTGTCCGCTTCACTGCGCAGCTCGTCGATACGGCCACCGGCAACTATGTGTGGGGCGAAAAGTACGATGGAGAAGCGGAAGACCTGTTCGACTTGCAGGACCGGATCACCGAGGCGATCGTGGGCATTCTGGAACCCACGATCCAGCTTGCTGAAATCGAGCGCACACGACGAAAGCGGCCGGAGAACCTGGGCGCCTATGACTACTACCTGCGCGCCCTGGCGTTGACCGACGCATTCACGCGTGACGCCGTTCGGGCCATGCTGAGCAACTGCCTTCAAGCGATCACGCTTGATCCGACGTTTGCTCCGGCGTACGCCTTGGCGGCGCGCACCTACATGCAAAGGCATATACAAGGTTGGGATGTTGACGAGCCGAGAGAACGTGCCGAGGTTCTCGATCTCGTCGAACGTGGGCTTTGCGCAGACCGCCTCGATCCGCTCATGCTCGGCACCGCCGGGCAATGCTTTGCCTGGTTCGCTCATGATCTTGCGAAAGGCATCGCCTACATCGACGAGGCGCTATCCGTGAACCCGAACCACGCGCACGCCTACTTGCAAAGCGGCATCGTCAGGACGCGGGCTGGTGATACCGAAGTTGCTATCAAGCACCTCAACCATGCAAGACGGCTCAGCCCGCGAGATTCCCGTGGTTACGCGATCTTTCACGCGTTGGCGTTGGTGCACCAGGTCGGTGGAAACCTCGAACTGGCACGTGACTGGGCCCATCGAGCCGTGCAGCACAATCCGAACTTTCTGCCCGGCTGGACCGCTCTTGCTTCGAGCGCAGCCTTGATGGGCAGAGACGCAGAGGCGAAGGCGGCCGCGGAAACGCTGCTCGGGCTCGACCCGCAATTCTCAATAAGTCTGCTCGTTCGCCGATTTCCGGTCGTTAGCGACAAGTTCGAGACTTATTACGAAGGGCTTCGCCGCGCCGGTGTCCCTGACTAACGCCGCCCAAAGGACTCCTCGTAACGCAAAGTCACCACTCAGAAAACTGTTCAGAGGAGTGCGCGCGCGATGTCGCCTTTTGGCACCTTTGAGACATGCCCGCTTATCCTGAGAATGTCCGTTCACTGGGGTAGACCGGAAGTCGCCGCGGTCCGGTCAAAACGACGCGAATGACCCACAACGGACCTCGACCCGCCCCATTTGTTTGCCCTCGCCACTCTGCAAAGTGCTAAGGTCAGACATCAGTGAGGCACTTTCTCCGGAGGCTCAATGAGGCGGCGCGAATTCATCGCCGGGATTGGCGTCACAGCGGCATGGCCGTTCGAAGCGCGGGGGCAGAAGTCGGGAGTTTTACCAAGGGTTGGCGTTGTTTGGATCGCTTCCCAATCAGATGTAGCGCCGTTCCAAGAGGCTTTTCGGCAAGGGTTGCGCGATCTAGGTTACGTTGAGGGCGAGACGATCACAATCGAGGCGCGTTTCGCCGAGGGGAAGGC